>JBHEMT010000170.1:0-12410 GCA_046262435.1 Candidatus Dormibacteria bacterium | reverse complement strand
GCTCCGCGGCGGTGAGCCGGCGGCCGGGCTCATCGTCCGGGTCGATTCCGATGTGGCCGAGCAGGTTGTGCGCATCGGTGCGTGCGGCTCCCGGCTGCCAGTGGTCGATGGCCGGCGATGCCTCGATCGCGGCCGCCGCCGTTTCGAGCAGTTCGGCTGCTGAGCCGGTGGACCGGACGCCAGAGTGGGGGGAGCGCGTCACCGCGCGGGATCGTAGCCGCCGCAGGTCAGGGTTCGGCGTCAGGTGGGGGGTGTGGCCACATCCGCCCCGTCGTCGCGGGGGCGGGGTCCGCCGCCCTGGTCCGCAACCGCGAGACCGCCTGCGGTGCGCTGGGCGTCGGCCGAGCTCGCCCCGGCTCGGACCGGGGAGCGAACCACGCTCGGGGCCACTGCCCACGGGTCGGGTGCTTCCTGGTCGTTGCGCGATCGAACGGTGTCCGAGGCGTCGCGGGCGGCTGTGGACATCGAGTCGACGAGGCGTCCCGCCGCGCTGCGGCCACCCAGGCCGAAGGCAAGACCGGCCGCCAGCGAGGCGGCGAAGAGGATCGCCACCAGCAGCGCATCGACGAGGAACTCGGCAACGTGCAGCTGGGCAAGCGCGGCGTCGAGGGCCAGGAAGAGGACACCGAACTGGACGACAGCGGCCAGCACCGGCCCGTTGCTCCAGCGGGCGCTGTCCGAGAACCGGCGCACCGCATCCCCGCCGACCCTCGCGACGTAGGCCCCGATCGCGAGAATCACCAGCGCCACCACGACATTGGCGAGGTACAGCGCGATGCCGTGGAGCAGGGTCTGGACGCCGCCGATGCCCGCTGCCTCGGCAGCCAAGCCGAGCACCACGACCCGGATGCACCAGGTCACCACCAAGGCGAGCACGCCACCCGCCGTTGCGTGTCGTACGCCGAGCTGCTCAAGCACGCTGTCGATCCGGGCTCGCCGGGTCAGGCGATCGGTGCCGAGCCGCTCGGCCAGCTTCTGAACGAGTTTGCCCAGCAGACCGGAGATGATCCAGCCCGCCACGAGGATCACCACCGCGGCAAGCAGACGGGGGAGGGCGACAAGCACTGCGGCCAGCGCCGTGTACAGGGCGTCCTGACCGCTGAACAACAGCGCGTTCGACTCCCGCTGGGTAACCCGTGGGCGTTGGGGTGGTTCGAGCCGGGTAGGATAGCCGGGCTATCACGTTTGGCCCTGGGCTCGGCCACTATATGTCGGCGGAGGGGCTGTCGGGGCCACCTCCCCCGGGAGGAGACATCCAGCGGTGAAAGACAGGTTCATGCGGTCCTTCGTCGGCAGGGTGCTGACCCGCTATGGGGAGGCGAAGGGGGGCACCTGGTCGAAGGTGGTGGCCTGGAACGCGATCCTCTCGTTCTTCCCGCTGGTGCTGGTGACGGTCACCCTGCTCGGTCTGGTGCTGCGCTCACTCGACCCCAACATCGCCAGCCAGGTCGAGGATGCGGTGGCCGGGCAGATCGCCCAGAACCAGAGCCAGTTCCACGACATCCAGTCGGCCTTCGCCTCGTTCAAGCAGAAGACCGGGATCTTTGCGGTGGTCGGCGTCCTCAGCCTGGCCTTCAGCGGCTCGGCCCTGGTGCAGGCCTTTGACCAGGCGGTCAACTCGCTGTATCCATGCAAGCCGCGGGGCTTCGTGGCCCAGAAGATCATGGCCGCGGGGGTGATCCTGATCTTCACGGTGCTCACCATTCCGCTGCTGGTCAGCGGGTCGTTGCTCAACGCAATCGGTGGCATTCCCCACCTGCCCCACCTCCTCTACAACGCCGGCACCCGCTATGTCCTGCAGGTGGGGCTCGGCGTGCTTGATGGCGCGGTGCTCTTCGCGGCCATCTTTTACATCGTCCCCTACCGCCGTCAGAAGTTTCGCCAGGTGCTTCCGGGCGCCATCGCCGGCGGCGTGCTCCTCGAGCTCTTCACCCTGGTCTTCCCGCTGTACGCGCACCTTGCCAAGGGGTTCAGCACCTACGGGCAGACCTTCGCCCTGTTCTTTCTCCTGCTCACCTACTTCTACTTCCTCGGCCAGATCTTGATGCTGAGCGCCACCGTCAACGCGGAGATCGATCCCAATCCGGGGAAATGCATCGAGGAGGACCCGGAACGGGCCGGTGGGCTCGCTCAGGGTGAGGACCAGGGCGAACCCCGTGGCGACCGCACCAACCGGGGGACTCGCCGCGCCGGACGGGAGGCGGATGGCGACGCCGGGGTGGCCGCTCCGGCCGGCGTCCTGCCCCGCGGGCGCCTGCCGCTTCCCGGCCAGCCGGGCCCGGTGATCGCGCGTCCCGCCCGCCCTGCGGGGGTGCGAGCCATGCTCGCCGGGGCGGGGGCGACGGCGGTGCTCGGGGAGCTGCTCAGGCGGCGCTTCGACCGGTAGGTCCGACCGCCCACCGGTCAGGGGACGCGGTCGATCAGCTCCTGCTCGCCGGCGTGGGTCAGGATCCCGCGGGCACGGTCACGTTGGAGCCAGGTCACCTCGTCGGTCTCAGTGCCGGCGGTGAGCTCACCGGCCACCTGGTGCATCGTCCACCACCACACCACCTTGGTGGTGCCGTCGCCGAGCGGGTGGGCGGTGCAGCCGAGTGGCAGGTCCAGCGTGCAGCGGAGGCCCGATTCCTCCTCGACCTCGCGCAGTGCTGTCGCCTCCAGGCTCTCGCCGGGCTCCTGCTTACCCTTGGGGAGAGACCAGTCGCCGTGATGGGGACGGTGCACCACCACCAGTTCATCCGCCCTACCCGTGCGCCGGAGAACGACACCGCCGGCGGCCCGCACCGACCCCAGCGAGAGGCGGTCGGCGACGCGTCCGGCCAGCTGATGCGCCTCGAGGCTCCCCGGGACGGTCTCCGTCGTCACTCCCAGGGCCCGCAGGTGTTTGGCAACGCGGATCACGCCGCCCGCGCCAGCCTCGCGGAGCCGTGCCGTGAGCGCAACCAGCACGGCGTCGTCGCTCTCCTCGCCGCCCGAGGCACCGACCGCGCCACCGGCCGATCTCGTCCCCCCCGGGCGCAGCTCCAGCTCGAGCTCCCTCCACGACGTGCCCCCCAGCGGACCATCGAGGACCCGCACCCGATCGTCGACCACCTCCACCCGCGGGGTGCCATCACTCGCGCCTAGCTCCAGTGCGACGCGGTCCGTGCGGATGCGCACGATCGGCGCCAGGGGCAGCGGACCGATGAGCTGCTGCAGCGGTCCCAGAAGTGCCTGTGGCGGGGAGTCCGGCCCCCCCGCCACGGTCCGCTCCTCGCGACTCAGCGGCTCGTCACCACCACCTCCGGCGACCGCCGACTTGACCGTCCAGCCGGCGTCGCTGCGCCAGCGGAGGCCCACGCCCTGGCTGAGCAACCGGCAGTCCGGGGTGTCCCAGTAGGTCGCGTCCTGGGTGCGCCGCGCCGCCGGGGCGGCGCGCAGCCCCGCGACTCCGTCCAGCGACGGCAGAACAAAGGTCGATGTCACGTGCAGCTTCAGTTCGCGCTCCAGCATGTCAACGATCCTAGGGTTCCCGCGCCGCGTAGCATCGCCGGTCATGGAGCAGCGAGCCCGTGTGGGAGTGATCGGCGGGTCTGGGCTCTACCGGCTTCTCGAGGCGCGCGAGGAGGTGCGGCTGGACACACCCTACGGCCCCACCAGCGACGCGATCACCCTGGCCGAGGTGCAGGGCCGCGCGGTGGCCTTCCTGCCGCGTCACGGTCGTGGTCATACCCTGCCGCCGCACCGGCTTCCCTACCGCGCCAACCTGTGGGCGCTGCGCGAGCTCGGTGTGGAGCGCGTCCTCGGACCCTGCGCGGTGGGCAGCCTGCGCCGAGACCGTGCCCCGGGCGAGGTGGTCGTCTGTGACGGTCTTGTGGACCGCACCTCGGGACGGCAGGACACCTATTTCGACGGACCGGAGGTGGCCCACCTGAGCGCCGCTGACCCCTACTGCGCCGAGCTCAGCGGTTTCGCCGCCGAGGCGGCCGCGGCGGAGGGCATGCGCGTCCACCGCGGTGGGGTGATCGTCGTCATCCAGGGCCCGCGGTTCTCCACCCGGGCGGAGTCCCGCTGGTTCAGCGCCGCCGGGTGGGACGTCGTCGGCATGACCCAGTATCCCGAGGTGGTGCTGGCCAGGGAGCTGGGTCTCTGCTACGCGACCCTGGCCCTGGTCACCGACTACGACTCCGGACTCGAGGAGGACGCCGCCATCACCCCGGTCACCCAGGAGCAGGTGCTGGCCGTGTTTGCCGACAACATGGAGCGGCTGCGCGCCGCGCTGCTGCGCACGGTAGTTTCCGTTCCCGCCGCGCGCGGATGTTCGTGCGCCGACCGCCCCCGGCCGCTGGGCCATTGAGCGACCCGCTGCTCCTGGCCATCGATCAGGGCACAACTGGGACCACCTGCCTGCTGGTGGCTCCCGACGGGATGGTGCACCGCCGGGCGTACCGGCCTCTTGCTGTTAGCTACCCGCGGCCGGGATGGGTCGAACAGGATCCGCAGGCCCTGCTGACCTCGGTGCTCGAGGGCTGCACCGAGCTGCTCGCTGACGGCACGGTGCCCGCGGCGCTGGGGATCACCAACCAGCGCGAAACCCTTGTGGTCTTCTCCAGGGGCACCCTGGCACCCGTCGCCCCGGCCATCGTCTGGCAGGACCGGCGGAGCAGCACGCTCTGCCGGGAACATCGTCGCCGCGGCGAGGAATCCGAGGTCCGGCAGCGGACCGGCCTGCTCTTCGATCCGTACTTCACGGCCACCAAGATTGAGTGGCTGCTGCGCGAGCGTCCTGAACTGCGTCCCGCCGCCGAGCGCGGCGAGCTCTGTGCCTCCACGGTGGACTGCTGGCTGCTCGCCCGGTTGAGCGGTGGTGCCCGGATCGCCACCGACGCCTCCAACGCCAGCCGCACCCTGCTCTACGACCTGCGCCGCGGCGCCTTCGACCCTGAGCTGTGCGCGCTCTTCGACATCCCCGCCGGGGTGCTGCCCGAGGTGGTGGACACGGCGGGACGGCTGGCGATGACCGACCCCGCGGTGATGGGGATGCGGATTCCCATCAGTGCGCTGGCCGGCGACCAGCAGAGTGCCCTCTTCGGCCAGGCCTGCATTGAACCCGGCATGGCCAAGAACACCTATGGCACCGGCTCCTTTGTCCTGGTCAACGCCGGTAATGAGGTGCCGCCTCCGGCCAGCGGGCTGCTCACCACCGCCGCGTGGCGGCTCGGCGGCAGGGATACGTTCGCCCTGGAGGGCGCGATCTTCGTCACTGGGGCAGGCCTACAGTGGCTTCGCGACGGCCTGGGGATGATCGCCTCGGCCGGCGAGGCCGGCCCGCTCTTCGACAGCGTTTCCGACAGCAACGGCTGTTACTTCGTGCCCGCCCTGGCTGGACTGGGTGCGCCCCACTGGGACCCGGAGGCCCGCGGCGCGCTGCTCGGTCTGAGTGCTGGGGTGAGCCGGGCACACGTAGTTCGTGCAGTCGTGGAGGCGATGGCCTACCGGACCCGCGAGGTGGTGGAGGCAATGGCCGCAGCGGGCACCGCCCTCGCCGAGCTACGGGTTGACGGCGGGGCCAGCGTGATGGACGGTCTCTGCGCGTTCCAGGCTGACCTGCTCGGCGTGCCCGTGGTGCGCTCGACCAGTGCCGAGACCACCGCGGTGGGCGCGGCCCTGCTCGCGGCGGTGGGTGAGGGACTGGTCGATGGCCCGGCTGCGGTCGCCGCAGGCTATCTCGCGGGGCGGCGGTTCGAGCCCGCCGACCCGGGGGTGCCCGCCAACCGGCACTGGCCCGGGTGGCAGGATGCGGTGCGCCGGGTGCGCAGCGTCGAGCCGGAGACGGAGCGCCGCTGACCCCGGCCGCTCAAACCCGGGGCGGCCGGGCGGCAGCCGGTATCCTCGCTCCACGTCATGGGACCTCGCCACCGCATCCTCTACGACGTCGAACGCTGGCGCCGCTACCGGGTGCTGCTGCTCTTCCCTGCCCTGGCGCTGCTCGTCGTGATCGCCCTTGACGTCCGCGGCGGTCGTCCCTCCAGCGGCAGCCTGTATCCGCTGGCCGCGGCCTTCCTCTTCTCTCTGCTGCTCTCGTCGTGGCTGCGCCAGCACTTCGGCTACCTGCGCGTGGAGGGTGAGGACCTGGTGGTCCACGGCCTCGCCACCCGGGCGCGCGTCCCGCTCAGCTCGGTGCGTCGTGCGCGGGTGATGCGCCTCGGTGGCGCCTTCGAGCGGCCAGAGCGCAAGCGCCACATGCCCCGGCCCGCACGGCGCTGGGCGGAGAAGGACGCACTGGCCCTGCGGCTTGGCGCCGGCGTGGACATGCGCCGCCTGCGCCGCCTGGTCGGACCCAAGTGCGTGATGGACGATGAGCTGGTGGTTCCGGTGGTGGACAGCCGGGCGTTGCTCGCTGAGCTGGGGGGCGCACGAAACGAGCGTCCTCGCGAGCGCGCCGAGCGGTCTCATGAGCGGCCGGCGGGCGCCAACCGGCGGCGGAAGCGCAGACGATGACCGCGGTGCGGCAGCTCACGCCGCCCGCCCCGACTGCTTCGGCTCCGCCGGCAGAGCGGGAGAGGGGAGCGGCGCCGTCCCCGAGGTCGCTTCCGGCCGCCGTTCCCCGCATCGGCGGGCGCGCCTTTCTCGGCCTGGACCGGCCCGACCTTGCCTGGCTGCTCGGCCTGGTTGCGCTGGCATTTGTCATCCGGGTGGCCACCCCGGTGTATCCGGACTTCCTCGAGCACCCGTTCACCGGGGCACCGGTGCACGCCTCGGGCATCACCACGCCCTTCAACACCACCGGGTGTCAGAGCGATGTTCCGGTCGGGCCCCGCGGTGGACCGGTGAAACGATGCGGGTTCGTCTTCGACGAGGTGTACTTCCCGGTCGATGCGGCCAAGGATCTCCACCAGCCGGCGATCGACTACTTCGACCCCGAGCCGCCGCTGGCAAAACTGGTCATGGCCCCCCCGATCGCCTGGCTCGGCTTCACCCCGCTGGCCTGGCGCATTGCCCCGGCGGTCTTCGGCAGCCTGCTGGTGGGCATCGTGTATCTGATCGGTCGACGGTTGCGCCGCGAGCGCTACTTCGCCGTCGTGGCCGCCGGGGCAGTCACTCTCGATGGCCTCGCCATCGTGGAGTCGCGCACCGGGGTGATCGACATGATCGCGGTCACCTTCGTCGCCCTCTTCTACTACGCCTTCCTGCTCCACTGGCAGGCGCGCACCCCCGCACAGTGGCGAGCGACCCTGTACGTCGGCGCGGTGGTCGGCGGGTTGGCCTTCGGAGCCAAGCTGACCGCCCTGGCGCCGCTGGCGGTTGCCGTCGCATTCCTGCTGGGGCGTGGCCTGGAGCGCCCCCTGCTGGCCAGTGTTCCGGTGCTGCAGCGGCTCCGGCGCGGCGACGGCGGCGCCGCCCAGGTCTGGCGCTCGGCCGCGGGTCGCGCAGCGGTCGCCCACTACGCCGCAGCCGCTCTCCTGGCCGGGGTGGTCTTCGTCACCTGCTTCGCTCGCTACTCCACGGTGACCCACGTTGTTCCGCGCTACGTCTCGTGCACGCAGGCGACCGGGCCCCAGGGCTCCAGTTCGACCGAGCCGGTTGCCCTGCGGGTGGTGCATGGGATTCCCAACCCGGACCCGGTGACCATGGTGCGCAACACCAGCGACGCGATGGGTGCGGGACTGCAGTACCACGAGCACGAGTGCCGGCCGCATCCGTACGCGTCGCGCTGGTACACGTGGCCGATCATGTACCACCCCGTGCTCTTCTACTACAGCGCGCAGGACTACGTCACCCCGGCGGGCAGCGCCAAGGTCGCCTCGGTGTCCGACCTTGGCAATCCGGCCCTGTGGTGGCTCGGCGCGCTGGCGCTGCTGTTCTGCGCGTGGCGGATGACGGCCGGCTGGGCCACTCTGGTTCGGGTCGGAGTTGGCGCGCTGGGAACGGCATCGCTGACCCTGCTAATCATCAGCTTTCGCGCGGCGCAGCAGCCCGACGCGGTGTCGGTACTGGTGCACCCGGGCGCACTCTTCGCTCTCGGGCTCGCCGGGCTGGCGGGTTTCGCGGTGTGCACCGTGCTGGCGGCCACCCTCAATCATCGCTTCGTGCCCGCGTTCATCGTGCTTGGCTACCTGGTCGCCTGGCTGATGTGGATGCCCGGCAATGAGTCCCGAATTCTTTTCTTCTACCACGCCCTCGGTTCGCTGCCCCTGCTTGCGCTGGGCTTCGCATACGCTCTCACCGCGCTGCGGCGCGCTCGTCCGCGAATCGCTGGGCACACCCTGCACCTGATCGCGGTCAGCCGGGCCGCGATTGTGCTGGTCGTTGCGGCCTTTGTGTTCTTCCTCCCGCTCTGGACCGCCATGCCACTGTTCTCCGCCGACCGGACACTGCGTCTCTGGCTCTCCTGGTGACCGCGCTTGCCATCGGCGCCTACTGGGCGTCGACGGCAGGAGCAGGCCTTGCAGTGCTCGGCCTGGTGCGCGCCCCGCTGCGTCTAGAGGAACGCGCCGCGATCGCCGTGGTCGTCGGACTGATTGCCGGGCCGGTGCTCAGCCTGATCTGCGCCCGCGTGCTCGGGCTGAGCGTGACGGCATGCCTGGCCGGCCCGCTGCTGCTCACCCTGGCGGCAGTTGGCCTGTCCAGGTGGGCGTCGGTCGACCCGCGCGCGGCATGGCGGACCAGCTGGCAGCTCAGCCGGCGCGAACCTTCGCGGGTCGGCATGGTCGGGCTCGGTGTCGCCGCGGCGTTGTTCGCGATCATCTTCGCCCACACCCTGCGCACCGAACGTGGCGCGTTGCTCGCCGGTTTTGAGACCGTCTGGGCCGACTGGTCCCTGCACGCCACCACCGCGAGCAGTTTCGTGCACGGCCGTGGGCTACCCCCCGACAACCCGCTGCTGAGCGGCACCCCTCTGCGCTACCCGTACCTGCCCGATCTACAGTCGGCGCTGCTTCTGGTCCTCGGCTCCGACCTTGGCGCCGCCCTGGCCGTGCCGGGCTTCCTGCTCTGCGTGGCGATCAGCGCTCTGGTGCTGTCGTTGGGTCAGCGGGTGACCGGCTCGGCGACGGCCGCGGTGATGGCCCTTGCGGTGTGCATCCTCGGCGGTGGCCTCGGTTTCGTCGGCGCGGCGGGCGACGCCTGCGCCCGCGCCACTCCGGGCGGTGCGTGCACCGTGGCCGCACTTCGTGCGGAGCCGCTGCGACTGCCGGCTGCCGCGGTGGCGACCGCAGCCGGTCTGCCTGGGCTTGTCGCCGACCAGCACCGCGCCTACGACGGACTGATCACACCCGACGCCGCAAAACCGCTGCCGAACATGCAGTGGTACACGCCGCTGCTTGCCTGGTGGTTGCCGCAGCGGTCGTTTCTTTTCGGCTTCGCCGCCGGGCTGTCGGTGCTGACCCTCGTGGTGGTGGCTCTGAGCAGGGCTGCGCCTGGCTGGGCCGCCTTTGGGGTTGCCGGCCTGATCACCGGCAGCCTCCCCCTGGTGCATGTGCACACCCTGATCGCTCTGGCCGTGGTGCTGCCCCTGATGGCTCTGCGCCACCCTCGCCGCGAGTGGTGGCTCCTGGCCGGCCTCGCGGTGGTGGTTGCGCTGCCGCGGCTGCTCGCGCTTGCGGGCGGCCCGCGCGGAACAGCTGCGGTGTGCAACACGTTCCCCTGGCTTGACCCCGGCTGGATGTCCGGGGTCATCACCCCGCCGACCGGGACCACCTGCAACCACACGCCGATCTCGCTGCGTGGCGTGGCGCTGCTGCCGTTCCAGGCTCTTCGGCTCGCCGGCGACTGGCACTTCTGGGGCTTCTGGGTGCTCAACTGCGGGGTGCTGGTGCCGCTGAGTGTCGTCGCGGCCGTCGGTGCCGGCCTGCGCCGCCTTCCCGCCCCGCGGCTTCGCGCAGTGGGCGACCGGTTGGTGCGGCCCTTCGGGTCCGGGACCGTCAGCTTCGTGCTTCCGCTGCTGGTCGTCTTCGTGCTGGCCAACGCCGTGGTGTTTCAGAGCTGGGAGTGGGACAACACCAAGCTGTTCGTGTGGTGGCAGTTCGGCGCAGCCCTGCTGGCCGGCGCGTGGGCGCGCCAGTGGTGGCTGTCCGGACCGTGGCGGCGCTGGGCGGCGGGCGCGGGGATCGCCAGCCTGGTGCTGACCGGAGGCCTGGTGATGCTCCGCTTCCTGCCCTGGACCCCACGGGCGGACGCGGTCGGCGGCCCCTACGTGATGCTCAGTGCGCGCGATGCTCAGCTGGCCGCCGACCTCGACGCGCACACCCCAGCCGGCAGCGTCGTGCTCACCTCGCAGGGCGTGACCGACCCGGCACTGGTCGGCAGCGGCCGCACCGCATTCCTCGGGTACTACGGCTGGCTGTGGAGCTATGGAACCGACTTCGGCAACCGCCTCAATGACGAGGTGACCATGTACGCGGGGTGCCCCGGGGAGCAGGCCGAGTGTGCGTCGTCTCAGTTGATGCACAGCTACGGGATCGACTACGCGGAGATCCGTGACGACCAACCGGTCGGCGCCCAACCGCCGCCGGACCCGGCCGCCTGGGCGGGCCGGTTCCCGGTCGTGGCGCGCGGTGACCACGTGATTGTCTATGACGTGCGCGGCCGGTGAGCACCGCGCTCCGAAGCTCCGCTGCCCGGCCGGCGCTACGCGCCGGTCCAGCATCGCCACCGGCGCCGGCGCCGCGCGGTCGTCACCGCCTGCCGTGGAGAGATGCGCTGGGGCCCTACACAGCCGCCAAGCTGATCGCTCTGCTGGTGCCGGTGCTGACCGTCTGGACCCACAGCTTCAGTCCCGGCTTTCCCGGCGCCGAGGAGATCCGGGCGGCCTTCACCCAGTGGGACGCGCAGGCGTACCTGCACCTTGCCCGGCAGGGGTACCCGAGCAGCGGTGAGGAGATGCGGTACAACGGCTTTCTTCCCGGGTACCCCGGCCTGGTGGCGCTGGTCGCGGTGGTGGTGCGCGACCCCCTGGTCGCCGGTCTGCTGGTCAGCGCCGGCTTCGGTTTCGTCGCCCTCGTCTGGTGCGGCCGCCTGGTGGCCGCGGAGCGCAGCCGGGCCGACGGCCGGTTTGCCATCTGGCTCCTCGCCCTCTGGCCGCTCGCCTTCTTTCTCAGTGCGGTGTACTCCGAGAGCGTGTTCATAGCCTGCGCTGCAATCGCCCTGGTGCAGGCACGCCACGGCAGCCGCGCCGTGGCCTGCGCCGCGGCCGCCGCCGCCTGCACCGTGCGCGTGCCCGGGCTCGCCCTGCTCGCACCGCTCGCCATCGAGCAGGTGCGCCGCCATGGTTGGCGACCGGACGGGGGGTGGCTTGGCATCCTCGTCGTGCCGCTTCCGTTGGTCGGCTTCGGGCTCGCCCTCTGGTTGCGCACCGGTGACGCACTGGCCTACTTTCACGCCCAGGCCTCGCCGTCGTACAACCACATCCTCGGGGCGCCGTGGACCGGGCTGCTGACCGATCTCCACCGCCTCGGCAGCCGGTCCCCGGCAACGCTGACCTACGTGTGGTTCTTCGAGGTGGTCTTTGGGGTCGCCGGTCTGCTGCTCTGCGGTCTGCTCTGGGTGTGGCCCGGGCTGCCCCGGTCCTACGCCGCCTACGCCGCGGGCATCTGGCTGCTGTCCACCTCGGCGACGGTCTGGCTGTCGGTTCCCCGCTACGAGCTGGCTCTGCTGCCGGTGCTGATCGTTGCGGCCGACCTCACCCGCCGCCACCCAACCGCGCGTACCGCCCTGCTCGGCATCTCGGCCGGCCTGCTGGCCTTTGGTGCCGGCCTGTATGCGACCGGGCGGTGGCTGGGGTGATCATCGACGCCCACGTCCATCTGCTCCCGGACACGGTGCGGGCGAACCTGGAGGCGACCGCAGCACGCGATCCCTGGTTCGCCGCCTGTCACGCGGGCAACGCCCGGGTCTCGACCCCCCGGTCGCTGCTGGAGGAGATGGACGCCGCGGAGATCGACCGCGCGGTGTGCTTCACCTGGCCCTTCGCCGACCCGGAGCTGTGCGCCGAGGCCAATGACTGGCTGGCCGCGGTCGTCGCCCGGTACCCGGACCGGCTGGTGGGGTTCGGAGTGGTCAACCCCGCCGCCCCCGGGGCGGCGGCCGAGGTTTGGCGCTGCGCCCGGCTGGGGCTCCGCGGGCTGGGCGAGCTCAACGCAGACGCGCAGGGCTGGGCCCTTGACGGGGGACACGATGCAGCCGCGGTCGACGCCGTCGTCGCTGCCTCGCTTGATGCCGGCCTGGTCTGGACGCTGCACTGCAGCGAACCGGTCGGCCACGCGTATCCCGGCAAGGGGACTGCGACGCCGGGGCTGGTCGCCGGCTTCGCGGAGCGGCATCCTGACCTCCGCCTCATCTGTGCTCACCTCGGCGGCGGGCTGCCGCTGTACGCGCAGATGCCCGAGGTGCGGCGGCTCTGCCGCCGGCTCTGGTTCGACACCGCCGCCCAGCCA
>JBHEMT010000169.1:0-6370 GCA_046262435.1 Candidatus Dormibacteria bacterium | reverse complement strand
CGGCGCCTGCGCCGCCTCGCCATGCTGCCCCTGATCGCGCTGCTCTGCGCCGTCGTGGCGCCCGCCCATGCCGATCGTCGATCCGCCGAGCCACCTCTGGTGGGCTTCTCCTTCACCCCGCTGGCGGCTCGCTTTGCCCATTTGGACCCGCCGGCCGCGCTGACCCGCCTGCTGGGCAGCCTCGACCCCGACCTGGTCCGCCTGCCGGTGTACTGGGGCGATGTCGAGGCCAACCGGGGAGCCTTCGACTTCAGCGAGGTCGACGACTGGTTGGCGCGGGTGCGGCGGCACAACGCGGTTCCCGGAGCCCACCACACCAGGGTGGTGCTGGTTGTGGGTGCTCGCAACCTCGGCTATCCCGAGCTCTTTGTACCCGGCTGGGTCAGCATCGACGAACAGCGCCACGTCCCGCTGATCCTGGCCGGCGCGTCGTACCGTGCCTATCTCGACGCTGCTGCCGCCCGTTACGCCGGTGAGCCCCTGCTCTATGCCTGGCAGGTTGAGAACGAACCGCTCGACAATGTGGTCAGCGGAGCCCCTGCGGCCGTGCGCGTTCCCGCCGCGCAGTTGTCCACCGAGGTCGGCCGGCTCCACGCTGTCGACCCGCAGCATCGCGTGGTCGTGACCACCTACTCCTCAGCGACCCTCGACCTCGACGAGCTCGCCATCAGTCCCCTCGCCCGACTCTACGACCACGTGGGTGTGCCCGCCCCGATCGGCCACCCCGCCGGGGCTTTGGACGCCGGCGACGTGCTTGGCCTCGACGTCTATGTGGCCACGCCCTCAACCTCGGCATCGACCCTGGCCACCGTTGAGGCAACCAAGGGACTCACCGCGTCCAAACGAGTGCGCTGGAAGCGCGATGTGCTCGACTACTGGGGCGAGCGCGCCCGGTCTCGCGGCAAGGACATGTGGATCTGCGAGATGCAGGCTGACGGCTGGCAGACGGAGGGGGCTTTCACCAAGCAGACCCTGCTGGAGTCGGCCACCGCCTATGCCGACGGCAGTGCCTCAGTTGTGCTGCTCTGGGGAGTCGAGGGCTGGCTCAGCGAGCCGGGGTGGCTGGACGCGGGGCGAACCGCCGTTGCCGTGATGCGCGGTGAAGACCCGGACGGCGGCCAGGACCTCTGAGCTCAGCGGTTCACCATGACGCGTCGGTGCGCTCCGCCGCCGCGTGCAGTGCGGCGACCACGTCGTCGCCTCGCGGAGCCAGGTTGGCGGCGATGCGGACGCTCTCCAGGCGGGCGCCCTTGTTGGCGGTGACCAACTCCACCTCGTGCAACCCAAGGTGCGGTTTCACGGCCGGCGAGCCGGCGTAGGCGAGCAGCGGGCCGCCCAACTTGGCGTGCAGGGCGTGCGGCGAGAGCTCGCCCGCCTTCACCGCCAGCCCGGAGCTGCCGCGCGCCGGGCCCAGTCGCAAGCGGTACGCGATCCGTCCGCCGCGGGCGCACTGCTCGCAGCGACCGTACCGCTCGTCGGGAATCTCCGGCCGTTTCAGGCACACCCGGCACATGACCGGAGCCTATCAGGGGCGCGTCGCGTACCCGCCCGTCCTCCACCAGAGTCGACTCGCATTGACAAACACACTGTCGCGTTGTAGGTTGGGAGGGTGAACGTTGAAGTACGCGCCAGTGGTCTGCGGGCGATGCGTGACAAGCACCACCTCACCCAGCGCGAGCTGGCTCGCCGGCTCGGCGTCACCCAGAACTACATTCCCGCGCTCGAAGCGGGCACGCGCAATCCCGGGCCGAAGCTGCGCCAGGCGCTGATGCAGCTGTTCGACTGCGACTTCGAGGAGCTCTTCCAGGTGGTGATGGTCAACCCCGAGACCCATGCGGAGCGGCTGCTCACGCCGGCCGAGAACTCGGAGGCCAGCTGACCCCTCCCCGGCTGGGGCCGTCCCTACAATCTCGGCCGTGACCAATGTCGCTCGCCTATGAGTAGTTTCGGTGCCCTTCTCGCGCCCGGGGCGTCACCGCAGGGGGACGCTCTCCTGCTCGAGGGCATGGAGTTCTACGGCTATCACGGCGATCTCGACGCGGAGCGGAAGCTCGGCACCCGCTTCCGGGTCGACGTCAGGCTGCGCGCCGACCTGCGGGCCGCCGGCCGGTCGGACGACCTGGTGGACACCCTCGACTACGCGCGCTGCTTCGAGACGGTCAGGGAGATCGTCGAGGAGCGGCGCTTCCACCTGCTCGAAGCGGTGGCGGAGACCATCGCCTCCGCGCTGCTCGAGCAGCAGCCCCGCACCCTGGCGGTGAGCGTCAGGGTGGCCAAGTCGCCTCCGGTACCGGGCCACTTCCAGAGCTTCGGAGTCTGCATCGAGCGTGCCCGCCGGCTCCCCGAGGAGCGTTGATGGGGGCCATCCTCATCGATGGCCGTGCGGTGGCGGCGCGCATCCAGGCGGAGGTCGGCGAGGAGGTGGCCGCACGGGTGGCCCGCGGCGGCGCTCGACCCGGGCTGCATGTGGTTCTCTGCGGCGACGACCCGGCGTCGCACTCCTATGTATCCAATAAGGCAAGCACCAGTGAGCGGGTGGGGATCGCGTCCACCGTGCACACGCCCGCCGCGGACATTTCCACAGCCGGCCTGCTCTGCCTGGTCGCCGAGCTGAACGACGACGAGGCGGTCGATGCCATCCTGGTGCAGCTGCCTCTGCCCGAGCACATCGACCAGGACCTCGTGCTCAACGCTGTGGCCCCGGGCAAGGACGTCGACGGTTTCCACCCGGTCAACGCCGGAATGGTGGCCCAGGGCCGCTCCGCGATTGCGCCCTGCACCCCCGTCGGGATCATGGAGCTGCTCCGGACCTACCGGGTTCCGCTCCGGGGAGCGCGAGCCGTGGTGGCCGGCCGCTCCGTGATCGTCGGCAGGCCGATGGCGCAGCTGCTGCTCAACGCCGACGCCACGGTGACCGTCTGCCACTCGCGCACCGAGGACCTGGCCGCGGTGTGCCGCGAGGCGGACGTGCTGGTGGCCGCCATCGGACGCCCGGCAATGATCACTGCTGAGTATGTGAAGCCGGGAGCATGCGTCATCGACGTCGGAACCACGCGGGTGGAAGGCGTCCTCCGTGGTGACGTCGACTTCGAGGCCGTGGCGCCGCTGGCCGGGTGGATCACGCCAGTTCCGGGTGGGGTCGGCCCGATGACCATCGCCACCCTGTTGCGCAATACGCTGCGGCTCGCTGAGGCTCGCCGGAGCACAGTCGCCGCGCCGGCCTGAGCCGGGTGGCACTGGTCAGCATCCGCTGGAACTCGCTGGAGGCAAGCAAACCCTACGCGCGGCCCTTCGGGGTCGGACTCGACGGGTCGTCAGCCGATCCGGAGGGCATGGTTGCGGTCAACGGAGCGGAGCTCATGTACCTTCGCCACTTCCAGATCGCCGTGCTCCGGCTCACCGGCCGGCTGTTCCACGACGCGGGCGTGGAGGGTTCGGCGGACCCGCAGCGAGCGTGGCTCGACCGCTTGGCGGCGCTGCTTCCGCCCCTCCCCCTGCGCGAGGTGGCCGCCGCCTCCCGGTTCGACGACCAGACGGGTCGGCTGCACCACTTTCGCCCTGGCGTCCCCGACTGTCCATGGGCCGAGGTGGAAGCGGCGCAGCTGGTCGAGTACCAGGACTTCCAGGCTGCGCTTGCCCACCAGACCGGTCGCCTCTACCGTGATCCCGCGATCGAGGCGATCGATGAGCCCGCTCGGCGCCAGGCGGCCTGGCTGGTCGAGGTCACGGCGCTGCTCGAACGTGGCCTGCCGCCGCGGTGAGGCCCTCCTACGAGGACGCCCTGGAGCTGATTCTCTCTGCGGCGGCGCCGGGGATGCGTCCCGGGTTGGAGCGCACCCAGGCCCTTTTGGAGCGGCTCGGTAACCCTCAGGACGGGCTGCGCGGCGTTCTGATCGCGGGCAGCAACGGCAAGGGTTCGGTGTGCGCCACGGTGGACAGCATCTGCCGCGCGGCGGGCCTGCGCACCGTGACCCTGGTGAAGCCGCATCTGATTTCGTATCGCGAGCGGGTGCTGATCGACGGCGTGTCGATCTCTGAGCATCGCTTCGCCGAGCTGATCGGCCGGGTGGTGTCGGCGGCGGCGGAGCTGCCCGACCACGTCGGCCGGCCCACGCAGTTCGAGCTGCTCACCGTACTCGGCATCCTCGCCGCCGCCGAGGAGCAGCCGGACCTGGTCATCTGCGAGGTCGGGCTCGGCGGTCGCCTGGACAGCACCAACGTTCTCGACCTCGGGGTGGCCGTGGTCACCTCCATCTCGCTCGAGCACCGGGCCCAGCTGGGGGACACCGTGGAGGAGATCGCCGCTGAGAAGGCGGCGATCATCAAGCCGGGCAACCACGTGGTCACGGCGGCCCGGGGCGCTGCGCTCGAGGTGGTCCGCCGCGTAGCCAGGGAGCGGGGCGCCGCGGAGCTGGTCGTGCTCGGCGAGGAGGTGGGGGTCGAGGGCATCACCCGAGGCCGTGCCGGGGTGGCCCTAAGCCTGCGCGGCCGGGATGGCGATCTCGCTGTGCACGCGCCCCTGCTCGGCGCCCACCAGATCGACAATGTGGCGCTGGCGGTGACGGTGGCGCTGGCCCTGCGCGCCCGAGGCTGTCCGATCGAGGATGCGGCGATCCGGCGGGGCTGCGCCATGGTGCGCTGGGCCGGCAGGCTGCAGTGGGTGGAGGGGGAACCGCCCATCCTCCTCGACGCGGCCCACAACCCCGCGGCCATCGACGCCATCATCCCCACGGTGCGCGAGGTCGCCGAGGGCAGAAGCGTGGTCTTGCTTTTCGGCGCCATGCAGGACAAGGAGGTCGAGCCCATGCTCCGCAGCCTGCGAGCCCTGACCGGAACGGCGGTTTTCACCCAGCCGGGCAGCACCCGTTCGCGCAGTGCCGTCGACCTCGCCCATCGCTGGGGTGCAGGTGCTCGTGCGCTCAGCTCGCTGCCGGATGCGCTGGCAACTGCCCGTCTGCTCGCCGGCAGCAACGGGCTGGTGCTCGCCTGCGGATCCATCTACCTGGTCGGAGACGTGCTCCGGCTGGTCTAGCGGGCCGCGCCACCGCCGGCCGCGGCGATGGCGCGTGCGCACTCTCGTAGGTCAGACGGTGAGGACGCCCTCGAGCTTGGCCTTGAGGGCGGACTTCGGCTGGTACCCCACGATCCGCTCCTCGGCCTTGCCACCCCGGAAGAGCATGAGCGTGGGAATGCTCATCACCCCGAACTGCCCGGGCGTCACCGGGTTGGCGTCGATGTCCACCTTGACCACCTTGACCTGGCCGTCGTACTCGGTGGCGAGCTCCTCAACGATCGGTGCGATCATCTTGCAGGGGGAGCACCAGGCTGCCCAGAAGTCTACGAGGACGGGAACGTCGCTCTCCAGCACCTCGGTCTTGAAGCTGGTGTCGGTGACGGTCAGCGGGTGAGCCATGGGGTCTCCTTGGGACGGACGGGGTGAGTGGCGGACGCGGGATGCTGGGATGAGATGGCGGCGATGCGCCGCATGAGGCTGGTATCGATGCTACGCGGACGCGCCCGACGACGAGCCGCCAGACCGCGGCGGCGCGGCCGGAGCGGGGGCTGAGGACGGGGGCGGGGAGGCGCTCGTTCCCCGTTCGGGCGCCCCGGCGGGCCGGGGAGCTGAAGCGGCTCCCGAAGAGTCGGCCGCCTGACCGCCGCCACCCTGCTGGGTGGCGCTGTCCTGGCCCGTCTTGGTGGTACCGGCTGCCCGCTGACCGTCCGGCGTCTGGCCGGACGCGGCTCCGTCCCCCGGGCTCTTGGCGGCCGGCGCGGGCGTGGCGGATTCCGCGCCGCGCGAGTCGGTCTTGTAGAAGCCGCCTCCCTTGAAGACGATGCCGGCAGGGAAGAAGAGCCGTTTCGAGGCGGTCCCGCAGGTGGGACAGTCAGCTCCGGCCGCATCGGTCATCCGCTGCCATACCTCGAACTCGTTGGCGCAGCCGGGGCAACGGTATCCGTAGGTCGGCACGTGAACTCCTGGAGCTTCAGGCTCCTGGCGACGGGCTGGGCGGGAAACGCTGGTGTCGAACTTGGTGATACCGCGGCCGGGTCTGGCTCAAACCGTCGCCGCCGGTGGTCAGTTTCCGAAGGGTGCCCCTGATGAGGCTGCCTGAAGCCCATCAACCGGTTGGGAGGAGAGCTCGCCGGCGGCGACCCGGCGGGCGAGTTCCGGCTCGGTCCTTGAGGCGTCCGGGGCCGCTGCCCCTCGCGCGCGCCGGCGCTCGTCGCGGAGGAAGCGCCGCAGGGCGACGCTGATCACCTCGCTCCTGCTCAGCGGTGAGAGGCGGGTGTGCGCGTTGAGGTCGCCGATGTCCTCATCCTCGAGGTAGACCGAGATGCGCTTGCCCACGATGTGATCCTAGCGGCAGGC
>JBHEMT010000168.1:0-8604 GCA_046262435.1 Candidatus Dormibacteria bacterium | reverse complement strand
ATCGCTCGGCGCCCAGGGAGATGGACCAGCGTGGCGCCCTCAGGCAGCGGGATGTAGTCCGCCGCGGCGGCGGCAAGGAGCCGCTGTCCCGACCGCGCCGCGGCGGCCACCGGGGCGGCCTCGATCGCACCGGCAGCGGTGGCGACCAGGGCACGCATCGGCTCAGGGTACCCGGCCCGGCGGCGCCGATCGCCAGCCGGCCGGCGTCAGTCGGCGGTGGGCGCCGGAGCGTCCTGGCTCAGGACCTCTCGGACGGCGCCGCCCTGTCCGGTCCCTGAGCGCGGACCTTCTCGACACCCTGCAGGGCTTCGCGCAGGCCGCTGATCCAGTCCTCCTCGTTCGTGCCCACCAAACGCACGCACCAGGCCAGGGCCTCACTCCGGCTCCGCGCCACCCCGGCGTCGATGAGGGTGTCGAGCACATGGCGTTCGGGCAGGCGCAGCCGGGTCATCACCGGCACCCCAAGGGTGGTGAAGAGCTGCTGCTCCCCGCCGCACTCCGCGCCCCACGACACCTTGCGACCGAAGAGCCGCTCGCCCTCCTCGGCGATGGCGATGCGCTTGCGCTTGGTCTCGCTGCGGAACCGGTCGATCCGCGAGGCGCGGGCTGCGCCGCGGGTTTGCTCGCTGGCGCCCTCGTCAAGGGTGGCCTCCGGGAGGGTGCCGATCACCAGCACCTCCTCGCGGTCGCCGCTGATTCGGGGGGCGGCGGTGAACCAGTCGTCGGGGATGCGGCCGAGAAACCAGCCGGTGAGCTCGTCCGTGGGTGTCGTGGCGGAGTTTGTCATGGATTACATGATTACACAACGTACACGGACATGGAACGGCTCCGCCGTGGCCTCAGACGCGCTAGCGCACCTGATGCCCGGGCTCGGGCGGCAGCGCCACATGGTGCTTGGTGGAGATCTCACGGACTGTGCCGCTCCTGGCGCGCATCACCAGGCTGTGGGTCTCCGCCCACCAGTTGTGGTACTGCACCCCGCGGAGCAGGCCCCCGCCGGTGATCCCGGTGACCGCGATCGCCACCTCGTCGCCAGGGACGAGGTCCTGCATCGAGATTGCCTCGTCCGGGTTGATCCCGGCTTCACGCAGGGCCTCGGCCTCATCCTCGTGGCGGATCCAGGGCCAGCACTGCAGCTCGCCGCCCAGGCAGCGCATCGCGCACGCAGCCAGGATGGCCTCGCTGGTGCCGCCCGAGCCGAGCATCACGTCGATCCCGCTTCCCGGCCAGGCCGCCATCATCGCCGCGCCCACGTCACCGTCGCTGATCAGGGCCACCCGCGCCCCCAGTTCCCGCACCCTCTCCAGAAGAGCCTGATGCCGGGGCCGGTCGAGCATCACCACGGTGAGGTCCTGCACCTGCACCTCCATGGCGAAGGCGATGCGGCGCAGGTTGTTCTCCGGGGTGTCATGGATGTCGATCGAGCCGCGCGCCTCCGGTCCCACCGCGATCTTGTGCAGGTAGGCCACCGGGGGCGGCTGCCTGATGCCTCCGGGGTCGGTGGCGGCGGCGACGCTCAGCGCCTGAGAGAGGCCGCGGGCCACCAGGCTGACCCCGTCGACCGGAATCACGGCGAGGTCCACCCGGTCGCGGCCCACCCCGACCCGCCGGCCCCGGGTCAGCGTGCTGTTGGCCGCGTCGGTTCCGATGACGATTTCGCCGTCGAAGGGCATCCCGGCAAGGGCGTCCTCGAGCGCCTGTTCCCCCGAGTCACGGGTGCCCGACTTGTTCCCTCGGCCCAGCCAGCGGCCAACCGAGAGCGCCGCGGCCTCGGTGGCTCGGAGCAGCTCGAGACCGCGGTGCCGGTCCCTGCCGACCATGCCCGGAGGGCGTTCCGTCGCGGCTATCGCCTCAGCCCTCGAGGAACAGGTCGGTCACCAGGCCGGCGGGGTCGGCGGGCCCGTAGCCGGAGAGGTCGGTGACGCCTTCGGCGGCGAGCACCTCGTCGTCGATGTAGAAGTTGCCGGTGGCCTCACGGCTCGGCCGGGTGAGGATAACGTGGGCAGCATCGGCCATGATCTCCGGCGACCGGGAGCGGGCGATCGCCGCCTCGCCCCCGAGCAGGTTGCGCACCGCCGCGGTGGCGATCATGGTCCGCGGCCACAGGCTGTTGGCGGCGATGCCGGCGTCGCGCAGCTCCTCAGCCAGGCCCAGGGTGCACATGCTCATGCCGAACTTGGCGATCGTGTACGCGAGGTGTGGCGCGTACCAGCGGGGGTCGAGGCTGAGGGGCGGCGACATGGTGAGGATGTGCGGGTTGGAGGAACGCCGCAGGTGTGGAATGCATGCCCGGCTCACCACGTAGGTGCCCCGGGTGTTGATGTCCTGCATCAGGTCGTAGCGCTTCATCTCCAGCGCTTCAACGCCGTCGAGATTGATCGCGCTGGCGTTGTTGACGCAGATGTCCAGGGCGCCGAAGCGCTCCACGGTCTGGCGCACGGCCGCTTCGACCACCGCCTCGTCACGTATGTCACCGACCACCGCAAGTGCTTCCCCGCCGGCGGCCTCAACCTCAGCGGCGGCGGTGAAGACCGTGCCCTCGAGGCGCGGGTGGGGCTCCGCGGTCTTGGCCACCAGGGTGACGCGTGCCCCGTCCCGGGCGGCCCGCCGGGCAACCGCGAGGCCGATGCCGCGGCTGCCGCCGGAGACCAGCAGCACGCGCCCGGCGAGGGTGCGCCTCGGTGCCGGCTCCCCGGTCACGCTGAGGCGGCGCGGGTCTCGGCGCTGGGCTTGACCACCACCGCCCCGGCCTCGTCGTCAGCGGCACCCAGCGCGCCGGCGGCGGCCATGAAGTCATGGAAGAGCGGGTGCGGCCGGTTCGGCCGGGAGCGGAACTCGGGATGGAACTGCGAGCCGACAAAGAACGGGTGGTCGCGGAGCTCGATGATCTCGACCAGCCGGCCGTTGGGCGAGATCCCGCTGAAGACCACCCCGGCGCGCTCGAAGTCCTCGCGGTAGGCGTTGTTGAACTCGAAGCGGTGCCGGTGCCGTTCGTAGACCACCGTCTCTCCGTAGGCGCGCTGCGCCCTGCTTCCGGGCTCCAGCGTGCAGGGATAGACGCCGAGGCGCATGGTGCCGCCGAGATCCTCGATGTCGCGCTGCTCGGGGAGCAGGTCGATCACCGGGTTGGCGGTGAAGGCGTTGAACTCGGTGGAGTTAGCGTCGTCGGTGCCCAGGATCTCGCGGGCGAGGTCGATCACTGCGCACTGCATCCCCAGGCAGAGCCCGAGATACGGAATTCGATGCACCCGGGCGTGACGGGCCGCGCGGAGCTTGCCCTCGATGCCGCGATGGCCGAATCCTCCGGGGACCACGATGCCGTCGAACCCGGCCAGCACGGCGGCGGCATCGCCGGTCTCGAGCAATTCGGAGTTGATCCACTCCAGCTTCAGGTCGAGACAGTGGCGCACCGCGGCGTGGCGCAGCGACTCGGTCACGCTGATGTAGGCGTCGGGCATCTCCACATACTTGCCAACTGCCGCGATCCTGACCGGCCGCTTGGGCGCCTCGATTCGCTCCACCAACGCGCGCCACTCGGTGAGCTCAGGCGCTCTGGCATCGCCGACTCCGAGTACCGCGAGGATGTACTCCCCCATCCCCGCCTGCTCGAGCACCAGCGGGACCTGGTAGATCGAACGCGCGTCGGGGACGTTGACCACCGCACGCTGCTCGACGTCACCGAACAGGGCGATCTTCTCCTTCAGCTGCGCGGCGATCGGTTTCTCGCTGCGGGCAACGATGATGTCGGGCTGGATCCCGATCGAGCGCAGGGTGTTGACGCTGTGCTGGGTCGGCTTGGTCTTGAACTCCTCACTTGCTGCGACGAACGGCACCAGGGTGAGGTGCACGTAGCAGACATTGCCCCGGCCCACATCATTCTTCAGCTGGCGGATCGCCTCGAGGAAGGGAAGGGACTCGATGTCACCCACCGTGCCGCCCACCTCCACGACGACCACGTCGGGCGCGGGCTGCTGGTTCTGGCTGACCCGCAGCACCCGCTCCTTGATCTCGTTGGTGATGTGCGGGATCACCTGCACAGTGGCGCCGAGGTAGTCGCCGCGCCGCTCCTTGGCGAGGACGCTGGCGTAGATCTTGCCGGTGGTGATGTTGCTTGCCTTGGTGCAGGCGATGTCGACGAAGCGCTCGTAGTGACCGAGGTCGAGGTCGGTCTCGGCGCCATCGTCGGTGACGAACACCTCGCCGTGCTGGTAGGGCGACATGGTGCCCGGATCGATGTTGAGGTAAGGATCCAGCTTCATCATCGCCACCTCGAGGCCACGGGCCTTGAGGACTGTGCCGATGGATGCGGCGGTGATCCCCTTGCCGAGGGAGGAGACGACGCCTCCGGTTACGAAGACGTACTTGGTCAAGGCTGGACCCCTCGGTGCACCGGTTTTTCCCATGCTACCAGCGCCCAGCACCGAACCGACGGACCTCCTTCGCCGCGGCTCGGCTCACGCACTGCTCAGGAGCGCAGCTCGAGGATCACCACGCGCGTTTCCTCGCCCGCCGCCGACGCGCCGCTGAGGTTCAGCTTGGGCTGCGCGGCCCACGTCTCGGGCAGCCCCATCTCCGACGCAAATCGGTCGACCGGTTCGTAGTCACCGTCGGCAACGCCGGCCGCGTAGCGCACCGGGACCACGATCGCGGGCTCGAGCGCGCGCACCAGCTTGGTGGCCGCCGACGCGTTCAGCGCGTCGCCACCCCCGACTGGGACGACAAGCACATCGACGTGTCCCAGAGCGTCGATCTGTTCCTCACTCAGCTGCTGAGCGAAGCACCCGAGCGCCACCACGCGTACCTCGTCAACTGCCACGCGCATCAGCGTGCCCGCTCCGGCGGAGAGGCCGCGTACCGGCACGCCGCGAATCTCGTACTCTCCCGGGCCGCTGACCAGCTGCGGACCACCGGCGTCAGATGGACGCAGGCGCACGACGTCGGTGGCCCGATCGGTGCGCACCACAATATCGGCGCCGCGCAGCTGTGCATCGGTCTCCGGGTCGATGACCACCTGAACATCTCGTCCGCGCAGACGGATGCACGAGCGACCCAGATAGGTGAGCTCCATGGCCGGCGATCCTAGAGCTTTGTCAGCCTGAGGCGACCGTCAGGCCAACGGCCACCGCCGCGCCGGCGCGCATGACGCTGAGCTGCACCGGCTGTCCGGGGTCGATGCCAAAACTGCCGGGGTCCAGCGGATGGGCGGCGTCGACGGCAGCTCCGTTGACCGCCGTGACGATGTCGCCCTGCCGAAGGACACTCGCCGCCGGACCGCCGCCATCGACGCTGCGCACCAGGGCACCGGACGGAACGCCGGCCGCGGCCGCGGTCGCCGGGTCGAGCAGAACCGCCTCAACCCCGAAGCTGCCGTGGCCGTCACTGGTGCCGTGGACGGCACGGTCGACCAGCGCGGCCGCGGCCCGCCCGGAGCCCGCCACCATCCCCGGCACCCCGGGATGAGCGCCCCCGGAGACCACGCCGATCACCGCACCGGCGGCGTCGAGGACCGGAGCACCGTCGCTGCGCGGGTCGGCCAGGGCCTCGACGGTGAGCGCGTCGACCAGCCCCGAGCCGGTTCCTCCTCCGGTTTCACTGAGGCTGCGACCCACCGAGCCCACCGTGCCCGAGCTGACGCTGACCGTGGCAAAGGGGGGGGCGCCCAGAGCGATGGCGAGGTCGCCGGGATGGGGAGCGTGCGCGGCGAAGCCGAGTGGGGCGAGGTCGCTCGCACCCTCGGCGCGCAGCACGGCCACCCCGTGGGGCACGTCGGTGGCCACCTCGAGGGCCTCATAGCGGTGCCCGTCGGCGGTGGCGATTCCCAGGCGGGTGGCACCGCGCAGCGCGTGGGTGCTGGTGACCACCAGCCCGTCGGCACTCACCACAAAGCCGGTGGCCAGGCCCGGAGGATCGCCGAGCAGGTCGGCCGCAGTGAGAGGCTGGGTGATCACCTTGACGATGCTGGGAAGCCGGTCGGCCGCCACCGCATCGGCGGTCGCACCGCCGCCCTGGCCGACGGTGAGCCCGCTGGACCCGCCCGTCGGACCGGTGCCGAGCCGGTGGTAGATACCCCAGGCGGACGCGGCGCCGCCCACCAGGCCGACCACCGCGCTGAGCAGCACCGCGGCGAGCAACGGGGGCCGGGGCCCCGGCTGATTCACGCCGGTGCGTCGACGGCCGGCCCCGGCGAGCGCTTGGCCAGGTACCGGGCGATGCCGGCGGCGTTGCTGTGCACGCCGTTGAGGATCTCGAGACGCTCCCTGGCGTCGGCGTCGAGCTGCTCCGGCGGCGTCAGGAAGGCGTCGGCGAGAGCGCGGGCGATCCCCTCGACGCCGGCGTCCGCAGAATCGGCCACGGCCCGCTCGGCCACCGCCACCCAGGAGCGGAGCACCTCCTCGGCCTCGGCGAGGGTGGCCTGGCCATCTCCCGGCACCGGTCCGTAGTGGGTCAGCACCACCCGCTCAGCTCCGATCGCGGCGAAGCGGTGAAGACTCGCCACGGCGTCCTCGAGATTGAACTCCGGCGGCGGCGCGGCTGGGCGAAGCAGCCCGATGTCGGGAAGCAGCACGCCCACCGCGTCGCCCACCAGCAGCGTCCCGCTGGACTCGTCGAGCACGGCATGGTGGTGCCGCGCATGTCCGGGCGAGTCGACGAGGCGAAGCACCCGGCCGTTCCCCAGCTCGATCCGGTGGTTGTCAGCGGCGGCCACCAGCCGCTCCTCGGGTACCGGGGTGATCCGCCCGTACAGCCCGTCGAGGAGTGGTCCGTACACCCGCGCCGAGCTGTCGATGAGGCGGGTCGGGTCGACCAGGTGGTGGGCGCCTCGCTCATGCACCACCACCGTCGCCTTGGGAAACGCTGCGGCCAGGTCGCCGATCCCGCCGGCATGGTCGAGATGAATGTGGGTGAGCACCAGCCAGCGCAGCTGGTCGGCCCCCACCCCCGCGCTCTCCAGCGCCGCGCGCACCGCGGGAACGCTCGACTGCGAGCCGGTCTCCACCAGCGCGGGCTCGGGCCCGTCGATCAGGAACCCGGCGGTCATCCGCTCCCAGCCCCCCAGCAGGGTGTCCAGCTGATGCACCCCCGGGGCAATCGTCTCCACACCCGCAGGGTACGTGAGCTAGCCGGGTCCTGATCGAGGGCGGATTGCTCATACCGGCTGCGGGTGGGCGCGGATGCTGGGGGGCGGTGCTCATACCGGCGGCATCGGGGCCGCAGTCATCGCCGGCTCAGCGGCCTCGGCGGCTTCCACGCCGCCGGGATTCGGCCTGACTATCGTATTCGCCGGCGATGACCGCGGCCCCGCCGCCGCCTTTCCGGGGCGATCGGCGCAGCGAAGCCAGTCGGCTCGTACGACGGTCTGGGACAGACGATTGCGTCCGCGGGTCGTCCCCGGCGCGATGCC
This sequence comes from Candidatus Dormibacteria bacterium, assembly GCA_046262435.1. Classification (GTDB taxonomy): domain Bacteria; phylum Chloroflexota; class Dormibacteria; order Aeolococcales; family Aeolococcaceae; genus JBHEMT01. The sequence goes on along the minus strand of JBHEMT010000168.1, from coordinate 1,202 downwards.
GCCGCCGCCACAGGAGGAGGCGCACCGGCAGGCCGACGCCCTAGCGCTGCCAGAGGAAGGCGACGGAAACCAACGGGTCGCAGACACGGCCGCTGCGCAGGCGGTGGCTCGGCGGGGTCATGGCCGCTGGTGAATGCGATAGCCAGGGCGAATCCTGCCGGCGTGGAAGCCGGCAAGCCCGCTGAACCGGCGGCCATGACCCCGCCGGGCCACGGGCCTCGATCACGCGCGTCGCCTCGACCGTGTCCCCAGCCCGGCGACGGTGGGGCCTACGGCGAGGCGGACGGGCTGGGCGTGGCTGTGCCGGGCGTCGCGGAGGTGGTCGAGGTGGAGGTGCCGCCGAGCAGCAGGCGGAGCTTGTCGGCGTCGGCCTTGATGGCTGCCTCCTCGCGGCCGTAGGCGGCGAAGTCGCTGGCGCTGAGGGCTACCTGGGCGGCGGCCTGGTGGGCCAGGAGGTCGTCGATGACGGCGCGCGCCGCCGGCGGGATGACCGCGCTGCCGGGTCCCGGGCTCGGCGAGGGCTGGTTGCCGGGGGCGGGGGTTCCCGGAGGGGGTGCGGTCGAGCCCGGTACCGTCGCGTCGAGCCCGGGAATCGGCTGGGTGGTGTTGAAGAGCTTCTGCAGCGCGTCGCTCAGGCTCGTTCCCAGGGCGACGTTGTTCTGGGTACCGACCAACACGTAGCGGAGCAGCGGGAAGGCGCCGGTGCCGCCGCCGCTGGAGGCGAGCACGTAGAGAGGCCGTACGTAGAGAAAGGAGTGGTTGTTGAACGGAAGGACGATCACGTTGCCGAAGTGAACCGAGGAGCCGCCCTGGCCGAGCAGCGTCTTGGTCTGACTGACCACCGGGTCGGAGTTGAGGTTGTTGTCGAACTGCAGCGGCCCGAGGACGTTGTTCTGGTTGTTCAGCGGGACCGCCACCAGCTTGGGGTGGTTGGTGGTCGTGTAGTCACTCTGTGCCGCCAGCCACGCGGTCATGTTGTTGGCGGTGCCGCCACCGCTGGCCAGACGGGCGGGTGAGAACGTCTGGAGGAGCACGAATGACGGCTTGCTGTCGTCTGGCAGGGTGAGCTCGACGTAGTACGCCTGCGTCGGCTGGGTGGCGTCGTTGATGGTCTCGTCGGCGACCCGCCACACGTCGCTTCGGGTGAAGAGCACGCTCGGGTCGGTGACGTGGACCTCGGCGTAGGTCTGCGCCTGCGCCTG
>JBHEMT010000167.1:0-15596 GCA_046262435.1 Candidatus Dormibacteria bacterium | reverse complement strand
GAGTAGGCAGCCTCCAGGCGGTCTCCCCTGACGGTGTCAAGCAGGGTTCGAGCCTGGGCTGGGCTCAACGGGTCTATCTCGCCCTTCGGCACCCGAGGACTCTGGGCCAGAGCCGCCACGTTGCGACTCACCAAGCCCCAGCGAAGGGCGTGGTTCAGCGCCGCTCGGAGGACGGCCCGCATGTAGTCAACCCCACGCGGTGAGAGGCCGGCCTCCAACTTTCGGTTCAACAGCCCCTGAACCATCCCCGGGGTGAGCTTGTTCAGCCGCACCTTCCCCAGTTCGGGCTCGATATGCCTGCCAATCAGCCCGCGGTAGCTGGTGTAGGTAGCCGGGCGCACCCGGTTCTTGACCGTGCTCTCCAGCCACTCGGCCAGGAACTGACCCAAGGTTCCCCGCTCCGGGGGGATCGGAACCCCAGCCTCAGCCGAGCGGACCCCAGCTGCGACTTTGGCTGCGACCTCGGCCCGCGTCTTGCCCGTAAACCACTTCCGTGCCCCTCGGTCCTGGGTGACATACCCGTACCAGGTGCCGTCTTGCCGCTGCGCCACGCACCCTTCTCGGTTGCCGCGGCGTCCGCGACGCTTCCGGACCCCTGGAGAACCTCGCTCAGCGCCAACTGTTGTAGAGACTGTTGATTCAGGCCCGTTGCTGAGGGAGCTCACAGGACCATAATAGGCCCATTCTGTATTCAATGGGGTGGTGCCCGCTACAGGACTCGAACCTGTGACCAAGTGATTAAGAGTCACCTGCTCTACCAACTGAGCTAAACGGGCCCGGACCACACAGTCTAGCGCTGCTCGGCGCTGCCTTCCCCGGCTCGGCTCTCCCCGCCCAGAGGCGGGACCACCCTCGCCCGCAGCGGACCGGCACCCCCGCCCACACGTCCGGCTCTGCGCTCCTGAGAGAGCCAGACCAGGGAGCGTTGCTGCTGGCGCAGCCGCAGGGCCATCGTCGGCGGCGAGGGCCGGGGTCCGGCCAGCGGCGAGGTCGCGCAGCTCTCGATCGCCCTGCGCAGGTCGGCGCCGCTGCGCCCTGGGAACACGGTCACCAGCCGGCCCAGGTCGTGGCTGCCGAAGTGGGAGTCGCCCGCTCCCAGGGCGGCTCCGAGCGCTTCGCGGTGGCCCGCGTAGAACGCGTCGAGACGGTCCCATCCCCACGGCCCCATCGGGGCCCGGTGGCGCAGTTCGACGCCGTCGACTCGGCGGTGCTCGAGCAGCCGCCGGATGCGCCGCGGGCCGGCTGAGGCGAAAAAGGTGGGCATGAAGGGATGGGCGAGGATGGCCAGGCCACCGTGGTCGTGGACCGCGTCCACCGTGTCCTCCAGGGACATGCCCATGCGCACGGGCCGGTCATGGAAGAGTCCGATCACGTGGGTGTTGGCGGGGAAGGCGCAGGTGATCTCCTGGCCGCCGACCACGTCCACGCCGAGCCGGTGGCCGGCGTCGACCGCGGCGGCCACGCCGTTCATGGTGTCGTGGTCGGTGATGCACAGCACGGCCAGGCCGACGGCCGCGGCGGCGGCCACCAGCTCCCTGGGAGAGACCATCCCGTCACTGGCGGTGGTGTGGGCATGCACCTCGGCCGCGCCCAGCCCGTTGGCGACCGCGAGTGCCCCACGCGGAGCCGCGGCATCAGGCAACCGCCGGCTCCTCCGCGGGTCGGGTGGCCGCCGCCTCGGGGCTGACCGAACGCCCGGGGGTCCGCAGTGCGCTGACGCGCGGTGCGATGACGCGGGTCATCAGGGCCCAGGTTGCCAGCGCAACGACGATGCCGCCGAGCACGTCGACCGCGTAGTGCTCGCCGAGGTAGACGACCGAGAACCAGACCACCAAGCACCATCCCAACGCCACCACCGCTCCACGACGGCTGATCCGCCACAGCGCCAGGGCACCGAGCAGCGGATAGGCCGCGTGCATCGAGGGAAAAGCAGCCACCGGGTTTGGGTTGAGGGAGTGGTAGTACGGCGACACCGCGCTCGGCAGCGCCGAGCTGATCAGCTTGGTCACCCCGGGCAGGTACCCCTGGTCATGCGCGTACCAGGGCGGTGCCGTGGGAAACAGGATGAAAATCGCGAAGCAGAAGAACGACATGCCGACCAGGGCGACGATGAAGCGCAGGTACTGGGTGCGGTCGACCAGCCAGAGCACCATGCCGACGCCAAGCGGAAAGATGAAGTGACAGAAGTAGACGACGGTGCAGACCAATGCGAGGGTGTGGCTCAGGCCGATGTGGCTCTGCAGGAAGGCGGTGGGGTCGTGGCCGAGGAACAGCCCGGTCTCGATGCCGGCGAGGTCGCCGACGTGGGGGCGGATCTCTGTCTTGGGAGCGATACCGCGCATCGCCTCGTAGGCAAGGAAGATCGCCACGAACGGCACCCAGTCACGCAGGTAGCCGAGCAGCCGTCCACTGAGCAGCGCGATCGGCACCAGGATCACCAGCAGGTAGTCGGGCGAGACGCTGATCCCGCGCCAGATCATCACCCCCGAGGTCAGCACCAGGTAGGCGATGGAGAGCGCGACCAGGGGCCCTGGCCGGCGTGTGCGACTGACGAACGACCCAACCACCTCCGGGAGTCTACTTGGCGGCCGCCGCTCGATTCGCCTGCTCGGGCGCTCAGCCAGGACGATCCTGAGAGGACACCGAGAATCGGACCCGCCCCCGGGTTGGCCGACGACGCCCCGCTAGACTCGAGCGATGTCCGAGGGCCCGCGCATCCTGGTGGTGGATGACGAGCCGAGCATCACCGACTTCGTCGCCCTGGGGCTGCGTCACGAAGGTTTCGATGTGCGCACGGCTCCCGACGGGCGCATCGCTCTCCGACTCGTTGACGAGTTCAAGCCCCAGGTGGTGGTGCTCGACCTGATGATGCCGCGGGTGGACGGATGGGAGCTCTGCCGTCAGCTGGCTGGTGACCGCAATCGCGGCATCATCATTCTGAGCGCGCGCGACGAGACCACCGACCGGATTCAGGGTTTGGAGCTGGGCGCCGATGACTACCTGGTCAAGCCCTTCGACTTCGGGGAGCTTTTGGCCAGGATCCGCGCCGTGCTGCGCCGCCGCCGCCCCGATCTGTCGCGGGTGGTGCAGGCGGGTGACCTGCGGATCGACACCGCCACCCGCGAGGTCGCCCTCGGCGAGCGCGCTGTCGAGTTGAGCGTGCGCGAATTCGATCTGCTGCATTTCCTCGCCGTCAACGCCGACCAGGTACTGCCCCGCCAACGGCTGCTCGATGAGGTCTGGGGCTACAACTTCTTCGGCGATGAGAACAACGTCGAGGTGTACATTCGCTATCTGCGCAACAAGCTTGGTGACCGTGACCATGCGCGGATCCAGACGGTCCGCGGCGTCGGCTACCGCCTCCGCCCGCTGGGCGGCACTCCAGCATCGACCTGAGCCGGCGAGGCCCACGCGTGCCCCACCCCCGGTTGTTCGTTCGAGTCCTTGGCCCGCTGCGCTCGCTCCGGTGGCGGCTCACCCTGTCGTACCTGCTCCTGCTCGCCGTGCTGCTTGTGCTGCTCGGCGCCTACCAGCAGGTGGCCCTGCGTCGAACCCTCGACGAGAGTCGCGTGGCCAGCCTGGCGGGCGATCTCGAGACCGCTCGGGAGGCGGCGCTGCGCAGCAACCGTCGGGTCGACGGCGTGCCGGTCAACGCTGCGGCCATCCTCTGCTCGGTGGGTAGCCAGCGCGCCCTTGGCGTGGCGGGTGCCTTCGCCAACACGGTGGCGGTCGCTTCCGGCCACACCGCCGCAGTACTGCTCTATGACCGCGATCTGCAGCCGCTGGCGATCGCGCCGGTCACCGCGGATCCGCCGCGCCTTGATGCCGGCCGGCTCAATGAGGCCCTGGCGGGCCACCCGACGAGCGCCCAGATCGTGGGCGGTGATGGAGTTCCGCGGTTGCTCCTGGTCGGGTTTCCCCTGCTGCCCAGTCGTACCGGTTGCGGCGTGGCACAGCTATCCGTCCCGACGCAGCCGCTCGACGATGTGCTCGCCGGCCAGCGGCGTCAGTACACGGTGAGCGCGCTGATCACGCTGGCGGTCGCCCTGATCATCGGCCTGCTGCTCACCGGGGGCATGCTGCGACCGCTGGATCGGGTCACTGCCACCGCGCGCCGGCTGGCCGCCGGTGACCTGCGCGCGCGCAGCAACATCGCCCCCCGCGGTGACGAGGTGGGCGTGCTGGCCGGTGCCTTCGATGACATGGCATCGCGCATTGAGCTGGCCTTCGCGCAGCAAGCGGAATCGGAACAGCGAACTCGCCGGTTCGTCGCCGACGCCAGCCACGAGCTGCGCACCCCGCTCACCGCGCTGAAGGGATACATCGACGTGCTCCGCCGCGGGGCCGGCCGCGACCGGGCAACCCTCGACGCCACCCTGGAGACCATGGCGCGCGAGGCCGAACGGATGCGCCTCCTGGTGCTCGACCTGCTGGCTCTCGCCCGCCTCGACGCCCAGCGACCGCTGGAGCTGCGTCCCCTCGACCTCAACGCGGCGGTGACCGAGCTGCTCGACGAGGGCGCCGCAGAGCAGCCGGCCACGGTGGCACGGCAGCTCGCCGATCCGCCGGTGGTGGCGCTCGCCGATCCCGAGGCGGTCACCACAATCCTGCGCAACCTCTGGACCAACGCCTGCCGCTACGCGCCTGGAGCCGCGCAGCGATACAGCACGGCTCGCGACGGCGACGATGCACTCCTCGTGGTCCACGACGAGGGTCCGGGGATTCCGGCCGGCGACCAACCGCACGTCTTCGAACGCTTTTACCGTGGCGAGAAGACCCGTACTCGCGATGAGGGCGGCTCGGGGCTTGGCCTGGCGATCGTGGACGGCCTTGCCCGGGCAATGCGCGGCACGGTCAGCGTCGAGAGTCACGACGGTGCGGGGTCGACATTCACGGTGCGCCTGCCGCTGGCTCCGCGCGGCGGCGTCACCCCCACGGAGCCGATCACGCCGGGCGTTGACCATCCTGTCGACCCGGAGATCCGGCAGGGCGTACCCGCCACCGGCCCCCCACCACTGGCAACCGGGCGCCGGTGAGCCCGGCCGCCCTCAGAGGTTGAACGGTGACGAGGCCGAGAGCTGGCTGAGCACCGTGAGCCGGTCGCTGACCAGGAGCAGGCCGAAAACCAGCAGCAGGCCACCGGCCACGAGGTTGACCAGGCCGAGCCGGCGGTTGACTGCGCGAATGACATTCTGGAGGCGGTCGGCCAGCGCGGCCACGATCAGGAACGGGATGGCCAGGCCGGCGCAGTACACCAGCATGAAGGGCAGACCGCCGAAGGAGCCACTCACGGCGAGCTGAAGAATCGCGCCCAGCTGCGGGCCGATGCAGGGGGTCCACCCAGCCGCGAAGGTGACCCCGAGCAGAAGGGAGGCGCCCAGGCCGCCCCCGGCAGGGATCCTCGCGCTCACCCGCCACTCACGCATCAGCGAGCCGATCCGCAGCAGGCCGAGGGTCTGCAGGGCGAGGACGATCACCACCGCGCCGGCGACCACGTTGACGGCCCGCTGATGGCGCAGGAGAAAGGTCACCTCGAGCGCCTGGAGGACATAGAACAGGGCGACGAAGACAGCGCTGAAGCCGAGGACGAAGGCCACGCCATTGGCGAGCACCGGAACCCCGGCCCCGCGGGGGGTCGCCGCCTGGACCGGCCCGGGCGATGCCGGCACGGTGCCCGCGCGCCCGCCAAGGTACGCAGCGTAGGCGGGCACCAGGGGAAAGACGCAGGGGGAGAGAAAGGAGAGCAGTCCGGCGGCGAAGGCCAGCCCGACCGAGGGGGAGAGCGCGGCGAGCACAGGCTCAGCCTATCGGCTCGCCGGTGCGCTCGCCGCCACCTCGCTCGGCGGCCGGTCTGCTGCTCGCGGGCGTTCCGCCCCGGGGTGACTCGCGTGCCCCTGGGGACTGTCCCTCAGGGCGGCCCTTCCACGTCCAGGTAGCGCTGGCGCCAGCGCACTGCGGCGTACGCGCCGGCCACCACCACCAGCAGCTCGGCGGCGAGCGGCAGCGGCCACTGCAAGAGCCGGGGCAGGCTGCGCGGCCCGCCGCCGCCGCCGGCCGGGAGGGGAGTGGCCCGCGGCCTGGGGGTGGGCGAGGGGGTGGGCAGCACTGAGGGGATCGGCTGGCCGGTCGCCTCGCCCACCTGGGCCGCGGGCGAGGGCGCGGTGGCATCCTGCTCACGCTGTACCGAGGCCGTCGCTCCGTTGGGGTCAACCGCGGCCAGAACCAGCGGTGGGGTGGCCGAGCCCACCGCCAGTGCCTCGATGTTGTGCTGCTTAGGGAGCCCGTCCTCAGCGGCCGTGAAGGTGCCCCCTCCGTCCGTGGATCGCAGCAGGGCGCTGCCGGACGACGAACCACCGGCGTCACTTCCGGCATACAGGAGGTTGGGGTCGAGCGGGCTGAAGGCCGCGGTCGTGAGGCGCACCACGGTGGGCTGGCTGGGGATTCCCTGGCTCAGGGACCACGTCGTCCCGCCGTCAATGCTGTGGTACGTCCCCGTGTCCAGGGTCACCAGCAGCGGCCGCTTCTGGACGCTCTGAGGCAAGGCGCCGGCGACGACCGATGAAACCACTCCGGTGTCCGGCAGGCCATCCTTGAGCACCTCCCAGGTGACCCCGCCGCCGGTGTTGCGAAACAGGAAACCCTTGGACGTGTCACCGCCGTCGACCCCGGCCACGAGGGTGAATTGAGGCGCGTTGGCGGCAACTGCGAGACCGCTGATCGCGTAGCCCTCGAGCCCGGCCCCGCGCCAGGCTTTGCCGTCCACGGTGAGCGCGACGCCGTTGGCGGTGCCCGCCGCTATGCCGTCAAGCCCGAAGGCGAGACGACGCACGTCGAGGGACTTCAGGCCTGCCGAGTCATCGACCCAGCTCTTGCCGTTGTCGTCGCTCCGGCTGATACCCCGCCCGGATAGACCGGCGAAGGCTGGGTGGGGGGCACGCTGGTCGAAGCCCACCGTCCACACGCGTGACCCAACCAGCGGGGTGGTGACCCAGGTCTGCCCGGCATCGGCGCTGCGAAAGACGCCGATGTCGGTGGCGGCGAGAGCGATGTTGGGGTCGGCCGGGTTGATGGCGACGTCCCAGATGCGCCCCATGCCAAGTCCGGGCAGGGAGGTGCCGCTGAAACCAGCGCTGGCCGGCAGGGGGCCGGCTGTCAGCAGCAGAGCGCCCAGCCCGGCGACGAGCAGGCTGAGCAACGCGGGGGCCGTGCGGCGCCGACGCGGTCGCAGTCGAAGAGGTTTGGTCATCGGCGCTGGGTGGCGCTCCACAATGGATGGCGGTCAGTCCCCGATGCGAGGCACTGGTGTGACGTGGAGAGAGACAACTGCGCCCGCAGAGTGACGAGGCCGGAACCGGAGGTGCGGCCAGGTTGTGAGGGCAGGATAGCCGATCGCGAAAAGCACCCGGGTGGCCGGCACGAAGCCGTGACCGCGACCGTGCGCTCAGATCAGCGTGCGGCGCACCAGGGTCTGAGCCCGGTCCGGTCCCACCGAAATCACGTCGATGGGCGCTCCGCACACCTCCTCGAGGCGCTGCACGTAGTCGCGGCACGCGCCGGGGAGGTCGGTGAAGCTGCGGCAGCCGGCGGTGGGCGCCCGCCAGCCCGGCAACTCCTCATAGACCGGTTCGGCGTGTTTGAGGTGAGAGATGTTTGCCATCGGGTGGTCCCACCGCTCCCCCTTGCTCCGGTACCCGGTGCAGAGTTTGATAGTGTCGAAACTGTCCAAAACATCGAGCTTGGTGAGCACGATGGCATCGATGCCGTTGCTGTTCACCGAGTAGCGGCCCACGCAGCCGTCGAACCACCCGACGCGCCGGGCACGCCCGGTGGTGGTGCCGTACTCCGCCCCGAGCTCGCGCAGGTCGTCTCCGGCCGCACCGGTCAGCTCGGTGGGCAGCGGACCGTACCCGACCCGGGTCGTGTACGCCTTGAAGACACCCACGGTTCGGTTGATGCGGGAGGGGGGAATGCCACTGCCCGTACAGGCCCCGCCGGCGGTCGGCGACGACGAGGTGACGTAGGGATAGGTGCCGATGTCGAGGTCGAGCATGGCGCCCTGGGCTCCCTCGAGCAGCACCTTGGCGCCCCTGCTCACCGAGTCCTGAACGATCGGGTAGATGTCGCGGATGTAGCGGTCGAGCCGCTGCGCGTAGGCGAGGTACTCGTCAAGCACGTCCCGCTCGTTGAAAGGCTCTGCCCCGTACAACCGGGTCAGGGTCTCGTTCTTGAGGCGGAGCACGAAGCGAAGCTTCTTCTCCAGGTAGGCGGGTTTCTGCAGGTCGCCGACCCGGAAGCCGATTCGGCGGACCTTGTCCTCATAGGTCGGACCGATACCGCGCCAGGTTGTGCCCAGCCGGTCATCGCCACGCTGAGCCTCGGCCAGCTGGTCCAGGCGCGGATGCCAGGGCATGACCATGTGCGCGCGTTCGCTGATGACCAGGTTGTCGCTTGCGACCCCCTCCGAATGGACGCTGTCCAGCTCGGCGAGGAAGGCTCCGGGATCGACGACCACGCCGTGGCCGATGATGCAGGTCGTGCTCGCCGAGAGGATCCCGCTGGGGATCAGATGAAACTTGAACTCACGGCCGTCGCTGACCACCGTGTGACCCGCGTTGTTCCCCCCCTGCGAGCGGATCACCACGTCGACGGACGCGGCCAGCAGGTCGATGACCTTGCCCTTCCCCTCGTCGCCCCACTGGCCGCCCACCAGGATCGTCACGCTCATCGCCGGGGCAGGATAGACGCCCCCTTGCGCTGACCGAGGGGCGATGGACGGGGGGCGATGCGCCGGCCGCGACAATTCCGGTCATGCACTCCTCGACCGGCGCAGGCCGTGCCGGTGGTGGCCGGCTCCGGGCGGCCCGCGACGACCTGCTCGCCGATCCGCTGCGCGCCCTGGCGGTAGCCGCCGTGGCCCTGGGGATGGCGCTCCTGCTGCCTCGCCTGTTCAGCGACCCGGTCGGCGTGGACCCCTACTCGCTCCGCCTCGCCGGGGTGGCCGCGTCCCTGGCCGCCATCAGTCTCGCCCGCCCGGCATTCTTGGCTGCCCGCGGCGCGCTCCTCGGGGTGGCCGCAATCGTGGTGCCGTTCGCACTGTGGGCGGCCACGCCGCACCTGCTGCTGCGCACTCTGCATCTGCCCCTCAGCTTCGTCGCGGCACTCGCGGTTGCGGGCGCCGCGCAGCTGCTGATCACCCTGCTGATCGCCATGGTCGCCCGCCGCCTGCTCCCGTCCGGCCAGCGGCCGTGGCTCCGGCTGACCGGCTGCGGCAGCGGCGCCGTGCTGACCACCCTGGCCGGTGCGGCGGCGTTCATCGCCCTCTTTCTCCTCGCCCCAGCGGTGCCGTTGGGGCGGCTCGCCGTACAGCCGCTCGCCCTCCACCGCGACCTCCTCTGGTTGATCCCGGCCTGCAGTCTCCAGGCGGCCGCTCAGGAGCTGGGATTTCGCGGCCTGCTGCTCGGCGCGCTGGAGCGGGGCACGACGCCGAACTTTGCCAACCTCGCCCAGGCCCTCCTCTTCGGACTCAGCCACATCGCTGTGCAGTACGAGGGGCCGGCCGCAGCCTTCGTCCCGGTGACCGTCGGGCTTGGGCTGCTCTTCGGGGTGGTGACCCAGAGGACCCGTTCACTCTGGCCGGCGATCCTGGTGCACGCACTGGCCGATGTCGCGGTCGCCGTCGCCATCGTTCCGGGGCTGTATGGCCTCTGAACGCGCGCGCTCCAGCCGCTTCGCGGTACGCGCCGTCCTCAGCCTGGCCCCGGTGCTCACGGCCGCCCTGCTGCCGACCTTCGCGATGGCTGCCGGACCCGCCGCTCTGTCCCCCGCGACCACGCTGATTCCCGCGCCGCCGGCGCACGCGTGGTGGGAAAGGGTCGGTCTGGCGGGTCGCCAGGTCACCGCCGCGCAGGTCGACGACGGCCTTCTTGTCGTGTGGGTCGCCGGCGGCGGCCGCCAGCTCAGCCGTGACGGGGGGGCACACTTCGTGCCGGTCAGGGCCGGAGGCTTCGCCGGTCCCCGCCCGAGCTGTCCGCCGCACCTGCGCAGCCCCGAGCCGCTGGTCGTCTGCGCCGCGCCGGCCAGTCTCCCCGGGGTCATCATCGGCGTCGACCCCGATGGAGGGGTGTGGCGCCGTACCACGGCTGGGGCGTGGTCGCGCTCGTTGATTCTCCTGCCTCAGGGCGGCCTGCACCTCGCCCCCCGGGTGACCGCGATCGCCGCGTTCGAGTCTGCCGGAGTCAGCGATACCGTGTATCTCGGAACCGACGGCTATTCGGTGCTGGAGACCGTCAACGCCGGCGACGACTGGCTCCGCGGCGGTCCGGGCCTGCCCGACCGGGTCCTCGCGCTGGCCACCGACAGTCGACGCGAGGTCATCTACGCGGGCACCGCCGACGGGCTCTGGCGGCACCATCTTCAGGCGCTGCCGGCACCGCCGCGCTACCCGGCGGCCGACCTGCGTAGCCGCCGGCTGGCCACCGCGCTGGTATCCCTGCTGGCCATCGGCACGGGCCTCGCCGGCCTGCGCGCGCTGCTCCGGCCGGACCCGGTGGCGGGGACCGGCTGACGTTCGCGGCCGGCACCGCTCGGAAGCGCCGCGCCGTATGGTGAGCCGCGGATGAGCGTTCTCTTCTCGCGGGTCGCGGGGCCGCGCCGCCCTGAGGACGGCGGCAGGCAGCTGGTGGTCGCCGCGGTCAGTCTGGCGCTGCTTGCGGCAATCTTTGTCGGCGACCTGCGCACACCGCGGACCGAGAGTCTGGGTGCTCTCAGCGTGCTCGTGGTCCTGGCGTCGGGATGGTTCCTGCGGCCCTGGCAGGCCTTCCTGGTCACCGCTGTTGCGCTGATGCTGCGCGGTGAGGCGCTCTGGCTCCGAGCTGTCGAGCCGCTCACCACCCTGGTCGAGGCGCTGACCCTGCCCGTGGTGGTGCTGGCCGCGACCACCGCCGCCCGCAACGCGGAGGCGGTGCGGGCCGGGGTGGAACGGGCGCGCGGCCTCCGCCGGCTCACCGACCTCCTCGACACCACGCGGCAGCTGGTCGGGACCGCTGACGTCGAGCAGGCCCTGGGCCAGATCGTCGAGACGGTTGCTCTGCTCATCCCCACCAGCGGCCGCCGCCCAGGTCGCGCCTCGCTGGTGCGAATCTCCGACGACCGCGTGCACCTGGTCGTGGAACGGGATTCCAGGGTGCAGTTTGTGGGTGCGTCGGTTCCGATGGAGGCCATGCCGCCGCTTGCCCGGGTGATGTTCGCCGGCGGTACGGTGACCTTCGGGCCGGAGGACCTGTCCGGCCAGGCTTCCAAGCTCGCGGGCCAGGCCGCGCTGCAACACTGCGCCGCAGCCGTGGTGCGGGTGGCCGGTCACCGCTGGGGGGCCCTCGTGCTCAGCCTTCGTCAGGCGCACACCTTCACCCGCGACGAGCTTCGTCTGCTCGAGGGCATGGCCGACCTGGCCGGCCTGGCCATCGGCAACACCGAGGCCATCCGTGCGGAGCGAACCCGTTCTGCCGAGCTCCAGGACCACATCGGCCGCATGGCCGAGCTGGAGGCTGTCAAAGGCGATTTCCTCAACCTCGCCTCGCATGAGCTGCGCGGGCCGATCACCGTTGCCTCCGGCTACGTGGCCATGATCGAGGACGGCACGCTGGGCGAGGTGCCCGGGACGGTTAGGCAGGTGCTGCCGGTGGTCAGCCGCAAGCTCCGCGAGATGAACTCGCTGGTCAACCACATGCTCGAGGTGGCCAGGCTGGAGGAGGGCAGGTTGCGGCTCGAGCCGGAGGCGTTCGACCTCAGCCAGCTGGTCGAGGAGACCGCCGAACTGGTGGCAGCCGACCGCGGCGGGCTGCGCGAGATCCCGCTCGACCGCGTCGAGTCGCTGCCGGTCGACGCCGACCGCAGCCGAATCGCCACGGTTCTGGCCAATCTCGTCGACAATGCGCTGAAGTACTCGCCCGCCGACCGAGCGGTGCACATCTGCTGTGAGCGTGAGAACGGCAGCGCACTGGTGCGGGTCACCGACGAGGGTTTCGGAATCGCCCCCGAGCATCTGGGCAAGCTCTTCACCCGTTTCGGCCGCATCGTGACCCCGGAGAACTCGCACCTGCCGGGGACCGGCCTGGGGCTGTACCTCTGCCGCCAGCTCGCCCGTCAGCACGGTGGCGACATCACCGTGGTCACCGCGCCGCAGCAGGGCAGCACCTTCACCCTTCGCCTGCCCATCGCCCGGTCCGCCGAGGCGGCACCCGGACCCCCAGTCCTGGAGTGACCGCCGGCGGTCAGGCCGGCGCACGCCTGCGCCGTCAGGGGCCCGGACGCGGCACCGCCAGCTAGCCTGGATGGGTGCCGAACCGCCTCGCCGCCGAGACCAGCCCGTACCTGCTCCAGCACGCTGCCAATCCCGTGGACTGGTACCCCTGGGGGGACGAGGCGTTCAGCGCGGCCCGGGAGCGCGCCTGCCCGGTGCTGCTCAGCGTCGGTTACAGCGCCTGTCACTGGTGCCACGTGATGGCCCACGAGTCCTTCGAAGACCCGGCCATCGCCGCCCTGATGAACCAGCTCTTCGTCAACATCAAGGTCGACCGCGAGGAGCGCCCAGACGTGGATGCCGTGTACATGCAGGCGGTGCAGGCGCTCACCGGGAGTGGCGGCTGGCCGATGACCGTCTTTCTCACGCCCGAGGGGACGCCGTTCTACGGGGGCACCTACTTCCCGCCCGCCCCGCGCCATGGCATGCCCGCATTCACCCAGGTGCTGCGCTCCATCGCGGAGGCCTACCAGGCACAGCGTGAGGCGGTCGACAGCACCGGCGCGCAGCTGCGCCGGGTGATGGCCCCGCCCGCGCTGCCCATTCCTGAAGGGTCACCGAGCGTGGCCCAGGTCGATCAGGCCGCCGCGCGGTTGCTCGAGCAGCTCGACTCACCCGACGGTGGCTTCGGCGGGGCGCCCAAGTTCCCCCACCCCGCGGCCATCGACGTCCTGCTCCGCCGTCGCCGGCACACCGGCGACGAGCAGGCGTGGAGCGCGGCAGCCATGAGTCTCGACCGGATGGCGCGGGGCGGGCTCCACGACCAGCTGGCGGGCGGCTTTCACCGCTACTGCGTCGACCGCCACTGGACGGTCCCCCACTTCGAGAAGATGCTGTATGACAACGCCCAGCTGGCGCCGGTCTACCTGCACGCATACCAGCTGGGCGCCGGCGATGACGCCCGCAGGGTGGTTGAGTCGACGCTCGACTGGGCGATGCGCGAGATGCGCCTCGACGACGGCGGCTTCGCCTCCGCCCAGGACGCCGATAGCGAGGGCGAGGAGGGCCGCTACTTCGTGTGGACGCGCGCGCAGCTGCGCGACGCGCTGAGCGGAGACGATGCTGACCTGGCGGCGGACATCTTCGGGGTCACGGAGCGCGGCAACTTCGAGGGTGGCGCGACGGTCCTCTCCCTGCCGCGGCCATTGGGCGCGGTGGCTCTGGTCGCGGGCACCGACGAGGCAGTGCTGCGGCAACGCATCGACGCCATCCGGGCCCAGCTGCTCGGCGTCCGGGGCCGGCGCATTGCCCCGAGTCGCGATGACAAGGTGCTCACCTCCTGGAATGCTTTGCTGGTCGGCGCTCTTGCGGAGTGCGGGGCGGCGCTTGAGCGTCCTGACTGGGTGACCGCGGCGCGCCAGTGTGCCGACTTTCTGCTCGGCGATCTGCGCCGGGCCGACGGCACCCTGCTGCGCACCTGGCGAAACGGCACGGCCAAGATCGACGCGTTTCTCGAGGACTACTCGTTCCTCGCCGATGCCCTGGTGAGCCTGCACCAGGCGACCGGTGATGCTCGCTGGGTGGAAGAGGCCGGGTCGCTTGTCGACTCCGCCATCGCGCGCTTCCACGAGCCCGGTGACGGCTGGTACGACACCGCTCGCGACACCGCGCCGCTGACAGTGCGACCGCGCACCATCGATGACAACCCGATCCCGGCCGGGCAATCGACGATGGCGCGGGTCCTGCTGCGCCTGCACGGGCTGACCGGTGAGCACCGGCTGGCCGAGCTGGCCGAGGCCATCGTGGCACCGCTGGCGCCGGTGGTCGCCCGCAGCCCGCTCGGCCTCGCCTCGCTGGCCGAGGCGCTGGAACTGCTGGTCCGGCCGATGCGCGAGGTGGCGGTGGTCGGCGACCCTCGCGACCCAGCCACAGAGAGGCTGCTCCAGGTGGTGCATGGCGGGTTTCACCCCGAGGCGGTCCTGGCCTGGGGGGGTGGTGACATTCCGCTGCTGACGGGGCGGCCGGAGGTGGGCGGCCTGCCGACTGCTTACGTGTGCACCGGGTTCAGCTGTCGCGCTCCGGTCACCGAGCCCGACCAGCTGCGCGTCCAGCTGGCCTAGTCCCGGCGTCGCGCGGCTCACCGCGGAGCAGAGCCTGGGAGCGATCGATCGACTCAGTGCAGGGCGCCGGTCACGGTTTCGACCGCGGCCACCAGGCCGCCGCCGCGCACCAGGTCAGCGGCTGCAGCCAGCTCCGGGGCGAGGAAACGATCGGGCCCGGGGCCGGGGACCACCTCGCGCAGTGCCCGGCGAGCGGCGCCGGTGGCCGCGGCCGGCTCGAGCGGGGCCCGCAGGTCCAGTGCCCTGGCTGCCGCCACCAGCTCAATGCCGAGGATGTCGGCCAGGTTGTGGACCGCGGTGCGCAGCTTGCGCGCAGCGCTCCAGCCCATGGACACGTGGTCCTCCTGCATTGCCGACGTTGGGATGTTGTCAGTACTGGCCGGAACCGCGAGCCGCCGGTTCTCGCTGACCAGGCCAGCCTGGGTGTACTGGGCGATCATCAGGCCCGAGTCAAGACCAGGGTCGGCCGCGAGGAAGGCGGGCAGGCCGTGGGACCGCGCCGGGTCGAGCATGCGGTCAGTGCGTCTCTCGGAGATCGCCCCGAGGTCGGCCACGGCGATGGCCAGGAAGTCGAGCACGTAGCCGACTGGAGCACCGTGGAAGTTGCCGTTGGACTCCACTCGGCCGTCGGTTAGCACCACCGGGTTGTCAACCGCCGACGCCAGCTCGCGAAGGGCCACGGCGCGCCCATGCTCGATGGTGTCGCGGACCGCGCCGGCCACCTGGGGGGAGCAGCGCAGCGAGTAGGCGTCCTGCACGCGGACGTCATCGGTGCGGTGCGACGCCACCACCGGGGACCCGCGCAGCAGCCTGGTGAGATTGGCCGCGCTCGCCGCCTGTCCTGGGTGGGGCCGCAGGTCCTGCAGATCCGCGGCAAAGGCGCGGTCGGTACCGAGCAGGGCCTCAACGGTCATTGCAGCGCAGACGTCCGCCACGCGCAGCAGCTGTTCGAGGTCGGCAATGGCCAGCAGCAGCATCGCCAGCATGCCGTCGGTGCCGTTGATCAGTGCCAGGCCCTCCTTCTCGGTGAGCACGACGGGCTCGAGTCCGTGGGCGGCGAGCAGTACCGGCACCGGGCCCTCCGCGCCGTCGGGACCGACGGCACGGCCCTCGCCGAGCAGAACCAGGGCGCAGTGCGCCAGCGGGGCGAGGTCGCCGCTGCAGCCAAGGGAGCCGTGCTCGGGAACCACCGGGGTGATCCCGGCGTTGAGCAGGCCGGCGATCGCCTCGGCGAGCAG
>JBHEMT010000166.1:0-4624 GCA_046262435.1 Candidatus Dormibacteria bacterium | reverse complement strand
GGGGGGGCCACGCAGGCGTGGGCCCTCGAGCCCGACATGGTGACCATCGGCAAGGCGATCGGCGGCGGGATTCCGTGCGGTGCCTACGGGATCAGCGGCGATGTGGCGCAGCGCATCGAGGCCGAGGCCGACGCCGATCTCGTCGACACCGGCGGCGTGGGCGGCACCCTGGCGGGCAACGCGCTGTCGGTGGCGGCGATGCGGGCCACCCTCGAGGAGGTGCTCACCCCCGACGCGTTCGAGCGCATGATCCGCCTTGCCGAGCGATATGCGTCAGGCCTGCGTCGGGCGCTCCAGGAGCACCGGGTGCCCTGGTCGGTGGTGCAGCTCGGCGCCCGAGTGGAGTTCCGCTTCTCCCCCTCCCCACCCGTCGACGGCGGCGCCTCGGCAGCTGCGGCCGATGCTCGGCTCGACGAGTACATGCATCTCCTCACCACCAACCGCGGGGTGCTGCTCACCCCGTTCCACAACATGGCACTGACCTGCCCGGCGACCACCGCGGCGGACGTCGACCAGCACGTGGCCGTCTTCGCCGACGCGGTGACCGGGCTCTACCGGGCCTGACCGCAGCTTCCGGTCTTGGCGTACCGCCGAGGGGCCGAACACAACCGCCCAGGCGCACGCTTCCCGGAGAACGAAGCCCCACAGCCGCCAGGGCTACCCCTCGAGGTCGAGAACACAACAACCGCCGGGGGCAACGCCCCGGCGGCTGACGGTGAGTTCGCGGGCGCCGCCTCTAGCCTGAGCGACGGGCGCCGCGCCGGACGCCTCCACGCGCGCCGCCGGCGCTGCGCCGCGCCGAGGTCGAGGCCTTGCGGGTGGTTCTCCGCACGGTCCGCGCAGTGCGACGCGCGGTCGCGCCGGCCGAGGCGGGGGTCCGCCGGGCGCGGCGGGCAGCGGCCGGGTCGGTGTCAGCTGCGACCGACTGCCACAGGCCGGCGAGCCGGCGGGCGGGGAGGTTGACCGCGCTCAGCGTGCCGCGGGCGACCAGACCCACGGGGCCGCGACGGCGCACCTGGCTGCGCAACGCCGCACCCCAGAGGCCCACGACGGCGCCGGGAATGGCGGACATCCCGCGGGCAAGCGCCTCACCCCCACGCACCGCGGCGGCGGCGGTACCGGCACCCCGGCGATGGCTGCGGCGGCCGAGACGGCGCGCCGAGCGGCTGGGGTTCCCGAAAGCGTCCACGGCGACGCCGGCGGCTCCAGCCGTGGTGTCGATGCCGTACTCAGCGGCATCCTCGATCTCGTCGGTGATCTGTCGTCGGGTGGCCATTGCACCTCTCCTTCTCTAGGTCAGCGACCTCGCCAATGAGGGATTATCTGACTCCTGTGCTATCAGTATAACGCGTCGCGTCACTCTGCGTCAAACCGGCCGCGCCTCCGGCCGGGCCGTAATGGTGGGAGCCGTCGCCGAGGTTTACCGGCCCGATCCCCGAGGAACACTTCGCCACGTCCGGACCCCGGATACGGCCCAAGCAGGGAACACTGGAACCGCACATGGATCGCCTCGCTCAGCACCTCGACTCTCTTCCCCCCACCTGGAAGTGGGACGCGCTCTTCACCGCACCCGCGGGTTTCGACGCCCAATGGCGACTGTGGCTCGCCGAGGCGCAGCGGGCCGAGCAGGCCAGCACCCTGCAGTACTGGGCTCGTCGCGCCAGCCACGCCTGAACCGCCGGCCACCGGCTGTGACCGGTGGTCCCGCGCGGATCAGCAGATCCGCGGCAGCGGGTCACCGATGAGCATGTCGACCACCCGGGTGCCGCCGAAGCCGGTGCGGATGAACACCATTCCGGGTGGCTCGGGGTTGACCTCACCGATGCGCGCGGCCTCGGCTCCCTCCGGCCGGGCACGCATGATCGCCAGGGCGCGGTCAGCGTCGTCAGCGGCAACGACGGCGACCAGCTTGCCCTCGTTGGCGATGTAGAGGGGGTCGATCCCGAGGATCTCGGCGATCCCGCGCACCTCCTCGTGGACCACCAGAGAGTCCTCGTCGATGGCCACGGCCAGGCCGGCCTGCTGCGCGATCTCGTTGAGAACCGTGGCCACCCCCCCGCGGGTGGCGTCACGCATGAAGTGGACGTCGACGCCGGCGCCGAGCAGTGCCCCCACCAGGCCGTTGAGTGCCATGGTGTCGCTGCGCAGGAGTTCGGCGTCGAGATCGACGTCGCCGCGGGCGAGCATCACCGTGCTGCCGTGGTCGCCCATGGCGCCGTTGATCAGCACCGCGTCACCGGGACGGATCCGCTCGACGCCGAGGCGTCCCGGCTCCTCGACAACCCCGATGCCGGTTGTGGTGATGAAGAGCTGGTCCCCCTTGCCCCGGGGCACCACCTTCGTGTCTCCGGTGACGATCGACACCCCGGCGCGGTCGGCAGCGGCGCGCATCGACTCCACCACCCGGCGAAGGGTGGCCACCTCCAGGCCCTCCTCGAGAATGAACGCCGCGGAGAGGCAGAGCGGGGTGGCCCCGCCCACGGCGAGGTCGTTGATCGTGCCGTTGACCGCCAGCTCCCCGATGTCCCCGCCCGGGAAGAACAGCGGGCTGACCACGTAGGAGTCGGTGGTGATCGCCAGCCGTGGCACGATGCTGCCGGCCGGTGCGGCTGCGGTGAACGCGTCGGGGAGCGACACCACCGCCTGGTCGCCGAGCCGGTCCAGCGCCTCATTGGCGAGGATGTCGGCGAACAGCGCGAGCACCAGGGTGTGGCTCGCCTTGCCCCCGGCGCCGTGGCTCATGGTGATGTGGCTCTCGCGCAGCTGGGGTCGCCGCTTGCGGATCTCGGCAATTCGCTCCAGCACCCGCTGCTCCGGGTCGGCGATGCGCGCGCTGGCGGCCTTGATCGCCGCGCCGCTCCCCGCCCGCTGCCCGTTGTCGGTCACGTCGCGGTGACCTGCAGCGGGCGGACCGCCTCGGCAGTGGTGAGCACCCGCTCACGCTCCCGTGCGCGCGAGTAACGGCCGAAGTTGTAGTACGCCGCACACGCGCCCTCCGACGACACCATGCAGGTGCCAATCGGCGTCTCCGGGGTGCAGGCCGTGCCGAACACCTTGCATTCCCACGGCTTGAGCACGCCCTTGAGCACCTCGCCGCACTGGCAGGCCTTGGGATCCGCCACCCGCACCCCGGGCACGGTGAACTCGCGCTCAGCGTCGAAGTCGGCGAACTCGTCGCTGAGCTGCAGAGCGCTCTGGCTGATGAAGCCGAGGCCACGCCACTCGAAGTGAGAGCGCAGGGTGAACACCCGGCCCAGCACCTCGAGCGCCTTGAGGTTGCCCTCGTCGTGGACCACCCGCTTGTACTGGTTCTCAACCTCGCAGCGCCCCTCGAGCAGCTGGCGCATCACCATTTCCACGCCTTGGAGGATGTCCAGCGGCTCGAAGCCCACCACCACCACCGGCTTGTTGTAGGTTCGGGTGACGAAGTCGAAGGGGCGCACCCCCACCACGGTGGCAACGTGGCCCGGCCCGAGAAAGCCGTCGAGGCGTAGGTCGGGGGAGTCCAGGATCGCCTTCATCGGCGGGATGATGGTCACGTGGTTGCAGAAGACGAAGAAGTTGCGCAGCCCCTCGGCCTTCGCCCGAAGCAGCGTCAGCGCTGTCGACGGTGCCGTGGTCTCGAAACCGATCGCGTAGAAGACCACCTTGCGCTCGGGGTTTTCCCTGGCGATCTTGAGTGCGTCGAGCGGCGAGTACACCATGCGCACGTCGGCGCCCTGGGCCTTGGCGTCGAGCAGGCTGCCATCGGTTCCCGGCACCCGCATCAGGTCGCCGAAACAGGTGAAGATCACGCTCGGGTCTCGGGTCAGCGCGATCCCGTCGTCGAGCCGCCCCATCGGGATCACGCAGACTGGGCAGCCCGGACCGTGAACCAGCTCGACGTTGTTGGGCAGCAGGTCCTCGATGCCGTACTTGAAGATGGTGTGAGTGTGGCCGCCACACACCTCCATGATCTTCCAGTGCCTGTCACCCGACATCTCGGTGATCCGGGCGGCCAGGGCACGCGCCAGGTCGGCGTCGCGATACTCGTCCGCGTACTTCACAGCTCGACCATCTGCTTGCGGTAGTCCGGGCCCATCATCTCGAGCTCCAAGGCCTCCGATTCGCGGATCTGCTCGAGCTCGTCGGTGTAGGCCGGACCCATGCTCTCCAGGATGCGCATCGTCTCGGCGGCCTCCTGCTCACTGTCGGTGTAGTCCACCAGTTGGCGGGCATGGCTAGGCACATTCGCGTGTCTCCATGACGGCGCGCTGGACGAGTTCGACAAGCAGGTGGTACAGAGTGCTCTGCACCTCCTGGATGCGGTGTACGCTGCTCGAGCGCACCACGAAGCAGTGGTCGACCGATGTGTCAGAGGCCATTCGGCCCCCGTCGTAGCCGCAGATGGCCACCGTCTGCAAGCCCCGCTGGTGACCGTGGCGAAGGGCCCGGACGAGGTTCTCCGAGTTGCCGCTGGTGGAGATCGCCACCACCACGTCGGGCGGGCGCGCCAGGGCGATCAGCTGCCGCGAGAAGATGTCGTCGTAGCTGACGTCGTTGCCGATGGCGGTGACGACCGCGATGTCGTTGGTCAGGCACAGGGCGGGCAGAGTGGGCGCGCCCGGAGGCGGCGACATCAGCC
>JBHEMT010000165.1:0-3993 GCA_046262435.1 Candidatus Dormibacteria bacterium | reverse complement strand
GCGGGCCGTGGCGGTGCGCCACCAGGGCGAGCTGCTGGGAGCGCTGAGCGTGCGGAAGCGCAGTGGCGAGCTGTTGACCCCGATTGAGGAGAAGCTGCTCGACGACCTCGCTCATCAGGCGGGACTGGTGCTGCGCAACGTGGGCCTGACCGCCGACCTTCAGGCTCGCCTGGCGGACCTGCGCGCCTCCCGGCAGCGGCTGGTGGCCGCCCAGGACGAGGAGCGCCGTCGGCTGGAGCGCAACCTCCATGACGGTGCCCAGCAGCACCTGGTGGCGATCAAGGTCAAGCTCGGCCTGGCCGAACTGTTCGCGGTCAAGGACCCAGCCCGCACCGCGGGTCTGCTCGAACAGCTCAAGGGCGACACCGACGAGACCCTGCAGACTTTGCGGGACCTGGCACGAGGGATCTACCCGCCGCTGCTCGCCGAGCAAGGCCTGGTGGTGGCGCTGGAGGCACAGGCGCGCAAGGCAACCCTGCCGGTGCACATCGAGGCCAGCGGCGTTGGCCGCTACCCCCAGGAGCTCGAGGCCGCCGTCTACTTCTGCTGCCTCGAGGCCCTGCAGAACGTTCAGAAGTACGCGGGGGCGACCCGGGCCATGGTGATCATCAAGGACGGGGATGGCCGGCTCGAATTTGCAATCAACGATGATGGGGGAGGGTTCGACGTCGGTGCCACTCGGCGCGGGACCGGTCTGCAGAACATGGTCGACCGCCTGGAGGCGCTCGGTGGGGGGATGGAGCTGCGCTCCGCGCCCGGAGAGGGAACCGCACTGACCGGGCGAATCCCCTCCGGTGCAGCTGCGGCCGTCGTGGCGTCGTGACCGGCGTCCCCGTGGCGGCCGTTTCGTTGGCGCGGTGACCACCGCGCCGGACCGCGGGGAGTAGGGCGGGGCCGCGGCCGCGGTCAACCGCCAAGCCGGCATTCCCCATGTCTGTGGACGTCATCCTCCGGACGTCACCGCCCTCTTTATCAGCTTGGCAATCTTCGTTTCGTCCGCGGCGGTCAACGTCTTGAGCGCGTAGTACGTCGGCCACATCTCACCATCGTCGAGGTTGGCCTTATCGGTGAACCCGAGAGTCGCGTAGCGCGCCTTGAACTTTCCGGCGCTTTGGAAGAAGCAGACCACGTTGCCGTCGTGGGCGTATGCGGGCATTCCGTACCAGGTCTTGGGCGCGAGCTGGGGTGCAGTCGCAACGATCAGCTTGTGGAGCCGTTCGGCCATCTTGCGATCGGACGGCGGCATCTCGGCGATCTTGGCCAGGCAGTCAGCTTCGGCCTCAGCCTTGTTTCCACTCGCCTTTCGTTCCCTGACCAGTTCCCTCATGGCCGCCTTCTCTTCGGCGGTGAATACCTTGGAGGCGCTGCTGCGGGCGGGCTTCTTTGCTGCGGGCATTGGCGCCTCTCCTTCAGGACTCCTGATCGTGGGGCGGCCATCCTACAAAAGTGGACATCTCCAGCAGGAAAAGCGGGCCAGCATTTCCCCCGAGGTCGCCACCACTTTTCCGTTGCCGGCGTGTGGGGTCGTGGACGTGTTCACGCTGCACGTCACCCTGGTTGGGCTGTAGCGTCTTGCAAAGTAGCCCGGTGTGACGGGCCTTACCTGCCCGCGGCCACCGCGCCCTCCAGGTGGGCGCACGCCGCCGCCGCGGCTCGCCGTCCTTCGGCGATGGCATTGACCACCAGCGCCGCACCGAGCACGGCGTCTCCAGCGGCGACGACCCGCGGTGCGGCGCGCTGCTCATCGGTGACATCGATGCGACCACTGGGCGTAAGGCCGACACCAAGCTGCGCGAACAACGGCGACGGCCGCACCCCGGCAAAGCCGATGGCGAGCAGCACCAGGTCGGCGTCGATGCGGCGCTCGGTACCGGCGCGGCGGGTGAGGCCACGACTGCCGGCGAGGCCCGGACCACGATCGACCTCAACGACGGTGATGCCGCGCACCCGGCCACGCTCGTCGCCCTCGAAGCCGAGCACCTCCAGACCGAAGGCTCGGATTCCGCCCTCCTCGTGGGCGGCGTGGCTGCGGAGCACCAGCGGCCATTCCGGCCACGGGTTGGACTCGGGGCGGCTGCGTGGCGGCTCGGGGTAGATCACCAGCTGATGCACCGACGCGCAGGCCTCGCGATGGGAGTCACCGAGGCAGTCGGCGGCGGTGTCGCCGCCGCCGACGATGACCACGTGGCGTCCGGCGGCGCTGATCGGGGTTGACGGCTCGCCGGCCACGTGCCGGTTCTGGCCGATCAGGTACGGCATCGCCAGGTGGACACCGTCAAGGTGCCGGCCGGGCAGGTCGACGTCGCGGGCCTGCTCGGCACCGACGGCGAGGACGACCGAGGCGTGGCGCCGCAGCAGCTCCTCACCGGTGATGTCGACTCCGCAGTCGTAGCCGCACTCGAAGCTGACGCCCTCAGCGCTGAGCAAATCCAGGCGGCGGTCGAGCACCTCCTTGTCCATCTTGAAGTCGGGAATGCCGTAGCGGAGCAGCCCGCCGGGGCGGTCGGCGCGGTCGTAGACGACGACCTGGTGCCCGGCGCGGTTGAGCTGCTGGGCGGCGGCGAGGCCGGCGGGACCGGAGCCGACCACGGCGATGCTGTGCCCGGTGCGGTGGGCTGGCGGATGCGGGCGAACCCAGCCACGGGCGAAGGCGGTGTCCACCGCGGTGCGCTCGATCTCCTTGATGCTGACCGCATCGCCGGCGATGGCGAGCACGCAGGCGGGCTCGCAGGGGGCGGGACAGAGGCGGCCGGTGAACTCCGGGAAGTTGTTCGTGGTGTGGAGATTGTCGATGGCCCCGCGCCAGTCGCCGCGGCGGGCGAGCTCGTTCCATTCGGGGACCAGGTTGTTGAGCGGGCAGGCGTGGTGGCAAAAGGGCACACCGCAGTCCATGCAGCGAGCCGCCTGGGCCTCGACTGCGGCGAGCGGCAGCGAGTGGATCAGCTCGCCGTGGTCGCGGACTCGCTCGGTCACCGGCCGGTAGGGCGAGGTGGTGCGGGGGACCTCCAGGAAATCGCGGCGCGCCATCAGACCGCGAACTCGAGCGTTCTGTCCCGCGCGGCGAGAACGCGCTCGTAGTCGCGCGGGAACACCTTGACGAAGCGGGTTCGGTTCGCCTCCCAGTCGTGGAGCAAGTCCCGGGCCAGCGGGCTGTGGGTGAAGCTGAGGTGGCGCTCCAGCAGAGCGCGCACCGTGTCGCTGTCCTCGCCCTCGTCGAGGTTGCAGAGCCGGACCATGGCGAGGTTGCAGCGCTGCGCGAGGCGGCCGTCGGCGTCGAGAACGTAGGCGAGGCCGCCGCTCATTCCCGCGGCGAGGTTGCGGCCGGTGGGGCCGAGGATGACGACGACCCCGCCGGTCATGTACTCGAGGGCATGGTCACCGGTGCCCTCGACCACGGCCGAGGCACCGCTGTTGCGCACCGCGAAGCGCTCGCCGGCGACGCCACGGATGTAGACGTCGCCGGAGGTCGCTCCGTAGAGCGCGACGTTGCCGGCGATGACGTTGTGGTCGGCGCGGCGGGTGGTCTGGGGGGGCGGCATGACCACGATGCGGCCGCCACTGAGGCCCTTGCCGCAGCCGTCGTTGACCTCACCGTGGAGGGTGAGGGTGATCCCGGCCGCGAGAAAGGCGCCGAACGACTGCCCGGCACTGCCATGCAGGCTGAGCCGGACGTTGTCCGCCGGCAGGCCGGCGGCGCCGTGAAGGCGGGCCACCTCGCCACTGAGCCGGGAGCCGACGCTGCGGTCGCTGTTGCGCACCTGCATGCTGACCTGCACTGGCGTGCCCCGGATGATCGCGTCGCCCGCGCCGGCGAGGACGCGATCGTCGAGGTCGGTGCTGGTCAGGTGCGGCTGGGAGGCGATGAAACGGCGGGGCTCGGCGGGGGGATCGAGCAGACGGCTGAGGTCGACGTCGCCGGCGCGGCTCTCCTGGGTGAGCAGCTCGACACGGCCGACCAGGTCATCGAAGCTGCGGACGCCGAGCCGCGCCATC
>JBHEMT010000164.1:0-3170 GCA_046262435.1 Candidatus Dormibacteria bacterium | reverse complement strand
CCACGCCCAGGCCCAACTGGGAGACGCCATCTTCCTCGAGCTGCCCGAGGTCGGCACCCGGCTCGATGCCGGGGCACGCTTCGGCACCATCGAGTCGGTCAAGGCGGCGAGCGACCTGTACGCGCCGGTCGCCGGGCGGGTGAGCGAGACCAACACAGCGCTCAGCGAGAGTCCCGAAACCGTGAACCGGGACCCCTACGGCGAGGGCTGGCTGATCAGGCTGGAGGAGGCCAGTGAGGGGTCGACCGAGCTGCTCGACGAAGCCGCGTACAAGGAGCTGACCGAGGGCTGAGCGCCCCGGCGGTGCGGACGGGATGGTGGTCAGCGGGGGACTCGAACCCTCGACCTCACGGATGTGAACCGTGCGCTCTAACCAGCTGAGCTAGCTGACCGTTGGGGGGCGGAGTGTACCCGCCCTCCGCTCGGGGTTGGGCGGGGGACGGCCTCATACTCAGGTCATGCTCGGGGGAAGCGACAGCCTGGGGGAACCGGACGACGCCGACGCCGAGGCGGGAGGTGCCCTGTCGGGTGGACGCCGTCGCGTGCTGCAGGAGCGCGAGCGGTTGTTCTCCCAAGCCGCCCACGAGTTCCGCACCCCGCTGGCGATCATCCAGTGCAATGCGGAGCTGATCGCTGAGGGGATGGTTGAAGGAGCGGACGCGCGGCAGGCGGCGCGGGTGATCATGGAGACAGTGCACGACACCGACCGCACCCTCTCCGAGCTGCTGGAGAGCTCGCGGCTCCGCCTCGACGCCGGACCGATCGGTGGCGATGCGGAGGTGTCGTGACCACCGAGGACAGCGATGCGACGCCCGCAACACCCTCGCATCACCCCGCAACCTCGAAGGCGCTGGCGGATTTCATGGCCCAGGGCTGGGCGGCGACGCCGGCCTTCCCCGACACGCGCCACCCGGCCGCCGACCGTTTTGCGGAACGTCGCCTGGCGCTCGCCGCGGCGATGCCGGGCTGCGTTTTGGTGGTTCCCACCGGCCATGCCAAGGTACGCGCCAACGACACCGACTACCGCTTCCGTTCGGGCAGCGACTTCTTCTGGCTCTGCGGGCATGACGAACCCGACGGGGTCCTGGTCGTCGATGCCCGGGGGGATGGGGCCGCCTCCACGCTGTATGTCGAGCCACGCGCCGACCGCAGCACACCCGCCTTCTTCACCGACCCCCGCAACGGTGAGCTGTGGGTGGGTCCGCGGCGCGGAGAAGCGGAGAGCCAGCGCTTTCTGGGAGTGACCTGCGCGCCGCTTGGCCGGCTTGCCGGTGACCTCGCCGAGCTGGATCCAGCGGTCACCGTGCTCCTGCGCGGCGTGGACCCGGACCTCGACGAGACGGTTGCTCCCCACCCCGACGACGAGCGCTTCGCCGTCACCCTGAGCGAGCTTCGTCTGGTCAAGGATCCCTACGAGGTTCGCATGCTCGAGGCGGCGGTGGCCGCGACCGTGCATGGCTTCGAGGACGTGGTGCGCGCCCTCCCCGAGGCGATGGAGCAGGGGGAGCGCGTCGTCGAGGGCGTCTTCAACCTGCGCGCCCGGGTTGAGGGCAACGACACCGGCTACGGCACCATTGCTGCGAGCGGAGCCCATGCCACCATCCTCCACTGGGTGCGTAACGACGGCGAGGTGCGCCGCGGCGACCTGCTGCTGCTCGACGCCGGGGTGGAGTGCCACGAGCTGTACACCGCGGATGTGACCCGCACCCTGCCGGTCTCCGGCCGTTTCAGCGACGCGCAGCGTGAGCTGTACGAATTGGTTCTCGCGGCCCAGCGTGCTGGGATCGCCGCGGTGCGGCCCGGCGCCGACTTCCTCGACCCGCATCGGGCCGCGATGGGGGTGCTCGCCGAGGGCCTGGAGCGGATGGGCATTCTGCCCCGGCACAGCGGCGAGGAGGACGACCCGCAGCTCTACCGCCGGTACACCCTGCACGGCACCAGCCACATGCTGGGCCTCGACGTGCACGACTGCGCTCACGCTCGCGAGGAGGAGTACCGCGGGGGCATCCTGCAGCCCGGCTACGTGCTGACCGTCGAACCGGGGCTGTACTTCCAGAGCAACGACCTCACCGTCCCTGAGCGGCTGCGTGGCATCGGAATTCGCATCGAGGACGACGTCCTGGTGACCGAGGACGGCTGCCGGGTGCTCAGCGACGGCCTGCCCACCGATCCCGATGAGATCGAACGCTGGATGGCCCGACTGAGCGCACCCGGCGCCGGCTGACTTCGCCGTCGGGACGGGAATCTCTGGCCCGCTGGTACACTCAGCCGGCTTCGTTCCGCGAAGCAACAGCGTGCTTTCCTGCGCCGGACCGGACCGCCTGATCACCTCGACGGTCCGCCTCCACCGGCGCCGCGAGCCCACGGGAAAGGAGGTGCCGCGCCATGCTGCGCGAGTACGAGCTCATGTACATCGTCCGACCCGAACTTGACGACGATGCCGTCCGGGCTGCGACCGATGGCGTCCAGTCGCTGGTGGAGAACATCGGCGGCGAGGTCATCAAGACGACCCCGTGGGGCAAGCGACGGCTCGCCTACGAGGTTCAGCACCTCCGCGACGGTCATTACGTTCTTGCCCAGCTGCGCCTCGAGGCGACCCGGGTCGGTGAGCTGGAGCGGGCCCTGCGGATCTCCGACACCGTGTTCCGCCACCTGCTCGTGGTCGACGAGAGCGGGGCGTCAGCCGACGAGGGCGACGGCGACGGCGTGGAGTCCGCGTCCCGGACTGAGACCGCGGGCCACGCAACCGCCGCCGGCCCGGCCGACAGCGCAACGGCAGCCGGCGAGCAACCGCGCGGCGTGGCTGACACCGAGACCGCCCCGGAGGAGGGCGCCGCCGCCGGTTCCCTGGCCGCGACCGACCCGGTTGAGGAACCCGCGGCCACGGCTCCGGCCCTGACCGCGACCAGCAGCGACGAGGAGGCCTAACCATGTCCGGCTCTTTGAATCGGGTGATGCTGATCGGACGTCTGACCAGGGACCCTGAGCTTCGTTACACCCCCAGCGGTACCGCGGTGTGCAACCTCGCCCTGGCCACCAACCGGTACGGGCAGAGTGCCAGCGGCGAGCGACAGGAGTTCACCGACTACCACGACGTGGTGGTGTGGAACCAGGGAACGCGCAAGCTCGCTGAGACCGCCTCGCAGTACCTGCAGAAGGGGCGTCTCGTC
>JBHEMT010000163.1:0-12185 GCA_046262435.1 Candidatus Dormibacteria bacterium | reverse complement strand
CTCGGCCCCGGCTCCGCTGTCGAGGTCGGTCTTGGTGATGACCGTCAGGCACGGCTTGGCGGCAAGCACCGCGCTGAAGGCGCGCAGCTCCTCGGACACCAGGGCCACGGCCTGCGCGGCCGCCTTCACCCCCAGCGAGCCGTCGACCAGGTGGAGCAGCACCCGGGTGCGCTCCAAATGGCGGAGGAAGTCGATGCCCAGGCCGGCCCCGTGGTGGGCGCCCTCCACCAGGCCGGGGACGTCGGCGATCACCACGGTGCGGCCGTCATCAACCTCCGCCACCCCGAGGTTGGGCGTCAGGGTGGTGAAGGGGTAGTCAGCGATCTTGGGGTGGGCGCCGGTCAGCGTCGCGAGCAGGGTCGACTTGCCGGCATTGGGCAGGCCGACCAAGCCCACGTCGGCGATCAGCTTCAGCTC
Source organism: Candidatus Dormibacteria bacterium (assembly GCA_046262435.1). Lineage (GTDB taxonomy): Bacteria > Chloroflexota > Dormibacteria > Aeolococcales > Aeolococcaceae > JBHEMT01. The sequence continues at coordinate 11,768 of JBHEMT010000163.1, read as the reverse complement.
CAGGTGGACGGTCCGGTGGGCGCCCTTGGCCCCCAGCTCGGAGAGCCGTGGGGCCCGCCGGGTCGGTGAGGCGAAGCGGGCGTTGCCCCGGCCGCCGCGGCCCCCCGCGGCGACCACGCAGCGGGCCCCGTCCTCGGCGAGGTCGGCGATCAGCTCGCCGCTGGCGGCGTCGGTCACCACGGTGCCGCAGGGCACATCGAGAACCAGGTCTTCGGCATCGCGGCCGTGGCGGTTGGACTTGCCTCCGGCCCCACCGGCGCCCCCGCTGAAGCGGCGCCGCTGCCGGTAGTCAGCGAGGGTGCTGCTCTGCACGTCGGCGCGGAGCACTACGCCGGCGCCCCGGCCCCCGTCGCCCCCGTCGGGCCCGCCGTTGGGCACGTACTTCTCCCGCCGGAAGCTGACCGCGCCCCGGCCGCCGTCACCCGCGCTGAGCTCGAGGGCGACCTCGTCGAGAAACACCGCGGCTGCCCGAAGGGCCTAGGAGACGGCCTCGGTCTCGGGCTCGAGTACGGCGGCCTCCTCGAGCAGCTCGCCGATACTGAGGATGGGCAGCTCGACGACGTTGGCCCGAGTGCGGTCGCGGGTCTTGTCGAAGCGGACCGTGCCGGTGCTCAGCGCGTAGAGGGTGTGGTCACGGCCAACTCCGACATGAGCGCCGGGCAGGATCTTGGTACCGCGCTGCCGGCAGATGATGGTGCCCGCCAGCACCACCTGGCCGTCGTGGCGCTTGACGCCAAGGCGCTTGGACTCCGAGTCGCGTCCGTTGCGCGATGAGCCGCCTCCCTTCTTGTGGGCCATCTCAGTCCTTCTCCGCCGCGGCTGCCGCCGTCGGCTGCTCTGTCCGTTCGCCGGCCGCGGCTTTCGGGGGCCGATCCGCGGTGCCGGCCTTCGTGGCGGTGGCCACCGGAGGCTTCTCGCCCTTGCTCAGCAGTGCATCGACGCGCAGCTCGGTGAGGTTGCTGCGGTGACCGTGAGTACGCCGGTACCGCTTCTTGGGCTTGTACTTGAAGACGCGCAACTTGGTGCCGCGGGGATGGCGGACGACCGTGGCGGAGACTCGTGCACCGGACAGCTCCCCGGCGCCAAAGGTGGCCGTCTCGCCGTCGTGCATCAGCACGATGGGCTCCAGGCTGACCACGGAACCGATCTCGGCAGGCAGCCGGTCGACGAGCAGCCGATCACCCGGACTGACGCGGTACTGATGGCCGCCCTGCTGAAGAATCGCGTACATGGGTGCTCGCCTGTGAGACCGGTTCGAGGCCGCGGGCAGGCGCAGACAGCGCGCTCGGCGGCAGGTGCGCAGAATACCACCCCGCCGAGCGAGGCCGTCCTAGTGAGGTGGCGTCGGAGTGGGCTTGGGACCGGGCGGCGGCGTCGGCACCGGTGTCGGCGGCACCGTGGGCGCCGGTCCGTTGATGGTCACCGGTGCGGTGTCGTTGACCACCACCACCTGGCCCGCCTGGTCGGTGATCTGGGCGCTGAGCGTGTATCGCCCCCCCGTTGCGGCCGGAACGCAGCGGGCCCGGAAGATGATGCTGAGCAGACCGGGCCCCGCCGCCGAGCGGGCGGGCACGGTGAACCCGCCGTAGTAGGGCAGCAGCGCCCCGGCAGAGGGGTTGATCGCCCCGCTCCGGCCTGAGTTCCCTGAGATGCGCTGGGTGGACTGGAAGGCGATGGTCGGCGGCAGGGTCACCAGCAGTGCCACCTGGGTGGCGCCTCCGCTGCCCTCGTTGGTCAGCGTCACCCGATAGTCGACCGTGCCACCCGGGGCGACGCTCCCCTGCAGCGCGGTGATCGTCGCGGTGAGCCGGGTGGTGGGGTCGAGGTGCACGGTCAGCGGGGGCCCGGTCTGCCCGTCGGAACTGTCGCTGCTCGTCGATGGCACCAGGGGGTAGTCGCCCGGCGGCCCCGCAGCGGAGGTCTCGAAGGTGATCGACACCTGGGCACGGCGCACGCTCCCATCCGGCCGGTGTCCGGGGCCCTGCAGTGACCAGAGTCCCCAGACCGGCTTCGAGCTGTTCACCGCAGCATCCACGGGCAGGGTACGGGCGGCTCCGTCCTCGCTGATCGAGCGGGTGCTCTTGTAGCGGAAGTCGGCCGGGAGGTCGACGCGCAGGCTGGCACCGGTGACCGAGCTCACCCCCTGGTTGACCAGGGTCACCGTGAACGCCGCGGTCTCACCGGCTCCGAGCGCCGCCTGGCCTGCGTCCGCGGGGGTGATGGTGATCGCCACCTGGCTGCCTTGTCCCCCGCATGCGCTCAGGCCGGCCAGGCTCAGCACGCCGCCGAGGCCGAGCAAGCCGGATCGGACGATCGAGGTGCGCAGCGCGGCGGCGCCGGCGTGGCGCATCGACGCGACCGCCCGGCTCAGGCCCGCGAGGCCGTCCTCATCGGCGCCATCGGGCGCTTGGCGGCGCGCGGCGGAGCGATCGGGACGTCGGTGCAGCGGGGCAGCGGACGGTCGTAGCCCGCCTCCGTGAGCAGACGGAGGGCAAGCGCCACGTCGAGACCCACCACGGTGTCCACGCGACCGGCGACCGCCTCGACGAAGTCGCCGCCGCCCCCCTGGATCGCGTAGGCGCCGGCGCGGTCAAGCGGCTCACCAGACGCGACGTACGTGGCCAGCTCCTCGTCGCTGAAGCTGCGCATCTTGACGGCGCTGCGGCTGACGCTGAGCGCCTCCTGGTCCGTTCCGACCGCGATCACGCAGATGCCGGTGAGCACGCTGTGGCGGCGGCCGCGCAGCTCGGCGAGCATCGACCTGGCCCGCTCAGGCGTCCCCGGCTTGCCCAATGGCCCGGTGGGCCCGACCACCACGGTGTCAGCGCCGATCACAAAGCTCCCCGGGGCTTGGTCCGCGGCGACCGCCACCGCCTTCTGACGGGCCACGATCTGGGCGCCCAGCTCGGCGCACATGCCGGGGGGCAACGCGGAGTCGGGCGGAGGCTCGACGACGGTGAACCGGATGCCGGCCCGGGTCAGCAGCTCGCGGCGGCGTGGGCTGGAGGAGGCCAGGACAATGCGGCTCATCCGAACAGTCGTTGCGAACTGAACATGCGCAATCACACCGGGGGTGACGGGGTTGCGTCAGACCGGGCAGGCGAGACGTCCGCGCCGGGCGAGGTCCGAGCGGAATCCACAGTGTACGCCAGCAGCTTCGCGTGGCGCGACCGCTTGGTGCATTTGCATCCGATGCACCGGCTAGCGCCCCGCCCCCAGCGCCGCCACCAACGCAACCATTGCAGCCAGGCCGGTGCTGACCTCGGGCACGCTCGTCGGGAGGCGGCGGCCCAGCCGCAGGGAGGCACTGGCGACGACCGCGGTGGCTCCCAGCACAACCGCCGCGGCAACCACCCCCGGGCCTCTGTCCAGGATGCCGCCGGCCAGCAGGGTGATTCCGGTGAGCGTGCACGCCACCACCAGCGCTACCCGCCCGCCCTCCTCCTGCGCCCGGCGGCGGCCGCGGGCGAGGAGCAGCCCCACTCCCACCATCGCCGCGCCGGTGGCGGCGCGGGCGACGGCGTGGGCGGTCCCGGGAAGGCTGATCACCACCGCCAGCGAGTGACTGCCCGGTTGCGCCGCGACGGCAATCACCGCCGCCGCTGCGAGCCCGGCTGCGATGCGCCCCCGCCCTGGCCAGAGCCCTCCCGGAAGGGCGCCGGCACCGAGTGCCAGAACGAGAAGGATGGCGAACAGGTTGGCGTCGGGACCACCCTCGGGGGGCAGACTGCCCAGCGGGCTGCCGGGCAGCGGCTGAAGCCCGGCCACCACGACGGCGGCGGCCGCGGCCAGCAGGCCCCCATGGCTCCAGCCGGCGACCCCCGGGCCGGCGCCTCCTCCGCCGCGGGTGGCCGCCCAGCTGAGGAGCACCAGGGTGGCCCCGCCCGGATAGACCCCAAGGGCCACCACCGTGGCCAGGAGTCCGGTGCTGTCCATCAGCCGAACACCGCGCGGGCGGCGGCCTGAGGCGCCAGGCCGAGGGCAATCGCAAGCAGAGCGACCGCCCACCCCAGCCAGCGAGTGGCCCGTCCGGCCGCGAGACCGGTCGCGCCTGGCGCGCCCTCGGGGGCGGTGAGCGCGCCGACCGAGGCGAAGAAGAGCAGTGCCACCGCGAGCAGCGCCGCCGCGCCCGCAAGTGGCGAGGCGGCGAACGCACCGAGCAGCACCAGGAACCGACCCCAGAAGGCGGGGGTCGGAGGCACCCCGGTCAGGGCCAGCCAGGCCACCCGACGCTGCCTGCCCAACCCGGGCCGCGCCGGGTGGAGCAGGAGCGGAGCAGTCAGCAGATGGCTGAGCACGATCACCAGGGACCCGCTGCGCCCGATGGCGTGGTAGGTCCCCGTCCCGGCGGCGGCAAGGGCGAGGTCGGCGATCACCACCCGGGCGTAGCGGGCCCCGGGGTCACAGCGGAGGGCTCGAAAGGCCCCGTACGTGGCGCTCACCAGGCCGAGTACGAGCAGCACGTTGTTGAAGGGGATCTGACCACCGACGACCAGGCCTGCGGAGAGCACCCCGCTCGTCACCACCAGCGCAGGGGCAAGGAGCAGGACCCATGGAACGAGATCGATGCCCCGCAGGCTCGCGGCCGCGCCGGCCAGCCAGCCGCCAAGCGGCACCAGCCCTAGCATCGCGGCGATCCCCGCAACCAGCAGCGAGCCACCCAGGACAGCACGGGGTTCGAATGCTCCCCCGGCCGGGGGAACGAAGGCGGCGGCGCCCACGACCGCGGCCGCGCCGAGGCCCCCGACGCGCCCCGCGGCCAGGGTCCCCGGTCCCGGGGCGGCCCCGATCCAGCGGATCGAGAGCGCGGCCAGGGCGAGGCACGCCGCCAGACCGTAGACCAGCGGAGTGCTCGCCGCGAGGAGCAATGTGACCGCCGCTCCGACCATCCCGAGGCACAGGACCTCCCCGCCGTCAAGCACCGGCGAAAGTGCCAGGGCGGCGGCCACGGCGAGTCCTGCCGCCGCGAGCAATCCGATGGCCGGGCGCCCCAGGGTGAGGGCTGAGACGGTTTCGCCGGAACCTGCGCGGCCTGACCAGGCGCTGGTCGAGCCCACCAGCAGGGCCGAAGCCGCGGCGAGGGCAGGTACCACCCACGCGAGCCGGCGGCGGCGCACACGGGGCAGCAGCAGGGCGGAGCCAATGCCGCTCACCAGCCAGACGCCGGCCACACCGAGCGGGGTCACGGCGCAGCCTTCGCCGCGGCCCCAGGCCGGCCCGGCGTCAGGCCACGCCGGTGCCGGCCGGCGAGCCAGCCGGCCGTCGCCGCGGCCGCGGGCGCCAGAACGGCGAGGAGGACCGCCGCCCCCAGTGCGCCCGGCCCCTCCTGCACCGTCCAGGAGACTCCTCCGGCGACACCGACCACCGCGGCACCAACGGCCAAATCTTCGACGGTGCGGCTGAGCAAGAGCCGAGCCGCTCCCACCAGCCAGCTGAACGCCGCGGCGAAGATCACGCCGTGGGCAGTGGCCACCCCGCCCACCTCGACATTCAGGCTGACCCACGATGCAGCGGGAAGGGCCAGGACCGCGGCCGCGACGCGGACCGAGCGAGGGCCGAACAGGCCGCCCCGGGGCGAGACCACCGGTACCAGTGGGTGGAGGCCCGGAACGCCCGGCAGCCGCTCCGCCAGCCGGCGGCTGAGGGGACCGGCGAGGAGCGCCGCCACGGCCGCCAGCAGCGGCACCGCGGCTTCAGGGGCCCCGCCGACTGCCAGGGCCGCGGGGGCCAGCCCGACTCCCACCGCGGCACTGGCCAGGACCACGGCGCGATGTCCATCGGCGAGGGCGGCGACCAGCGCGCCGACCAGGGCCACGCTGGAGATCAGGAACTGGCTCACCGGCGCTCCCTCAGCGGTACACGAAGAGCAGGATCACCGCGCCCATGGCGAGGGTCACCAGGTTGGGCTGAGTGACCAGCCATCGATCTGCGCGGTCGGCGGCGCCGGCCAGACCCCTCAGGCCCCGGTCGGCCCGGCGCAGCCAGGCCGGGACCGACTCGACGTTGCTGTCGCCAGCCGAATCTGTGGCGCCGGCCGGCAGGTGGTCGCGCAGAACGGGGCCCACCGGCATCGGGACGGTGCCCGGTGGCGGGACGGCAGCTGCCCCGGCTGCCGGGAGGCCGGGGTCAACGACGGCGAGCCGCAGCCAGGTGGGCCGCCGCGTCTCGCTCTCCAGCAGCCGAAGCGCGGACCAGCCGGCGACGAGCAGAGCGGCTCCAGCCACGGTCACGTAGCCTCCCGGCCAGCCGCCGCCAGGCCCGCGGAAGGCGCCTGGGTCGATGCCGCGGAGGCCGGCAAGGCCCAGGCACCGGTCGACCGCGCCGACCACCGTCCCCGGAAATGTGGCGGCCAGGAGGGCCAGGCCGAGGGCAACCGCCACGTCCAGGCGCAGCGCCTCCGGGACCGGGTCGGCAGGGGCATCCAGGGCGCGTCGCACCGCCCTGCCGGTGGCGACTGCGAGCAGGGTGGCGCCGATGCCGAGTCCCAGCGCGGCCGCCAGCCCGCGCGGTCCACGCGCTGCGGTGGCGTCGGCGAGCCCCACCGCCGCCGCGAAGCCTGCCCCGATCGGCAGGCCTCCGGCCACGGCCAGGCAGGCCGCCGCACTCCGCCGGAACCGGCGCGCCTCGGTGCCCCGCGTCGGCGCGAAACCGGGCGCACAGGCCAGGGCGAGCACCAAGGCCAGGGCGCCCACCGCGCTGAGCGCCGGACCATCGTTTCCTCCGAGGCCGGCGGCAGCGATGGGCAGCCCCGCGGCCGCGGTGCACAGGGCCCTGCCGCAGAGTTCGGGGCGGCCCGTCCGGCCAAGTGCAACCAGGCCGAACCCGACCACCACCGCGGCTCCCACGCCCACGAGAAGCGGAGCGACCAGCGGGGGAAGGGTCCCACCGGTCAGCTCGTCGAGTCGGCGCAGCACCAGCCACCCGGTGGGTACCGCAGCCACCCCCGCCCAGGCGGCGCTCCCCCCGGTGGGGTGACGGGGAAGTCCGAGGCCGGCGAGAAGCCGGACCACCCCGGTCAGTGCCCAGGCGCAGGCGAAACCCGTGCCCAGCGCCTGCGCCGGCAGGGCGTTGAGGTCGGAGGTCTGGAACTGGTCGTGCAGCCGGGCCACGGCGACGAGCAGCCCCAGCGCGGCAAGGTGCTGGAAGCCGAACGCCTGCCCCTGCCGGCGCCCCAGCGCGGCGAGCACGCCGGCCGGCCGGGCCGTCGCCGGGAGCGCCGCAGCGGTGAGCAACAGGGCTCCGACGTTGCCGAGTTCCACGCCGCCGAAGAGCAGGACACCGTTACCCGCCAGCCCGGCAACTGCGGTACCGAGGAGACAGAGGAGGAGGGCGGCCCGCTCCTGGGGGCGGCGCTCACGCTCGAGCAGGGCCACGAGGGCGGCCACGGAGGCGACGAGCACAGCACCGACGCCGGGGCCGTTCGCGCGCAGGATGAGGCCGACCTGGGGCACCAGCTCTCCCAGGCGGCGCTCGACCTCGCCACCGCCGCCCAGCACCACCGGGAGCAGGCTGAGCAGGCACGCCGCCTGGAGGGCGACCGCAAGCGCGGCGATGAGTTGGGATGTCCGCGCCCGGCGCGCCGGCAGGACGGCGCAGACGAGGATTCCGGCCAGCAGCAGCAGCGGCGCCGCCAGCAGGCGGCCGCCGGGGCTCAGGAGGAGACGGCCCGACCGGACCGGCTGAGGCTCGCGCTCCCGACGTCCTCGGCACAGTACGGGCAGACCGCCCAGCCGAGCCGCAGCGAATGCCCGCACCCGGTGCAGCGCCGGGCGAACTGGGTGCGGCAGTAGGGGCAGAGCACGAAGGCGCTCTCGATCTCCTTTCCGCAGGACGGGCACGGGCGGGTATGCGGCTCGTCGTCGGGAACCTCACGCAGCGCCTGCTCCTCGAGCTCGAGGGCGCGCTCCTCGTCGAGGGTGCGCGGCGGCCGCACCACCAGGTAGATCAGCGCGCCCAGAAAGGGGGGCAAGAATCCGAGCAGGGTGGCGAAGCCGAGAAAGGGGGCCGAGATGCTCCGCCGCCGGGCGTCGCGGACGACGTAGAACGCCAGGGCGATCCAGAGCACCGCAAGGTAGGCGGCGATCGCCACCCCGCTCAGCACGAGCGTTCCCACCGTGTCGGCTACAACGGCGTTCACGCGGCTCCCTCCTCCAGTAGTCGGCGCAGGCTATCCCGTTCCTGGGTGGCGTCGGCGAGGCGGCGCCGCGCTTCCTCCACCACCTCAGGTCGGGCCTTGGCCACGAAGCCCTGATTGTCCAACTGCGAGCCGACCCGGCGCACTCGGTCCTCGAGCTCGGCGAGCTGTTTGTCCAGGCGCCCCCGGTCCACGCCTGCGCCGCCGGCGTGCAGGAGGGCCTCGAACCCGCCGGCCACCAGGGCGGTCGGCACCCCCGCGGCAGGGGCGGCGTCGACGACGGTCACCGGTGCCAGCGCCTCGACCAGACGGACCAGCTCGCCGCGGGAGAGCTGCGCCGGGCCGCCCTCCAGCAGCAGCGGCTGGCGCTCCCGTGAGGATGCGGGCACGCCGGCGGCCTGGCGCGCATTGCGCAGCGCTCCCACCAGTTCCAGGATGGAGTCGAAGGCCCCCGGGTCGATCGAGCCAGCCGCTGATGAGCCCTCCGCCGCGATCTCAGCTGCCTGAGGCCAGTCCCGCCGCTGGAGGGTGGCCGCGGCGCCGGGCAGCTGCTGAGCGCACTCCTCGGTGACGAATGGCATGAATGGGTGCAGGCAGCGGAGCAGCACGTCAAGGCAGGTGAGCGCCGTCCATGCCGCGGCGGCGCGGCTGGCGGGCTCGGCATCGTCGCGCAGCCGTGCCTTGGCGGCCTCGAGATACCAGTCGCAGTAGCCGTGCCAGATGGTGTCGTACAGCCGCTCCATGGCGTCGTGGAACCGGTACACCCGCAGCGCATGGTCGACTCCCGCGACGCAGGCGGCTACCCGCGCGAGGATCCAGCGATCCTCGAGCAGCAGGCCGCCCGGGACGCCCGCTGCGGCGAGGGGCTCCTCCCCCACCCTGCCGACCACAAAGCGGGTCGCGTTCCACAGTTTGTTGGCGAAGTTTCTGTACGACTTGATGCGCTCCTCGTCGAAACGCATGTCCTGGCCACTGGTTCCCACCGCACCCGCCCAGGCGCGCACCGCATCGGCTCCGTAGCGCTCGATCATCACCAGCGGATCGAGGGCGTTGCCCTTGGACTTGCTCATCCGCGAGCCGTCGGGCGCCTGGATGGTGGCGGTGATGATCACGTCGGTGAAGGGCTTGGCGCCGGCGAACTTCAGCCCGGTCATGATCATCCTCGCCACCCAGAGGTTGATGATTCCGCGGTCGGTGACCAGCGCCGAGGTGGGATAGAAGGCGGTCAGCTCGCGGGTCGCATCCGGCCAGCCGAAGATGGCGAAGGGCCAGAGCGCGCTGCTGAACCAGGTGTCGAGGACGTCGGGATCAGGGCGCAACGCCTCGCTCCCGCATTCAGGACAGACGCTGGGTTCGTCCACCCATGCGAACCGGTGGCCGTTGGCGCACAGCGAGACCGGAACCGCGTGGCCGAGCCAGATCTGCCGGCTGATGCACCAGTCCTTGAGCCCGCGCATCCAGGCCAGGTACCCGTCGGCATACCGCCCAGGGTGGAAGCGCACCTCGCCGCTCTCCACCACCGCGATCGCGGGTTCGGCGAGGGTGCGCATGCGCACCCACCACTGCTCACTGATCTGGGGTTCGAGCACGGTACCGCAGCGGTCGCAGTGGCCAACCTCGTGCACGTACGGCGTTTCCGCGCCGACCACGCCGAGCTCGCGCAGCGCCGCGGTCACCGCCACCCTCGCCTCCGCCGCGGGAAGGCCATGGAAGGCGGGCAGGGCGGGCACGTCCATGCGTCCCTCGGCGTCGATCACGGTGATCAGTGGCAGGCCGTGACGCTGACCGATCTCATAGTCGATCGGGTCGTGCCCGGGGGTCACCTTGAGCGCCCCCGTGCCGAAGTCCATCCGCGCGGCCTCGTCCTCGACAACCGGCACCCGGCGGCCGCTCAACGGCAGCAGCACCGAGCGCCCGTGGATGCCGGTGTAGCGCGGATCGGCGGGATGGACCGCGACCGCAGTATCGCCAAGCATCGTCTCCGGGCGAACGGTGGCCACGGTGACGTCTCCCCCGCCGTCCACCGGATAGCGCAGCTCGACCAGGGTGTCGGTGTGCTCCTGCCAGTCGATCTCCTCGTCGCTGATCGCCGAGTGGCAGTGCGGGCACCAGTTGACGATGCGCGGGCCGCGGTAGATCAACCCCTCGTCATGCAGGGTCTTGAAAACGACGCGGATGGCTCGGACGTACCCGGCGTCGAGTGTGAACCGGCTTCGCTCCCAGTCGCAGGTGAACCCGAGCTCACGCATCTGCTCGTGGATGCGGCCGCCGTACTCCGCATACCAGGCGTCAACGCGGGCATGGAAAGCGGCCCTGCCGATCTCCTCCTTCGAGGTCCCCTCCGCGGCGAGCTGGCGCTCGATCACTGCGTTGGTGGCAAGCGCAGCATGGTCGGTGCCCGGGCACCACTCCACCTCGGTGCCGAGCATGCGCCGGTGGCGCGCCAGGATGTCCTGCACGGAACCACCGGCGGCGTGTCCGAGGTGGAGTGCGCCGGTGATGTTGGGCGGCGGCAGCGCAATCGTGAAAAACGGCTTGGCAGCGTCGGGGTCGGCGGAACCGATGCGCAGCTCTTCCCATCGGCGCCGCCAGCGTGGCTCCACCTCACCCGGCGCAAATGACTTGTCCATGCCGCTGGCGAGTATACGGACGGCTCCTGACGGCTCAGACAAGCCACCCGCGTGCTTTCGCACGCGACAGGTGGTTGGTGGCCCGAGGCTCAGCCGGCGCTCACCACCCGCCCCGAACCGGGGTCACGCCAGCTCGGCCGGAACGGTGAGCCGCTGTACACGAGCTGCGGGACCGCACCGGCGAGCTGCCGGGATGCGGTGCTCGCATCCACGGCGGGATATGCCGCCGGCAGCGTGGCCGTGGAGCGGTTGTGGCTGAGGTCATCGGTGGCGTCGTAATGGAGCTGCCCCGCGCAGTCCCGGAGAAAGGCGACGAGTCCCACCACGCCAAGCGGTCGACCCGACGCCTCGCGGCGGGTCAGCGGCACCACCACGGCGTCATAGCGGGCTGTGCCCGACGCCAGCTCGGTCACCGGGCGCTCCGCGGACGCGCCACCGAGATCCACGCCGGTGGCCGCGGCGGCGCGCGCGGCGGCGTCGTCGAGCTGGTCGAGCCGGCCGGCATCAAACGGCTGGTCGAGGTCACCGAGCGCGCGCAGCTGGGGGGTGAGCTGCGGCACCGGCGCCGGCAGGCTGCAACCTCCGGTCAGGGACCGCGCCGCGGCGATGCCGAAGCCGGTGAGGAGCACCCCGGCGGTGACGCCGGCGGCGATCAGGCGGACGCGCAGGGTCTGCATCAGGCCCTCGTAGCATGCCGGTGTGCCCCGGTGCCTCCCGCCAGGCCGGTGGTGCCCGGTGCGCTGCGAGGCGCGGTGGTGGGCGCGCCCAGCGGCCGCTGGACAGGCCCCCCTCCTTTCCTGTACGTTTGCCTCCTACTTGCCAGCCGTCAAGGAAAGAGGAAGCCGACCATGGGCCATCGCGTGGGTTTGACCCGCCCGGTCATCCTCGCCGCCGCGCTGGAGCACTTCTACGCCCAGGGCTACGAGGCCACCACCCTGCAGCAGCTGGCCGATCAGCTCGGCGTGACCAAGGCTGCCCTCTACTACCACTACCGGACCAAGGAC
>JBHEMT010000162.1:0-7680 GCA_046262435.1 Candidatus Dormibacteria bacterium | reverse complement strand
GACACGGCACCGGCGAGTGCGACCAGGCTGACCGCGATGCTGTACGCCGGTGCGGTGCTCGACATCGCGATGACCACGTTGTCGATGATCCCGAGCGTCCCGCGTCGCAGCTGCGGGCCCTCGGTGAGGCCTCGATCCACTGACTCGTGGTTGCGCGGCGCGGGGCCGCCGGTCACCGCTGTTGCCGCCGTGGTGTCGCTGGTGCTCATCTGGCCATGACCCTCTCGAAAAACCTGGACGAGCGCTTGCCCGCCATTCCAGTTGCGCTGGCGCGCTGTCCCCTGTCGAACAGGCCGGTCGCCAGTACCGGCCCTCGTGTCCCTCACCCGACTTTGCAGCACAGTTGCAAGTTCCGGAAACGCACGGTACCGTCCCCAGGGCGGCTCGTCAAGCCGGGCCGGCCCAGGGAGAAGGCATGAGGCTGGTCTGGATGAGCAGCGGGCGGCCGCAATGAGCAGCGCAACCCCGCCGGCGCGCACCTTCTCGATCAGCGAGGCCGCCGCGCTGGTGGGGGTGAGCCCCTCGACATTGAGGCTCTGGGAGCGCCAGGGACTGGTCCGGGCCGCCAGGACCCCAGGTGGCTTTCGTCGCTTCGGTGAGCCCGACATCGAGCAACTGCGCGCCGTGCATGTGCTCCGCCGGGTCGAGCACCTTCCGGCGCCCCGGATTCGCCGCGAGCTGAACCGCGGCGCGCCGCCCACCGTGGCGCCACGCCCCAGCACCCTGGCCACCAGTAGCGTCGGTCGCCGGCTGCACGCGGCCCGGGTGCAGTCCGGCCGCTCGCTCCGCGGCCTGGCCGCCGCCGCCGAGGTGTCGCCCTCCTACGTGTCGGCGATCGAGCGGGGTCTGGCCAGCCCCTCAGTGGCCATGCTCACCAAGCTGACCGCCGCCCTGGACATCGGTGTCCACTCCCTGCGCCTCGAGCCGCGCGCGCCCAGCGCCCTGGTTCGCCGCGGCCAGGCGGAGCGACTCGACACCGGCACCCCTGGGGTGGAGATCGAGAACCTCGCCCCCGCGGCGCGGCAGCTCGAGCCCCAGCGTTTCACCATCGCCCCGCGGGCGAGCAGCGGCGGCGGCTACCGCCATGAGGGGGAGGACTTCCTCCACGTGGTCTCCGGCGCGCTCGAGGTGTGGCTGGACGAGGCGGAGCACTACCGGGTCGAGGTGGGTGACTCGCTCTGCTTCCCGTCGACCCGGGTGCACCGCTGGGAAAACCCCGGCGCGGAACCGGCGGTGGTCATCTGGGTGAACACACCGCCCAGCTTCTGACCCCTGCCGGGGGCCGGTCACTTGCGCAGCAGCTTGAACGCGTGGTTCCAGCTGCCGGTGCGCACGCCATGAAGGACCCACACCATGCACAGCGGCTCGATCTGACGCGACGCCGCAATGCCCCCGAGGTCGACCGTACCCCAGCCGAAGGCGGTGAGCAGCTCGCCCACCCGCGTCTTGGCCGCCTCGTCGTTGCCACAGATGAACATGTCGGGTGGTCCGCCGGGAAAGTCGGGACGGACCATGTGGGCGTTGCCCACGCTGTTGAACGCCTTCACCACCCGGGTGTCGGGCAGCCAGCGTTGCACCTGCTCGCCACCGGAGTCCGTGGTGCCAATCGCCAGGGCCGGCATGCCCGCGTCCTGGCGCAGCGGGTTGGTGCAGTCGATGAGCACCTTGCCGGCCAGGTTGGACGCCCCGGCCTGCTCGAGGGCCGCCTCTGTGCCGGTCCACAGGGTGGCGAGGACCGCGAGCTCGGCGAAGGCGGCGGCCTCAGCGAAGGTGCCGGCTGAGGCACGGGCGCCGGCGCCGTCGGACCAGGCGACCGCCTTGGGGTTGCCCGACTCCCGGGAGCCCATCCGCACCTCGTGGCCGAGTTCGATGAAGCCGCTGGCCAGCATCGTGCCGACGTCGCCCGTTCCCAGAACCCCGACCCTCATGGCACCCCCTCCTTGACCCGCGTGAGGGTCCTGTCGGCCGGGCTTCCCGCCGGGCGGCGCGCGGGCCCCCCGGCGGCGGCCACGATCCCGTATTGTTAGCCATATGGCAAGGTCGAACCTGTCCCGGAACGCAGGCGAACTCGATCGCGCCCTGCCCCACGAGGACCTGAACAGCCCGTACATCGAGGACGCGGTGCACTGGCTGGCGGTCTACGAGGAGATGATCACCTTCAAGGACGAGATGCTCCGCCTGCTGCGCGTCAAGGGACGGTATGTGGACGCCGCCTTCACGAACGAGCTGCGCACCGTCGACATCCCCTTCTTCGAGGGCGAACGGGTGCGCCTTGAGCGCCGCCGAGCCGCCTGGAAGGAGCGCCACGCGCAGCTGACCGCTGAGGCGTCCGGCTCCAGGCGCACCGGTGCCGCGCCCGAGCCAGACGAACCGCACGCGACCCTGTCGGCCACCGGCTGAGTCGCCCCCAGGGGGCCGCCGCGGGCTTTCGTACCATGGGCTGCCGTTTTCGTCCCGCATCTGAGCCGTCGCTCGCATGAAGCCGCTGTCCAGTCGCGAGATTCGCGAGACCTTTCTCGACTTCTTCATCAGCCGCGACCACCGGCGGATCGAGGGCAGCTCGCTGCTGCCGCGCAACGACCCCACCTTGCTCTACATCAACTCGGGAATGGCCCCGCTCAAGCGGCTGTTCACCGGCGAGGAAACGCCTCCCCACCCCGACCTGTGCAACGTGCAGCCGTGCATCCGCACCATCGACATCGACGACGTCGGCGACCGCCATCACCTGACGCTCTTCGAGATGATGGGCAGCTGGTCGATTGGCCGCTACTTCAAGGAGCACGCGATCGAGCTGGCCTACGAGTTGCTCGTCGACCGGCTCGGCTTTCCCGCGGATCGCCTCTACGCCACGTACTTCAGCGGTGATGCGAGCATCGACCTGCCCGGCGACGAGGTCAGTGCTGGAGTGTGGGAGCGCGTGGGCATGGCGCGTGAGCAGATCATCGGACTGGGTCTCGACAATTTCTGGGGACCGGCCGGCGACACCGGGCCATGCGGGCCGTGCACCGAGGTGTTCTTCGACACCGGCGAGCGTTTCGGACCCACCTGGAAGCCGGGTATGGAGTTCGACACCAGCGGACGCTACATCGAGATATGGAACGCCGGCGTGTTCATGGAGTACGACAAGCGGCCCGACGGCAGCTTTCCCAAACTGCCCTTTCCCAGCGTCGACACCGGCAGCGGGCTGGAGCGCATGACGATGGCCATGGGCGGGCTGGACAGCGTCTACGACACCGACCTGCTCGCCCCGCTGGTGGAGCGCATCGGTGAGGGCTTCGGCAACCACCAGGTGCCCATTGAGCAGCGCCGGTTGCTCGCCGACCATCTGCGGGCCAGCACCTTCATTCTCGCCGAGGGAGTGCGCCCGAGCAACGTCGACGCCGGCTACATCCCCCGGCGCCTGATCCGCAAGTCGATCGCTGTGGCCCATCGTGTGGGCGCCCGCGACTACGACTTCGAATCGGTCCTCGACCTGGTGATCGGTACCTTTGCCGAGTACTACCCGCGGCTGAACCAGCAGCGCGACACGATCATTGCCCGCTTTCGTGAGGAGCGGAGTGAGTTCGACCGGGTCATCAGCCGGGGGCTGGAGCAGCTCGACCGGCTGATCGGCACGCCCCCGTTCATGATCACTGGCCACGACGCCTTCACCCTGTTCGCCACCTATGGGCTTCCCGTTGACATCGTTCGCGACTTCGCGGCCGAGCGCGGCGGCAGCGTGGACGACGCTGCTTTCGAGCGCGAGTTCCGTGAGCACCAGGAGGTCTCCCGGGTGCTGCGGCGGCGCACCACGCGAGACGGCGGATCGGTGGTGGACTGGCCGCGCGACGAGGCTCGGCTCGCGGCGCTGTTTGAGCGGGTCCCGGTGACGGAGTTCAGCGGATACGAGGCCACCTCCGACCGTTCGCCGGTACTGGCGTTGCTCCGCGACGGCCAGGTGGTCGACGCGGTCGAGGAGGGGGAGCGGGTGGAGGTGATCTGCGCGCGCACCCCCTTCTACGCGGAGAGCGGCGGTCAGGTCGGCGATACCGGCAGGCTGCGGGCAGATGGCAGCGAGCTGACCGTCCTCGATACCCAGCGCTCGGCGCACGGCTATCACCTGCACCGCGCCACCGTGGACCGCGGAAGGCTGCGCACCGGGGACGTCGTCGAGCTCGAGGTCGACGAGGAACGACGCGACAACCTGCGCCGCAATCACTCGGCCACCCACCTGCTCCAGGCGGTGCTGCGCGACCTGCTCGGGGACCACGTGCACCAGGCCGGCTCCCTTGTCGAGCCGGCCCGGCTGCGCTTCGACTTCACTCACACCGGCGCGCTGACCCGTGAGCAGGTGTACGAGGTCGAACGCGCCCTCAACCGCACCATCTTCAGCGATCTCGGTCAGTCGACGGCACTCAAGCCGATGGCCGAGGCGGTGCGTGAGGGGGCGCTGTACATGGCGGGAGAGGACTACGGCGACCGGGTGCGGGTGGTCGACTTCGGCGGGTACTCCGTGGAGCTGTGCGGGGGCACCCACGTGCGCGCCACCGGCGACATCAACCTCTTCCGGGTGATGTCGGAGACCAGCATCGCGTCGGGAGTCCGCCGCATCGTGGCGGTCACCGGAGAGGCCGCGGTGGACTACACGCTGCATCGTGACGCGATCCTCAGCCAGGTGGCGACCCAGCTGCGGGTCGGCGCTGACGACGTCGCCGAGCGCGTTGAGAAGCTGGCCAGTGGTGCCCGAAAGCGGCCGGCTTCCGGTGCCCAGGTCGACGCGGGGGCCTTGCGCCGCGGCGTGCTGCCCGACGGCACCGCCTGGGCCGCAGGCGTCAGCACCGGCGATACCAACGGTCTGCGCACCCAGGCGGCGGACCTCGCCGCCTCGACCGGCGGGGTGGTGGTGCTCGGTGCGGACGACGAGGGCACGGCGCGGGTGTGTGTCGCGGTCGCCCGTGGGCTTGAGGGTCGACACGATGCCGGGGTGATCATTCGAGCGCTGCTCCCGGTGGTCGAGGGCCGCGGCGGCGGCAAACCGGGGATGGCGACGGGTGGCGGCCCCAAGGTGGAACGTCTCGGGGAGCTGATGGCGAAGGTGGAGAGTGTCCTCGCGGACTGACGCGGGTCCGCATCCTCCGATGTCGCGTCGGGTTGCGCTGACGTTCGTGCTGCCACTCTCGAACCCCGGTACCATGTCAGCCGATGCGGGAGTAGCTCAGTTGGTAGAGCGCTAGCCTTCCAAGCTGGATGTCGCGAGTTCGAGTCTCGTCTCCCGCTCCAACAGCCCGTCGAGGGGCTGTCGTGAATACGCATCTAGCTCTCAGCAGCCTGTCAACAGGCCGTCGCCAGGGCGTCGATATCCCGTCGAAACGCGTGTAGCTCTGGCTTCTACTTCTCGAATCGTGAGGCCCTGAAAATGCAAAATGGACTCAGCCCGCAGCCGGGAGTTTTGCGACCCCCGCGGGCGTGAGGGCACACCGTGCCGCAGGCTCCGGTCCGTGCTGCAACCGGCACCGTGAACCGCGGCTCGGTGGGGCTGGCGACGGCGCACGGCAGCCACAACGTTCCCCCCGTGCGACGGTGTCCTACGAGGGCATCTGGGCGCTCAGGAGGGGGCTGCCGCCCACGGTCTCGATGCTGACACTGGCCAGGCTGCCGGGCTGGAGGCCGGTGGCCACAACCACCTTGGCAACGTGGTTTGGCGTCGGCCCCCAGTTGCCGATCACCTGGGTGCGTCCGTCACGGCTGGTCACCACGGCCATGCAGGCGGTCCCGGACGGTAGCCCCTGCATCGAGAGCGCCATCTGGGTCCCCCAGGGTTTCCGATCGAGACTCACCTGGCCACTCATCCCCGTCGAAGCCACGCTGGGGCGGAGTTGGTAACTGAGACTTGCGGGGGAGGCCGGCACGGCGGCCGGGAGCACCGCGATGACGGCGGCGACGGCTGTGGCCGCGCCCAGCCCGGCCGCCGCGGCCCGCCAGCGCCACAACCGACGTCGGGCCCGCGCCTGCATCGCTCGAGCCCGCGAGAGAAGCTCGGGCAGCAGTGTCTCCGGCGGCGCGACGCCGGCAACGGCCTCCGCCGGTGTCAGCTGGGCCAGGAACCGGGGGAGAGCCGACAACTCGGCGAGCTCGTCCCGACAGGCGTCGCAGTGCTCGAGATGTGCCTCCACCTCATCCCGGGTGTTCGCGTCAAGAGCGTCAGCGAGATAGGACCCCAGCGACACGCGGAGTCCGGCATGGTCGGTCATTGCATGTACCCCATCTCTTCGAGGACGACGCGGAGCGCCCGCAGCGCGTAGTAGGTCCGCGACTTCACGGTCCCGGCGGGAACGCGCAGGGCGGATGCGGTCTCTTCAACAGAGTGACCGAGGTAGAAGGAGTGCAGCAGGACCTGGCGGTGGTCGGGAGTCAGCCGCTGCAGACCATCGGTCATCACTGACGCCTCCACAGCCCTCTCCGCCTGGTCCGGCACAGCAAGCGCCTCAAGGCGCTCGATGTTTGCCGCGCGGGGCCGCGCCGCATCACGCCGCCAGGCGTCGGTCAAGGTGTTTCGCGCGACCGTGAAGAGCCACGCGCGCGGCGACCCCCGGGTGCCATCAACGGCGTCGGGGTGCTGCCAGGCGCGGAGCAGGGTTTCCTGCACGACCTCCTCCGACCGTTCGCGGTCTCCTGAGAGCCGCAGTGTGTAGGCGAACAGCGGCTTGGCGTAGAGGGCGTGCAGAGCGCCGAGCACCTGCTCGGCCAGCCGTTCAGGGGGCGCCGAGCCGACCGCCTGGTCGGAGGTCGCCTCCAGGCCAGCGTTGCCCCCTCGGCTCTGCGCCAGTCGTCCCATGCCACTCCCAGGGTGTGCATCACCCTCAGTCTCGCGCCGCCGGTCGGATCCTGCCTTCCATCATCTCAACGCAGGTAGAACGCAATCCGTTCATGACCCGCGTACCGCCGCACTGACGCGACCGTGCGTCGTGGCTGGCAGGCGTGCCACACCTCGCGGCCCACTCGTTGAACCGCGGAGGCTCTCTCTGCGTTCCCTATTGCAACAACAACACGTCCACAAGACGATCTCACGGAGCCTCCATGATGCGATACCCAACCACTAAGCTCGCGCTCGGGACCCTCGCCGCCGCCGTCGTCGCCGGGGCGCCCATGGCCAATTCGTTCGCCAGCGGTCCGCCGGCCGCTGCGACCGCCTTCGCCACGGCGGTAATCACCCCCCAGGGTGGCAGCGTCAGCGGTTTCGGCATCACCGCGACCTTCGCACCCGGGGCGGTGACTGAGAACAAGCTGGCGATCCTGGGCAACTGGCCCAACGGTCTGGACGTGCCGCCTCCCTCCGGCCAGGCAGTGAAGACCTTTGGCCTCCAGATCTGCAATGACGCCACCGGCACCCCCACCGGATGCACCAGCGAGTTCGGCAACTACCCCAACTCTCCCTCGGGCACGGAGCGGATCCACGGAACCACGCTCCACTTTCTCGCGGGTGGGCAGAAGGGCGTGAACTTCGGGACGGCCGCGCACAAGCTGGTCAGCTTCTCCGTCGCCACCGGGGGGAACAACGTCTACGTCTACAACCCCAACGTCGCCAACACTGCGGGCGCCTACCCCAAGCTTCTCCCCAGCACCTCGGGCGGCGGCGTGCTCACCTTCTCCACCTTCCAGCCGATCGTTTGGACGGTGACCAGCCCGACAAACTGATCCGAG
>JBHEMT010000161.1:0-11897 GCA_046262435.1 Candidatus Dormibacteria bacterium | reverse complement strand
GGCGGAGAGCTGCACTTCGCGGTGACCGACGACGGCCGGGGCTTCGAGCCGGGGACCACGCCGCGCGGTTCGGGACTGCAGAACATTGCCGACCGGCTCGACGCCCTGGGGGGCGGCGTGGAACTGCACTCCACACCCGGTCAGGGCACCACCGTCGCCGGACACCTGCCCGTCGAGGCGGGAGAGCCCGCGGCATCGTCGCCTGGGCCAGCCCGAAGAGAACCTGGTGTCCGGACAGGGCGGGGTGAGACAGCGGCGACAGCCTAGGGCACGGTGAGAACCGTGCCCTCTGTTGCGGCGTCCACCAGCACCGGGCCCCCCTGCCACTCCGCGACGATGGCGTCGAGCTGCCCGTCGGTGCGCGCCGGCTCGTGGTGGAAGAGCTGCAGCCTCCCGGCCCCGGAGCGGCGGGCGAGCTCGACGGCGTAGTCGACGGCGGAGTGCCCGAAGGTGGCCCGGGCGGGGAACTCTGCGGCGGTGTACTGAGCGTCATGGAAGAGGATGTCGGCCCCCCCTGACAGCCGCAGCGCCGCCTCGTGGAACTCGCCGAAGCCGTCACCGGTGCCCAGCGCTGTGGGACTGTGGTCGGGCAGGTAGGCGATGCTGCCGGTGCTGTCCCAAACTCGGTAGCCATAGGTGCGACCGCCCTTGTGGGGAATCTCCAGGGCGAGCACCGAGAAGCCCTCGATGGAATGCTCCCCGGGCTCGAGTGACTCGAATGTCCAGCGGCCGCGGAGCTGGGCCGGGGTGATCGGGAAGTGGGGAGGGGAGATGGCCCGCTCCAGCACCGTCGCGGGGTCGCCCTGGGCGGGGATGAGCAACCGGCTGGACGCATCCTCGCGGTCGCCGGCGGGGAAGAAGGGCAGGCCGTGGGTGTGGTCCCAGTGCAGATGGCTGAGCAGGATCGTGCCGTGGAAGGGGTTCCCGTCGAGCAGCGGCGTCAGGGTGCGCAGACCCGTCCCGGCGTCGAGCACGAGGACCGGCGGCCCCTGGTCGTGGGCGAGGGCGAGGCAGGAGGTGTGGCCGCCGTAGCGAACGAACTCTGCACCCGGCGCCGAGGTCGAGCCCCTGACCCCGCAGACGTGAACCCTCACCCGGCGACTATGACTCTTCCCGGCGATGTCCCCGAGCGACCTCGGCGAGGTCGGCACGCTCCAGCTGGCTAACCGGGGCCATCGCGACCCGGCAGGCGGTGAGGGCGCGCAGCGCGGCGGTTCGCCGGCCTCCCTCGAGGGCGGCGCGCTCACCGAGCACCGCCCCGGGGCCGACCTCGGCGACCACGGTGCCATCGACCTCGACGGCGAGCACGCCGTCGAGAAGAAGGAAAATGTCGTCACCGGGCTCGCCCTGCTCGACCAGGGCCTTTCCCTTGTCCACGCGCACCAGTTTCGGCTTGGCTCCAGCGGTCATCAGTGACCGGGAGAGCTGGCGCTCCAGGGCCGTCTCCACCTCGGTGACCAGCGCCGGCGAGTCCTGGTCGCCCCACGGGGTGCGTTTGCCGAATGAGTCGCGGACCCAGGTGCGGAAGTCCGTGAGGCCCACCTTCTGGACCAGGCGGTTGCTGCGGTCGTAGATCCAGTGGCGGGGAAAGGTGCTGGCACCGACCACCTCGTGCTCAGAGGTGCCATCTGCGTGCAGCGTGATCGCCAGGGTGGTCCAGACCAGCGGCGAGCTGACCTGCACGAATGGCGGGTGAGGCACCGGCCGCGGTGCCGGCAGGCCAGTGCGACCTCCAACGGTTTGCACGAAACGCACAGACGTGCCGTCACGCAGCTCGGGCTCGCGGCGGATGTCGGGCAGAGCCACTGCGGCGAACGACGCCTTGAGACCGCCGACCTGAAGCTTGGTGACGAACATGTGGCAGCCGCCCGCCTGGCCGTGGGCGACGATCCGGCCGTCCTCCACCTCCACCCAGGCGCGCAACTCGTTGGCGAAGCGAAAGCGATCGGCGACCCGCAGCGCCTCGAGGTCGTCGATCTGGTCTGGGGGTGGCTCATCGTAATGGGCGAGGCCGACCTCGAAGGGCATCTTGGTGACCCCTGGGATTGCCTCGGACGGAATCCAGGAGATCGAGGTGACCGACGACTCGTAGCGCATGACGCCCCTGCCCGATGAGCTGTGGGTGATGCCCGAAGTGTGACCGCTGCCCGGAGCGTCGCCAGGGTGATGGCAGGTTACGCGGGGGTGGGTGGGCACCATCACCGGCGGCGGGTCCACCTCATTGACCCGGTCGCCGGAATCGCGCTCAATGAGCGGCGATGCCGGACAGCAAGATCACCGTCTTCCTCGCCGACGACAACCTGCTGGTGCGCGAGGGCGTTCGGGCCCTGCTGAGCATGGCCGACGACATCGAGGTGGTCGGCGTTGCCGAGGACTACGACTCGCTGCTCGAGGGGGCCGAACGCACAGTTCCCCAGGTGGTGGTGACCGACATCCGGATGCCACCGAGCTTCAACCGTGAGGGCATCGAGGCGGCCAAGGAGGTGCGCCGCCGTCATCCCGGCACCGGGATCGTGATCCTCTCCCAGTACGACGAGCCCGAGTACGCGATCGCGCTGCTCAGTGAGGGTGCTGCCGGGTTCGCCTACCTGCTCAAGGACCGGGTGGCCGAGGGCGACCAGCTGGCCCGTTCGATCCGCGAGGTATCCACCGGTGGCTCCATGCTCGACCCCTCCATCGTCGAGGCGCTGGTCAACCCGGTGAAGTCCGGCAGCGGGCTCAGCGCCGACGAGGAGGACCTGCTCCGCCAGGTGGCCGAGGGCAAGCCGATCAAGGCGATCGCAGCCACCCGGCACACCACGCCGGCGGCGGTCTCGGATGCGGTCGAGAAACTGTTCCTCACGCTCGCCCAGGATGTGAGCAGCGGCGCCAAGGGCGGCCTGCAGCGGCTCAAGCTGCTCCACCAGGCGATCGTGCAGCGCGAGGAGCAGGGCGAGAGCCTGAGCCGGCTGCTTCCAGGCGGCATCGCCGAGCAGCTGCGCCGCGGCGGCCGAAAGATCGGAGAGACCGAGAAGCTGGTGGTGACGGTGGTGATGTCCGACATCCGCGGCTACTCGACGATCGCCGAGGACGCTGACCCCAGCGTGCTCGCCGGCCAGCTCAATGAGCATCGCGCCGAGATGAACCGCGCCATCCTCGGCGAGGGCGGCACGGTGATGCAGTTCGTCGGCGACGCGGTGATGGCCGTGTTCGGTGCTCCGCTGCCGCAGGCTGACCACGCCGACCGCTCGTGCGCGGCCGCCGCGGCGATGCACACCCGGCAGACGGAGCTGAACCAGCGCTGGGAGGCGGCCAACCTGCCGCCGTTCCTGTTGGGCATCGCCTGCTCCACCGGCGAGGTAGCGGCCGCGCTGCTCGGCTCCGAGGAGCGGCTCGAATACTCGGTGGTGGGTGACAGCGTCAACCTCACCCAGCGGATGCAGCAGTGGGCCGACGGCGGCGAGACGGTGATCAGCGAGGCCACCTACGTTGCGATGCGCATGCCTCCCGAGGACGCGGTGCGGCTCGAGCCGGCGCTGGTCAAGGGGCGGCACGCGCCGGTGCTGGCGTACCGGCTCGGGCGTGCCGTCCCGGAGCCGGCCGGCTGACCGTCAGCCCGCGTCGGCCGAAAGGAAGAGCAGGGTGGCCTTGACCCGGCGGTGCACGTTGGCCTCCTCGGAGAGGCCGAGCTTGGAGAAGATCGCGTTGATGTGCTTCTCCACGGCGCGGTCGCTGAGGAACAGGGTGGTGGCGATCGCAGCGTTGTTCTTGCCCTGGGCAAGCTGGGCCAGAACCTCCCCCTCCCGCGGGGTCAGCTCCTGGAGGGGGGAGGGCCGGCGCGAGCGTGCCGAGATGAGCTCCTCGACCACCCGCGGGTCGATCACCGAACCGCCGCCGGCCACCTCGCGGATCGCGGCGACCAGCTGCTGCACGTCGCTGACCCGCTCCTTGAGCAGGTAGGCGCGCCCGGTTGCCCCCTTCTCCAGCAGGGCGAGCGCGTACTCCGACTCGGCGTACTGGCTGAGCACCACCACGCCCAGCGCGGGGTGGGTGGTGCGGAACCCCTCAGCGGCGCGGATCCCCTCGTCGGTGCCGGTGGGTGGCATCCGGATGTCGGTGAGGACGACGTCCGGTGCACTCTCATCAACCGCGGCGAGCAGGGAGGGGAGGTCGGCGCACACCGCCACCAGCTCAAGGTCGTCGACCGACTCGATGAGCTGGCGTACCCCCTCGCGGACCAGGTAATTGTCCTCGGCCAGGACCACGCGGATGCTCACGGACCGCAAGCATAGGGTGCCGCAGGGGCTGCCCACCCGACCTGTGTGGTGCTGGCACGGTGGAGATTCGCCATCCCATCGGGCATGCTCTACTCAGGAACGATGCCGGTGAAAGTCTTGATCGTTGACGACCAGGAGCCCTTCCGCTCGGTTGCCCGGGTGGTGGTGGAGGCCACCGACGGCTTCGAGGTGGTGGGCGAGGCGGAGACCGGAGAAGCGTCGGTGATCGCGGCGCGCGAGTTGGAGCCGGACCTGATCCTCATGGACGTCAACCTTCCCGGGATCGACGGCCTGGAGGCGACCCGGCAGATCCTCGCCGAATCCCATCGGGTGGTGATCCTGGTGCTATCCACCTACGAGGTGGAGGAGTACGCCCCGCGGGTGGCCGCCTCGGGGGCGGCAGCCTACATCCCCAAGTCGGACTTCGGGCCCGATCGCCTGGCGGAGGCCTGGGCGGCAGCCAGCGCGGCGTAGGTAGCAGCTCAGCCGGCGGCCTGGAGCGCGCGGACGGGGAGGCGGCCGCGCACCGTGGTGCCGGAGCCGGGACGGCTCTCCACCACCAGCTCGCCGCCCGCGGTCGCGATGCGGTCGGCCATGTTGCGCATCCCCATACCGCCGCCGGCTGCGGCGGGGTCAAAGCCGCGGCCGTCGTCCTCGACAGTGAAGCTCAGGGTGCCGTTGCGCTCGCGCAGACGAATCAGCACCCGGCCTGCCTGCGCGTACTTGGCGGCGTTCTGGAGAGCCTCCAAACAGCAGAAGTAGACCGCGGCTTCCAGCTCGGGGTCGTACCGACCGAGGCCCTCCGCATCAACCGTGGCGTGGTGGCCGAGTGCGGCGACCAGGCCGCGTTCGCGGAGCAGCGGGGGATAGATGCCGCGAGCCAGGTCGCGCAGCGTCTCCAGCGCCTGGGTGGTCTCGCCGCGCAGCTCGGCGAGCATGGGTCGGGCGCGTTCGGGATTGCGCGCCGCAAGGGTGGCGGCGAGGCGGAGCTTCACCGCCAGTGCCACCAGATGCTGCTGAGCACCGTCGTGGATATTGCGCTCGAGCTTGCGGCGCTCCGCGTCCTGAGCGGCGACGATGCGCTGCCGAGAGGCACGCAGCTCCAGGGCCTGCCGCGACATCTCGTCGAGGCGGGTTTCGAGCTCGGAGTCGAGGAGCACGTTGTGCAACACCGGGCCGGCCTGCGCAGCGAGATCGGTGAGCAGGCTCCTCTCCACCGCGGAGAGTGGCTCGCCGGCCGGCTTCTGCACCGCCAGCTCGCCGAGGCGCCGCCCCTGGTAGTCAACGGGCACCCAGTTGTCGGCGCCCTCGCGTACCACCGGAGCCGCACCGGGCGGGGCGGTCGCCCCGGGGACCATCTCGGTACCGCTCATGACCCAGACCGTCGCCCGGGCAGCACCTGTGCCCGCGGCGAGCACCTCGGCGGTGCGGGGCAGGATCTGCTCGGCAGAGTAGGCGCCGGTGACCTGGTCGGAGAAGCGCGCAAGCACCTCATACGGTGTGAAGCGCTGGCCGTAGATGAGACGGTTGGCGAGACGCTGGACGCGCTCGCGGAACGGTTGGAAAGCGATCGCGACCACGGCGGTGGCGGCGATGGAGAGACCCAGGTTGGGCCTCCCTCCGGTGCCGGCCAGGCTGCCGATTCCGACCACGATGGCGACGTACACGGAGGTGATGAAAACGGCGAGGACGCCGAGAACCAGCGCCCGGTTGACCACCAGGTCGATGCCGTAGAGCCGGTACTTGAAGATGGCGATCGCCACCGACGCGGGGACCCCGAGGATGATCAGCGGTTGCAGCACCAGGTCACCGAAGTTGATGTTCAGGAAGTCTGATTTGGTGATTTCGACAACCATCAGGGCAGTGGCGAAGAGGAACCACTTGAGCTGCTGGCGCTCGTCGCCCCGTGCGCGGCGGAAGCGCAGCGCCACGGAGACGATTGAGGCCAGCATGCAGGCAGCGGTCAGCAGCGCCCCTGCGGAGAAGACAAACGTGCGAGGGTCGTGGGGGAGGGGAGCGGAGTCGAGTGCATGGCCGTGGCGCAGGCCCCAGCTCAGGCTGGCGACGCTGAGCATGGCGGAGAGGATTCCCGCTCCCGCGGCGAAGGCAGCGATCCGCCAGCGGCGGCTGAGCAGCCTGCCGTTGGGGAAGAGCAGAAGCATGAAGGTCATGATCAGGCCGAGCCCGGGGATCCACAGCCACACGCCGACCCAGCGGGCCTCGTCGGCGAGGGGCACCACTGCGCGGGTGAGGTGACCGATGGCCCCGGCCAACTGGTCTCCGGCCTGGGTGAGACCGATCACGCAAAAAATCCAACCCACGGCGTTGCCCGGACGCCGTGAGGCGATCAGCGCACCGACCACGGGAAAGCCGAGCGCCACCCAGAATGAGGGCCCGCCGTTGGCCGTGCCGGAGTCGACGGCGGGCAGAATCACCGACGCAGCGATCATCAGCAGGGAGAGGCCGCACGCCGTCCAGGCGAGCCACGCGGCGCGGCGCGGCGTCATGCCGCGGGCTCGAGGGCGCGGGCCGGAATCGTCGCCCGCACCGTGCGAGCGTCCGCGACCAGGGTTCCCCCGACGGCGGCGACCCGGTCGGTCATCTCGCGCAGCCCCGCGTCGCCCCCGTAGCCTGTGACGCGGAAGGTGACCCGGCCGTCGACGCTGTCGAGGCTCAGACCCAGCTCGGTGGTCACGCCGCGCAGCGCCTCGACGCAGCAGAAGTAGATGGTGGCCTCGACCTCGGGCGCGAAGCGAGTGGCGCGCACCGCATCGGTAGCCTCGATGCGCACGGGCACCTGGAGCTTGCGCGCGTGCGCCTCGAGCGCCACCACGGGGCCGCGGTCGGCGAGCAGCGGGGGAAAAATCCCCCTGGCCATCTCGCGGAGCTGGTTGAGGGCTCGGTTGGCCTGGGCGTTGAGGGCGTCGAGCAGCGGGACCGCGGTAGCGGGGTCGGCGGCGAGCAGCCGCTCGCTCCGTTCGAGCTCGGCGGCGATGGCGAGCAACTGAGGCTCGGTGTTGTCGTGGATCTCGCGCTCCACCCGGCGACGCTGCGAGTCGGCCGCGGCGACGATGCGCTGGCGGCTGGCGCGAAGCTCGCCCGCCTGGGCGGAGATCGCCTCCAGCCTCGCCTGCAGCTCAAGCGTGAGGCGCACGTTGCGGAACACGGGGCCGGCCTGCGCCGCAAGCATGTCGATCAGCCCGGATTCGGCGCCCGTGAGCGGCTCGCCAGTTGACTTGACCACCCGTACCTCCCCCAGCTGCTCACCCCGGTCGCCCACGGCAGCGCGATGGCCGCTGCCGTTGAGGGTGCTGCCGGGCGGCCAGGAGGCGACACGCTCTCCGGCGCTGAGCGCGAGCGTGACCTCTGCGTGGCTGCCGCCGACTCCGCGGGCGGCCGCCTCGGCCATGCGGGGGAGCACCTCCTCCACCGACAGCGTTGCGGCCATCCTGTGGGAAAACCCGGCCAGCACCTCGTAGGGCGTGGCGCGGCGGCCGTAGACCAGCCGGTTCATGAACCGCTGGACGCGTTCGCGCACGGGCTCGAACGCGATCGCAACCACCGCGGTGGCGGCGATGGACAGCGCCAAGCTGGGACGGCCACTTCCGCCGATCAGATGGCCGAGCCCAACCACGATCAGGATGTAGACCGAGCCGATGAAAGCCGTGAGCGTCGCGTAGACCAGCGTCTTGTTGATCACGACATCGATGTCGTAGAGACGGTAACGGAGCACCGCGATGGCGACCGCCAGTGGGAACCCGATGACGGCCATGGCGACCATCAGGTCGAATGCCACGGTGCTCACCGCGGATAGAAATTGGTTGGCGGCCGGCAGCGAAGCAAAGACGTTTCCGGAGATCCCCAGCGCGAAGATGCCGCCGACGTATGCCAGCCAGCGCAACTGCTGGCGCTCCACCGCCGCGGCCCGGCGGTGCCTGACGAACAACGATGCCGCGCTGGCGAGGACGAACACGAACCCACCTATGAAGAGGGGGTCGAGCGGGACAAACCGCCTCGGGATCAGGCCGGTTGGGTTGTCGACCGGCAGCGTGGTCACGGAGTGATGCGACCCGGGCGCGAAGGCAATCGCCAACCGGCCCGAGGTAACCATCGTGCCGATGGCGAAGGCGGTCATCGTGGCCAGCCCGGCCCAGAGCACGGGGCGCCACCGCAGTGTGGGCGGCCGGCCGTCAGGAAAGAGCAGCAGGAGCAGGCCGAAGCCGACCGGGAAGACCAGCACGAAGGTCCAGTTCTGCATCCAGGCAGCCCAGAGGGCTCCGGGGAGGGGGGACGAGGAGTGACCGCCCCGGGCAAACGAGTAGTAGCCCACCCCACTGCCCAGTAGGGTGAGCCCGAACAGAACGCCGATCCAGAGCAGCAGCCAGCCGACGCGGTTGCGCGGCTGTCTGGTCACCAGCAAAGCGCCGAAGCCGCCGTAGGCGAGGGCTGCGCCGAGCGGCGCGAGGCCGTTGAGGAGTAGGACGTTCCAGCCAGCAGCGCGCCACGCAGGCGTGTTGAAAATGAGCATTGTTGCTGCCGCCGCGGCGATGAGCAGGCTGAGCGCCCAGCACACCAGGCCGGCTCGAATCCGGCGGTCGACAGTGGTCACGGCTCCCATGCTTGCGCGCTGCCGCGGCTCCGTCGAGGGGGAGGGCATCACCGCGTGCGGGGGGTGGCTACCACCTCCCAACGCCTGGGTGCTCGTGCTTCACGACATCGACGGGGGCAGCTGACCTTTCGACGGTTCGTGGACGATCGCACTCAGCGTGCCGGCGAGTCCCAGGTGAGCATTGACCACAGCAGGGCACCGGTGCACGCACCCAGGCGGCAGAATCCACCCGGTGCCGCCGACGCAACCGACTGGGTCGATCCTGCGCAACCGCAGCGTCACCGGGATCGGGCTGGGCAGCTTCTTCTCGGACGCCGGACACGAGATGGCCACGGCGGCTCTACCCGGCTTCCCGCGCAGCCTGGGGGCCCCGGCGGTTGCCCTGGGCATCATCGAGGGCGTCGCCGACAGCGCCCTGAGCCTCTCGAAGCTCGCCGGCGGCGTGGTCGCGGACCGTCCCGGTGTGCAACGCCGCTCGCTGACCGCGGGCGGTTACGCGGTGACCGCACTTGGTCACGGCGCCTTCGCCCTGGCCACGGTGTGGCCGGTGGTCCTTGTGGCCCGCGCGCTGTCATGGGCGGCGCGCGGCGGCAAGGCGCCGGCCCGAGACGCGCTCCTCGCAGGGGGCGTGCATCCGAGCCAGCTGGGCCGGGCCTTTGGGGTGGAGCGGGCGATGGACTCGCTCGGTGCTGTGCTCGGGCCGCTGCTCGCGGCGCCGCTGCTCGTCGCCATCGGCTACCGGCCGCTGTTCGCGGTGAGCATCGTGCCGGGCCTGCTGGCCGCGGGTGCCGTGCTGCTGTTGGTGCTCGAGGTGCCCCGCGGTGTGGCCCGCGCCGGCGGCGGGAAGCGCTGGGCGCTGCCCGACCTCGGGACATCCTCGCCGGCGTTCCTGCGGCTGCTCGCCGGCATCGGGCTGTTCGGGCTGGGCAACTTCTCGGCGACCCTGCTGCTGCTGCGGGTGACCGACCTGCTGGCGTCGGGCGGGCGGTCGCTGACCGCCGCGGCCGCGATCGCGGTGCTGCTCTACGCCGGGCACAACGCCGCCAACAGCGTCGCGGCGTACCCCGCGGGAGCGCTGAGCGACAGGGTGGGCCGGCGCCGGCTACTCGCCGGCGGGATCGTGCTCTTCGCCTTGGGCTGCCTGCTGTTTGCCGCGGGTCCGACCAGCGTGGTCGTGCTGGGCGTGCTCTTCGCCCTGGTGGGGGTGTCCACCGGGATCGTCGAGCCGGTGCAGGCCGCGTACGTCGCGGACCTGGTGCCTGATGCGCAACGCGGGCGCGCCTTCGGGTCGATTGGGCTGATCGTGGGCCTGGGTGGCCTGGTGTCGAGCATCGGGGTGGGGGCGTTGTGGACGGTGACCGACCCCGCGGTGGGCCTGGTGGTCGCGGCTGCGGTCAGCCTTGCGGCGGCCATGGTGATCGTGACCGGGCGGCCGACCGGACCACGCTGAGGGGTGCTGGTACGCCAGCGCGCTGGGGCCTGCTTCCCTTTGCCGGGGTAGCCTTCGCCATTGGGTGCGCCTCGGGGGGGCTGCACAATGGACCGGTGAGTAGGGGCGGGCGCGGCCTGAGCAGCGGCCGTCTGCTTGTCGCGCTGCCCTGGCTGATGTGGCTGTTCACGCTCGCGCTGTCGGTGAGCACCGTCGCCATGGCCCTGCTGATCCCGCACGACATCGCGCGGCGGCTGCGAGATCCCGCCTTCGCACCCGGGCTTCAGGACGGGCTCTTTCCGCTGGAGGCGATGGCCTTCGCCACGGTCGGCGCGCTCATCGTCACTCGACGTCACAACCTGGTGGGCTGGTTGATGTGCGTCACGGGTATCACCTATGTGGTCAGTGACGCCTGGGCCGCGGTCTACCTGACGTACTCAGGGTTTGTGCACCCCCTCCCGGCGACTGACTGGGTGGCCTGGTTGAACGCCTGGGTGTGGATACCCGACTTCGGCCTTCTCCTGATCGGCTTTCCCCTGCTCTTTCCCGACGGCCATCCGTTGACCGCCCGCTGGCGCCGCCTGGGTTGGGTGGCGATCGCGTACCTCGGGATTGTGGCGGCGGTGGCGGCGCTGGCCCCCTATGCGACCGCCGACGCGAGCATGGGACTGGGTCACTTCCCGCTCCCTCTGATGTTGTCCCCACTCGACCGGTTGCGGCCCCTCCTGCAGGGGCCGGCGTTCCTGCCGATGGCGGCCCTGGCTGTGGCGGCCGCGGGGTCGGTGGTCCTGCGCTACCGGAGGGCAGCCGGAGACGAGCGCCATCAGATCAAGTGGGTGGTTGGAGCGTTCGCGCTGGTTGCCCTCGGGATTTTGCTGAGCCTCCTTGACCTGGCCCTCATGCTGCCGCTGCCGCAGGAGATCGTCTCGCCTCAGATCACCCTTCTGGCCCTGCCGATCTCAGTGGGCGTCGCGGTCTTCAAGTACCGGCTCTACGACATCGACGTGGTGATCAACCGGACGCTGGTCTACGGGGCCTTGGCCGCCTTCATCAGCGCGGTGTATGTCGGCATCGTGGTGGGCATCGGCACCCTGATCGGGGCGGGAGGCAAGCCGAACCTGGCGCTCAGCATCCTGGCCACCGCGGTGGTGGCGATCGCCTTCCAGCCGGTGCGCGAGCGGGTGCAGCGGGTTGCCAACCGGCTGGTCTACGGCAAGCGGGCGACGCCCTACGAGGTGCTCTCGGAGTTCTCCTCACGGGTGGCGGAGAGCTACGCGGGAGAGGAGGTGCTGCCCCGGATGGCCCAGGTGCTCGCGGCCGGCACCGGCGCAGAGGGAGCGGTGGTCTGGCTGCGCAGCGGCGGCGGTCTGCGGGCGGCGGCGGGCTGGCCGGAAGCGGGCGACGCCGACCAGACAGCGGTCGCGTTGCTCGGCGACGACCTGCCCGCGCTGCCGGGCGCGACGCGGGCCGTGGCGGTGCGCCACCAGGGCGAGCTGCTGGGAGCGCTGAGCGTGCGGAAGCGCAGTGGCGAGCTGTTGACCCCGATTGAGGAGAAGCTGCTCGACGACCTCGCTCATCAGGCGGGACTGGTGCTGCGCAACGT
>JBHEMT010000160.1:0-4711 GCA_046262435.1 Candidatus Dormibacteria bacterium | reverse complement strand
GACGGTGTCCAGGGTGGGGGTGTGCCCGGCGCGGATCAGCTGGAGCACCATCTCCGGGTCGATGCCCCCGGGGGCCGCCAGCGCCGCCGCCCGAGCGGCGTCCTCAGCAGCCTCGACGGTGGCCTCGAGACGTTGCTTGAGGCTGATGATCTGGCGGCGCCACAGAATCGCGATCACCGCCTCGAAGACGATTGCCACGACCAGCAGGACGGGGGCGTTGTCGCGAAGGTAGGCCATGGCTACCGGCTAGGCGCCGCAGAGCGCCTCGGCCGCGTACCAGTGCATCTCCTTGGCCATTCCCTGCACATCCCCGGGTTCCCGGCCGGGCACCGGGATGGTCTTCACGGTCTCGACGGCGGCAATGATGTCCGCCACCCGGTGCCGGGCTCGCCGGACCACGGCGGCGACCGGCGCGACATCCTCCGGACCGAGCCAGCGAACGCCGATCTCCACCAGGGCGGCCTTGATGCCCTCGAAGTCCAACTCGAGGCGCGCGCCGTCCTGGAGACCGTCCTCCAGGTCTGGGTCGTCGCCGGGATCCGGGCCGGCATCCGGGCCGGCGTCCCAGGCATCCGCCGCGACCGCCACCGGTACCACCGGCGCGGAGGTGGCCAGCTCCTGGAGGGCTCCCGAGGCCTCGGCCGCCACCAGCCAGGCCGGAGGGCCCTGCTCGGCTGGCGCCACTGCCGGCGCGGAGTCCACCTGCATGTGGAAGAGATGCTCGTCGGCCATCCCGCCGACCGGTTGGTTACCGGCGCGCTGCTGCACACTGACCGTCCCTTCCTCGGCGTCGAAGAGCGCGGCGAGCACGGCGGGATCGTCGGAGGGGACCCTTCGCTGGTCGGTGTAGGCGGCGACGAACCGCCCTCCGAAGTACAGGCCCACCCCGAAACCACGGGATGAGTTCACGCTGACAACCCGGTCCCCCGGCAGCTCGGCCAGGTGGGCGAGGAAGCGCCGCGGTTCGAGCCACTCCAGGGGCAGCCCGTCGTAGGCGACCGGACAGCGCCACAGCAGGGTGAGCGCCTCGGCGATGGTGGGATCGTCCATCCGGTATCCGGAGATGCGCCCCTCGCGGGCGCCGATCAGCGCCATCGCGGCCGACTCACCCGAGGCCCGGTCCTCGTCATCGACCCAGACCGCGTCGACGATCGAGCCGCGCACCACCACCGCGGCGGCGCGGAGCCGCGCCCCGGTGAGCACCACCAGGCAGTCGGGTAGCTGGGGAAGTAGCTGGTCGAGGTGCACGATCGCCGCTGAGCCATCGGCCCAGAGCGACTCGCCGACCGGCAGGAGGGGGAAGTCACGGAGTCCGAACGGAACCCCGTACTCATCCTCGGCCGCGCCGTCGAGATTCAGCGCCTCGCCGGCCTGGGGGGCCACAGGCTCCGCGGTGGCCACCCCCGAGAGCTGGGCGAACGGCTCAATCAGCTCGGTCATCGTCATCTGCACGGACTCGGTGCGCACGACCTCGTTGCGCCAGGGCGAAAGCTTGAATTTGGGAGGTAGGTGATGCAGCAGCGCGGCGATTGCCTCCGGGCCCTCGACCTCATCGCTACCGTCGGCCGCGTAGACAGCGTGATTGGGTTGACCGAAAACCACGTACAGGGTCGCGCGCCCCCCATCCCAGGTGATGTCCAGGGCGCCCGAACGGTAGTCGTCCTGGGCATCGGAGAGCTGTCGCAGGAGCTTGACAAAGGGTGCTGCCGCTGCCATCGAGGGCCTATTCTACGGCCATGCCTGCCGAAATCATCACCGTCACATCATTGAAAGGTGGTGTTGGCAAAACCACCACAACCTACGCACTGGCCGCGGCCGCGGTGGCCAGCGGGGTGCGTGTCATCGCTGTCGACCTCGACCCCACCGGGGGCCTCAGCAACGTGCTCGAGAAGGCAAAACGCAACGTCACCATCGCCGACGTGCTGCACGGGCGGGTGACGCTCAAAGATGCCCTGATCGACCATCCGCTGGGGATTCGGACGGTTGCCGGGCACCGCAGCCTCAACCACGAGGCACTGCTCGAGGGTCAGCTGCGGTCGATCATTGAGCCGGTGCTCGACGACGTCGACATCGTCCTCCTCGACACCCACCCCCACGAGCCATCGCTGCTCGGGCCGCTGGCGGTCGCCGACCGGATCGTGATCCCAACCGCGCTCGACATCCTCTCGCTGCGAGCCGCGGCACTCACCGTCGGGCTGGCCCACCAGGTCGGCGCGCTCGAGCGAATTCGGGGCATTGCTGTCACAAACGCGAAGCGGCCGCTTTCGCGCATCACCGAGTCGTTGCTCAACGGTCTGACGATGAGTGGACTCGCCTTCGAGACCGTGCTCTGGTTCTCGTCGGGCTGGGTGCAGGCCACCTCGGGGAAGGGAGAGCTGCCCGACGAGCCGTTGCTCGCCCAGGCCAAGCTGCTGCTGCAGGAGGTGGGCACGCGGGCGGCCCCGGTGGAGGCACTGCGCCAGTTCATCCGCATGGCCCAGGGTCGGCCGGCCTCTCGCGCCTGAGCTCCCTTCGGGGTGGCGGCTGGCGGCTGACCGCTCGCTAGCGGCGGCCCAGGAGGCGGTCGAGAAACGAGGGCTTGGCGGGCGGCGGCGGCGGATCCTGGTTGGCGAAGATGGCGCTCCGGCGTGGCCGCTCGGACCAGCCACCCCCGGTGGGCGCCGACCCGGCTGACGCCTCCGCTGCCGGAGGGGCGGCGGGGGCCTCCGGGGGCGCCGCGGCCGACGCCTCCGCGGCGGCCGCCCGCCGCTCCGCAGCGGTGGCAGCCTGCTGGGCGTCCTCGACCGCCGCGTGCGCGTCGCGCAGGCTGCGCATCAGCTCGGCCCCGTGCTGCTGAGCGCGCTGAATCTCCCGGTCGCGCCCTTCAAGCTGGGCTCGCAGGGCAGCGGCATCCCTCTCCAGGACCGCGATCCGGCCGCGCAGCAGAGCGACATCGTCGGGCCCCTGCGCGTCGGGGGTGACGGCATCCACCTCCTCCGCGTCCTGGCTCCCGGTGCGAAGCGCCTCGGCCTGACGCTCCACCATGCTGTCGAGGAACGACCACTGCTCGAGCAGCTCATCCTCGGGCCGTGCGGGGGTGGGCGCGGGGCTCACCCGAGGCCCGCGACGGGTGCTGGCTGGCGCCGGGGGTGCCTGTGCATGACGGCTGCCTATGCTGCCACGCCGCGCCGCCGATTCGGTGACGGAAGCGCCGCCAGCTTCGGCTCAGAGAGCCGCGGCGCCGCGGACACCAGGGCGCACACCTCGGTGGTGCTGAGGCCGGCACGCAGCAACCTGGCGGTCACCGGCGGTGCCTCGCTGGCTCGCAGGCCTCGGCGCAGCAGCGCCTGCCACGGTCCGGCGATCAGGACCTCGGCATCGCTGAGCTCGCGGACGATCGCGGGCACGGTGTCGAGGTTGAGCCCTCGCGCGGCGCGCAGCCGACGCCCACCCTGGACCAGCTCGTAGGCACCGTCGACTGGCCGGAGCAGGAGCGGCTCGAGGATGCCACGGGCGGCGATGCTCACCGTCAGCGCGCGCTCCACCAGCCGGTCGCGCGGGTCGCCGTCGACCAGGTCGCTGCGGTCGACGATGCGACGGGTGTCGATACGCTCCAGCCGCGACTGCGAGGTGGGGGCCAGCCAGCGCGCCAGCGGGCCCGAGTCCAGCAGCCCGGCACGCTCGGAAGCGGTGCAGGCCACCTCAGCCATGGACGATGCTCCGCCGGGAGGGCCGCGCCTCGCTCACTGTCCGTTTTCCTCGTGGGGCCAACCGTATGCCCCAACGATGGCGGCGCAACCGGGCCACCGCAGGTGGCGTCAACCGCCTGTGGCCACTCCGTCACAGGCCCGCAGAGGGGCGCTAGCCCCTGCCGAAGGCCGGCCGGGCGGGCTCGGCATCCTGATGGGAGAGCCGGTCGGTCAAACCGCGACGCTCGAAGCGGTAGCCGATTCCGGGGACGGCGTGGATGTAGGTCGGGCGGGGGCCCTCGGGCTCGATCTTGCGACGCAGACGGTAGACGTGGGCATCGACGGAACGGAGGTCGAGGTCGGCGCCCTGGCCCCAGACTTTCTGGATCATCTCGGTGCGCGAGATCACCCGCCCCGGCGACGCCGAGAGCAGCGCCAGCAGGTCGAACTCGGTCGGCGTGAGGTTCACCGACTGGCCGTCGCGCAGTACCTCGTGGCGACCGATGTCCACCACCAGCCCGGGGAACTTGAGCCGTCCCGGCCGCACCTGTGGTTGCGTGGCCCGCTGCCGACGCAGCTTGGCGTTGATCCGCGCGGCGAGCTCGCGCACCTCGAAGGGCTTGCTGATGAAGTCATCGGCCCCGATCTCCAGGGCGACGACGACGTCCACAGGGTCCGAGCTGGACGACAGCATCATGATCGGGAGCTCGATGCCCGCCGCGCGCAACCGCCGGCACACGTCGAAACCGGTCAGGCCGGGCATGTTGAGGTCGAGCACGATCAGGTCGATGTCGGCCGACCCTGCGAGGCGGATCCCGTCGCTCCCGTCGGCGGCGAACTGGACGCTGAAGCCGTGCTGATGACCGACCACCGCGAGGATGTCGCGCATCGACGGGTCGTCGTCAATGATCAGCACGCTCGCCTCGCTGCTGGCCATGGTGCCGCGGCGGTCGAAGATTGGCAGGATGGCCTCGCGGCCAGTCTCGAAAACGGTCATAACCAGGTGGTGACGGTTGCCGGCTGGGGCGACGACCGTACCACCC
>JBHEMT010000159.1:0-3966 GCA_046262435.1 Candidatus Dormibacteria bacterium | reverse complement strand
GAGTTCCTGCGCATCGGCCGGACCGTGAACGCCATGGTCGACCAGCTCAGCTCGTTCGCCGACGAGGTCAGCCGCGTGGCCCGCGAGGTCGGCACCGACGGCAAGCTCGGCGGCCAGGCCAAGGTCAAGGGCGTCTCCGGCACGTGGAAGGACCTCACCGAGAACGTCAACCTGATGGCCTCGAACCTCACAGACCAGGTCCGCAACATCGCCCTGGTGACCACCGCGGTCGCCGGCGGCGACCTGACCCAGAAGATCACCGTGGACGCCAAGGGCGAGGTGGCGGCGCTGGCCGAGACGATCAACGTCATGGTCGACCAGCTCTCCTCCTTCGCCGCGGAGGTGACCCGCGTCGCCCGGGAGGTCGGTACCGACGGCAAGCTCGGCGGGCAGGCGCGGGTGGAGGGCGTCAGCGGCACCTGGAAGGACCTCACCGACAGCGTCAACCAGCTCGCCGGCAACCTCACCGCCCAGGTGCGCAACATCGCCCAGGTGACCACCGCCGTGGCCCGCGGCGACCTCTCCCAAAAGATCACCGTGGACGTCAAGGGCGAGATTCTCGAGCTCAAGGACACGATCAACGTCATGGTCGACCAGCTGCGATCCTTCGCTGCCGAGGTGACCCGGGTCGCCAAGGAGGTCGGCACCGAGGGGGAGCTCGGCGGTCAGGCCGAGGTTGAGGGCGTCAGCGGCACCTGGCGCGACCTCACCGAGAACGTCAACCAGCTGGCCTCCAACCTCACCGGTCAGGTGCGCAACATCGCCCAGGTGACCACCGCGGTGGCCCGCGGCGACCTCTCCCAGAAGATCACCGTCGACGCCAAGGGTGAGGTGGCTGCGCTCGCCGACACCATCAACACCATGGTCGACCAGCTGCGGTCCTTCGCCGCCGAGGTCACCCGCGTCGCCCGCGAGGTGGGTACCGAGGGGCTGCTCGGTGGTCAGGCCGAGGTCGAGGGCGTCAGCGGAACGTGGCGCGGGCTGACCGAGAACGTCAACCAGCTGGCCGGAAACCTCACCACCCAGGTGCGCGCCATCGCCGAGGTCTCCACGGCGGTGACCCGCGGCGACCTCACCCGGAGCATCACCGTCGAGGCGCGCGGTGAGGTGGCCGAGCTCAAGGACAACATCAACCAGATGATCGGCAACCTGCGCGAGACCACCCAGAAGAACGCCGAGCAGGACTGGCTGAAGACCAACCTGGCGCGCATCTCATCGATGCTCCAGGGGCAGCGCGACCTGGGTGCGGTCAGCCAGCTGATCATGAGTGAGATCACCCCGTTGGTGCAGGCACACCACGGCGCGTTCTTCCTCGCTGAGCCGGCTGAGGACGAGGCCCCGGTGCTTCGGCTGATCGCCGGCTACGGCTACACCGCTAGCGGCGACGTTCCACAGACCTTCCACTTCGGCGAGGGGCTGGTCGGCCAGACCGCAATCGAGAAGCAGAACATCGTGCTCAGCGACGCACCGAACAACTACATCCGGATCGCGTCGGGCCTCGGCGAGGCGCCCCCGACCACGATCATCGTGATG
Source organism: Candidatus Dormibacteria bacterium (assembly GCA_046262435.1). Taxonomy (GTDB): domain Bacteria; phylum Chloroflexota; class Dormibacteria; order Aeolococcales; family Aeolococcaceae; genus JBHEMT01. The sequence continues at coordinate 2,433 of JBHEMT010000159.1, read as the reverse complement.
CCGATCCTCTTCGAGGAGCAGGTGCTCGGGGTGATCGAGATCGCCACGTTCCAACGGCTTGCTCCGATCCACGTCACCTTCCTCGACCAGGTGATGGAAACGATCGGCATCGTGCTCAACACCATCATCGCCACGATGCGCACCGAGGAGCTGCTCGCCCAGTCGCAGCGGCTGGCCCAGGAACTGCAGGAGCAGCAGGAGGAGCTGAAGCGCTCCAACGCCGAGCTCGAAGCTCAGGCCAAGACGCTCACCGAGTCGGAGCTGCTGCTCCAGCGACAGCAGGAGGAGCTGCAGCAGACCAACCGCGAGATCGAGGCGGCGCGACGAAACCTGGAGGAGAAGGCCGAGCAGCTCGCCCTCTCATCCAAGTACAAGAGCGAGTTCCTGGCCAACATGTCGCACGAGCTGCGCACCCCGCTGAACAGCGTGCTGATCCTTGCCAAGCTGCTCTCCGACAACAGTGAGGGCAACCTGACCACCCGGCAGATCGACTACGCGCGCACCATCCACGCCGGCGGTTCCGACCTGCTCGCGCTGATCTCGGACATCCTCGACCTCAGCAAGGTGGAGGCCGGGCGCATGGATGTGCACGCCACGGCGGTGAGCCTCCATGACCTCCGCGACTACGTGGAGTCGACCTTCCGCCCGGTCGCCGCCGAGAAGAACCTGGACTTCGAGATCGACATGGGACCGACGGTGCCACCGACCCTGGTGACCGACGAGCAACGGCTGCAACAGGTGCTCAAGAACCTGCTCTCCAACGCGTTCAAGTTCACCCGGACGGGAAGCGTGATCCTGAGCATGTACCGACCACACCCGGGGCTCCGCTTCCTCACGCCGTCGCTCAACCAGGTCGAGGAGGTGGTTGCCTTCAGCGTCACCGACACCGGCATCGGCGTTCCCGAGGACAAGCTGCGGCTGATCTTCGAGGCGTTCCAGCAGGCGGACGGCACCACCAGCCGCAAGTACGGCGGCACCGGTCTCGGCCTCAACATCAGCCGCGAGATCGCCCGCCTGCTCGGCGGGGAGATTCACGTCGAGAGCCGGCTTGGCGACGGCTCCACGTTCACCCTGTTCCTGCCGCTCGAGTATCGCGAGGTGGACGGCTCAGTCCCCCGCGGCCCGGAGGGAGAGATCCTCACCACTGCGCGCCGCCCGCGGATCGCCGACGGCGCCTCCGGCATCGAGACCGTGCGGACGGCCGGCGAACCCGCCCTGCTCACCCTGGTCCCTGATGAGGAGGCGCTGCCGGTGGGGACCCCGATCGTGCTCGCGATGCCCGACGACATCCAGCGTTTCCCGCTGGAGGGCGAGGCCTTCGACCCGGTGCCCGAGGGCACCAAGATCCTCGTGGTGGACGACGACGTACGCAACGTCTTCGCGTTGACCAGTGCGCTGGAGAGTCAGGGCATGGAGGTGGTCTTCGCGGAGAACGGCCGCGAGGGCATCGCTCAGCTGCAGGCCCATCCCGATGTGTCGCTGGTACTGATGGACGTGATGATGCCGGAGATGGACGGCTACGAAACCACCCGTGCCATCCGCCAGCTACCCGACTTCGAGAAACTGCCAATCATCTCCTTGACCGCCAAGGCGATGAAGGGTGACCGCGAAAAGAGCCTTGCCAGCGGCGCCTCCGACTACATCACCAAGCCGGTCGATGTCGTCCAGCTGCTCTCCCTGATGCGCCTGTGGCTGTCCCGGTAGACGGAGCCGCACCGCCGCCGGAGCCGGCCGCCCAGGCGGCTCCGCATCGGGCCAACCTGCTGCTCGTCGATGACCGGCGCGAGAACCTGGTCGCCCTCGAGGCAACCCTGCGGCCGCTCGACCAGCGGCTGGTTCTCGCGTCGTCCGGCGACGAGGCCCTGCGGGCGCTGCTCAACGACGACTTCGCCCTGATTCTGCTGGACGTGCGCATGCCGGGAATGGACGGGTTCGAGACTGCCGCGCACATCAGGCGGCGCAGCCGGAGCCGGCACGTCCCGATCATCTTTCTCACCGCTGTCGACGACGACCCTGGCCTGGTGCTTCGGGGATACAGCCAGGGTGCCGTCGACTACCTGGCCAAGCCGTTCGACCCTTGGGTGCTGCGCTCCAAGGCCGCGGTGTTCATCGAGATGGATGCCAAGAACCATCTCCTGCGGCTACAGGCGAACCAGCTCACCCAGCGCAACGCGGAGCTGGCTGAGGCCCTCGAGCTGGCCGAGGCGGGAAGCCGCGCCAAGAGTTCCTTTCTGAACCTTGCCGGGCACGAGCTGCGCACCCCGCTGGCCGTGGTCAACGGCTACATCTCACTGGTCATCGAGGGAGCCTTCGGACCGGTTCCCCCGCCGATGCTCAAGCCGTTGCGCACCGTCGAGGAGAAGGCCGAGGAGCTGGGAAACCTGGTCGACGCGATCCTCACCGCGGCGCGGCTCGAGGCGGGCAACATTCCGA
>JBHEMT010000158.1:0-3756 GCA_046262435.1 Candidatus Dormibacteria bacterium | reverse complement strand
CACCGCTGCCGGTGCGATCGAGGCCGCCCCGGTGGCCGCCGCGGCGCGGTCGGGACAGCGGCTCCTTGCCGCCGCCGCGGCGGACTACATCCCGCTGCCTGAGGGCGCCACGCTGGTCCATCTCCCTGGGCGCCGAGCGATCGGCATCTCGCCACGCGGTCTTCCGGTCGAGATGGCAGCTGACCGGTTGGCGGTGGCCGCAGTGCTGCCGGTCGGCTACCTGCGCACCCTGCTGCCGGCGAGCCGGGCCGTGCCGGAGAGCGCCCGACTGCCGCTCTACGGCTACACCGCGGTGGCCGAGCGCGACGGACAGCCGGTGGTGGCGGCCCTGCGCACCGACGACTTCGGCTGGTGGGCACCGGGCAGGTTCGTCGAGGCCGGACTGCCCGAGGCGGTTGCCGCCGCGCGCCTCGCGCTGCCCGGCAACCGGGTGGTCGAGCAGCTCGCGGTCTGTGCCCTCGACAACCGATGCTACACAGCTCAGAACACCTTCCACCGGCGCTACGAGGGAGCGCTGCCGGCATCGCCGGCCTGCAATGCCGACTGCCTCGGCTGCATCTCCCTGCAGCCGGAGCAGGTGCCGACGCCCCAGCCACGAATGCGCTACGCGCCGACGCCCGAGGAGCTTGCCGGCCTCGCCACATACCACCTCAGCGGGGCCGAGGCGGCCATCGTGTCATTCGGTCAGGGCTGCGAGGGCGAGCCACTGACCCGCGGCACCGCGTTGGTGGAGGCGACCCGCCGGATCCGGGCAGCACATCCGGCAGCGACCATCCACATCAACACCAACGGCAGCAAGCCGCGGACCCTGCAACGGATGATCGAGGCGGGCTGCAACTCGGTGCGAATCAGCGCCATCTCCTTCACCGACTCTGTGTTCCGCGCCTACTACCGGCCGGTCGGCTACGGCCTCGACGAGGTGATCGCCTGCGGCGCGGCGATGGCGGCCGCGGGAGGGCAGGTGTGTCTCAACCTGCTCACCTTCCCCGGGCTGACCGACACCGCTGAGGAGCTGGCCCGCACCGTCGAAGCGTGCCGGGGGATGGGCGTCGCCCAGATCCAGTGGCGCTCGCTCAACGTCGACCATGACTGGCTGGCCGCCGAGCTTGGCGCGCTGCCCGCGGGCCTCGGCCTGGCCGCGGCGCTGCGCCGGGTGCGCGCCGAGCTACCCGAGGTTGAGCACGGCAACTTCACCCGCCCCGCCGCGCTCATCTGGGCAGACGGAGAGGCTCCACGGGGCGGCGCAACCGGAGTTTGGCCTCCAGGGCCCGTGGTATCCTCCGACGAGTTCGCACACACGGTTACAGGTGTCCCATGAAGGCCGAGATCCATCCGCAGTACTACCCCGACGCCACGGTCACCTGTCTGTGCGGTAACACCTTCACCACCGGCGCCACCCAGCCCGAGCTGAAGACCGAGGTGTGCTCCACCTGCCATCCCTTCTTCACCGGGACGCAGCGGATCATGGACACCGGCGGCCAGGTGGAGCGCTTCCGCCGGCGCCAGGAGAAGGCCGCGGAGCGGAAGGCCGCTGAGGCCGCAGCGGGGGCGAGCTGATCCCCGACCGATCCGCTCGCGCCCGGCGGCGCGCGGGCCTGGGTGACCTGCTTTTGACCATCGCGGTCAATGCAGCCAACGCTCCCCCGGCCCCGTTCTTCTACGGTGGTCAGGCGGTGATCGAGGGGGTGCTGATGCGCGGTCCGCGCCACTTCGCCGTCGCAGCGCGCCGACCCGACGGCAGTATCACCGTGCTCTCCGAGCCGCTCCGCTCACGGGTCTACACCTCGTCGGTGTGGCGCCAGCCCTTCCTCCGGGGAGTGGCCGGTCTCTACGAGATGCTCAACCTGGGCATGCGCGCGCTGTCCTGGTCTGCCAACGTCCAGCTTGGCGAACAGGCACAGATCAGCCGCAAGACGATGCGCAGCACGATCGCCGGCAGTGTGGTCTTCGGCCTGCTGCTCTTCCTGGGCATCCCGCTGCTGCTCGCCCGCGCGGTGCGCGGCGGCGACAGCGCGCGCAGCGTCCGCCAGATCCTCCTCGAGGGGGTGATCCGCGCCGTGGTGCTGCTCACCTACCTCTTCCTGATCGGCCGGGTGAGCAACGTTGCGCGGGTGTTCGCCTATCACGGTGCCGAGCACAAGGCGATCAACGCGCTCGAGGCAGGCCTCCCATCGGACGTTGCCTCGGTGCGGGGGTCGAGCCGGCTGCATCCTCGCTGCGGCACCGGCTTCATCGTGGTCGTCGCGTTTGTCAGCATCGTCGTCTTCGCGCCCCTCGGCACCCTGCCGGTTGTGCTCCGGCTGCTCATCCAGATCCTCCTGGTGCCGGTGGTGGCCGGCATCTCCTACGAGGCGATCCGCGGCCTGGCCCGGATCCGGCACACCGCGGCGGGCCGCACCGCTCTCGTCCCCATCCTGGCGGCGCAGCGGTTGACCACGCGCGAACCCGACGACTCCCAGATCGAGGTGGCCATCGCCGCCCTCGACGCCGCCCGCATGGGCGACACCATCGTTGGCGAGCAGCACGACCCGCTGATCATCTGAGCCGCGAGCGATGGCTGGGATCGACGACCGGCTGCGCTCGCTGGAGCAACGCCACGCTGAGCTCGAGGCGCAGCTCGCCGAGCCCGAGGTGTATGGCGACCCCGAGCGCGTCCACAAGCTGAGCCAGGAGAAGGCGCGCCTCCAGGAGGTGGTCGACACCGGGACCGACTGGCGGGCGGCGCTTCGAGCCGCGGACGAGGCCCGGCAGATGATGCGCACCGAGAGCGATGCCGATCTGGTCGCCATGGCAGAGGAGGAGGAACGTCTCCAGAGCGCGGCCGAGGAGAGGGCACTGGCGCGACTTCAGTTGCTGCTCCTGCCCACCGACCCCAACGACGAACGCGATGTGGTGGTGGAGGTGCGCGCCGGGACCGGCGGCGACGAGGCGGCCCTGTTCGCCGCCGAGCTGTTTCGCATGTACGCGCGCTACGCCGAGCGGCAGCGCTGGCGGGTGGAGGTGCTCGACCAGTCGGAGTCCGGCGCCCACGGCGGGGTCAAGGAGATCGTCTTCGAGGTGCACGGCCAGGGGGCCTTTTCCCGACTCAAGTTCGAGTCCGGGGTGCACCGGGTGCAGCGCGTGCCGCAGACCGAGACCCAGGGACGGATCCACACGTCGGCCGCGAGCGTGGTGGTGCTTCCCGAGTCCGACGAGCTCGACGTCGAGGTCAACGAGAACGAGCTGAAGATCGATGTGTACCGCTCCACCGGCCCCGGCGGGCAGAGCGTCAACACCACCGACTCGGCGGTGCGGATCACCCACCTGCCCACCGGCGTGGTGGTGACCTGCCAGGATGAGAAATCGCAGATCAAGAACCGCGCCAAGGCGATGCGGGTGCTGCGGGCCCGGCTGTACGACCTGGCCCAGGCCGAGCGCCAGGCGGAGCTCACCGCGACCCGGCGGCTGGCGGTGGGCAGCGGCGACCGCAGCGAGAAGGTGCGCACCTACAACTTCCCCCAGTCGCGGGTCACCGACCACCGGATCGCGCTCACCCTCTATCAGCTCGACAAGGTGATGGCCGGGGAGCTCGACCTGCTCGTCGACCCGCTGATGCAGGAGGACCAGACCCGTCGGCTGCTCGATGACGACGCCGACGGGGCGGGCGGGGTCCTGCAGGCGCGGTGAGCGCGCCGGCGCCGAGCCTGCTCGAGGTGCTGCGCATGTCGGCCCAGCACCTTCGCGAGCATGGCAGCGAGAGCGCCCGGCTCGACGCGG
>JBHEMT010000157.1:0-4450 GCA_046262435.1 Candidatus Dormibacteria bacterium | reverse complement strand
GGCGGCGATCAAGGAGGGCAGCAAACGGTTCGAGCCCGGAGTTCTGGCCGAGGCGAACCGAAACATCCTCTACGTGGATGAGGTGAACCTGCTCGACGACCACCTGGTGGATGTGCTGCTCGACGCCGCGGCGATGGGGGTGAATGTGGTGGAGCGGGAGGGGATCTCGGTGGACCATCCGTCGCGGTTCATCCTGGTGGGGACGATGAACCCCGAGGAGGGCGAGCTGCGGCCGCAGCTGCTCGACCGGTTCGGGCTGTGCGTCGACGTGGTCGGCCTGACCAGCCTCGCCGCCCGGGTGCGAGTGCTCGAGCAGGAGCACCGCCGCGAGCACGACGCCTCGGGGCTCGCCGCGGGAAGCGCGGCCGACGAGCAGAGGTTGCGGGCGGGCATCGCGCAGGCGCGCGACCTGCTGCCCTTGGTGGAGACCACCCCCTCGATGCGCCGCCTCGCCTCTCTGCTCAGCGTCGACGCGGGTGCGCTCGGGCATCGCGCCGACATCGTGGTGAGTCGCACCGCGCGGGCCCTGTGTGCGTGGCGGGAGGCACAGGTGGCCGTGGCGCACGCGGCGGGGGAGACCGAGCGGCGACGACCCGCCGACGCGCTGCGGGTCACCGCGGACGATGTGATCCAGGCGGCGGAGCTGGCGCTCACCCATCGACGCACGGAGCGCAGCGGCGACGGCTCGGGAGCAGCTGCCGAGAGCATCGCCGACCAGGCACGCCGGCGCGCCGAGGAGGTTGAGTCGGTGGCCGCGAACCCCGACCCTCCGGCGCTCACCGAAGAGGCCGAGAGCAGTCCTGAACCGACCGAGGGCGAGGGGTCCGACGCCGGCGGTGAGGCGGTGAGCAGCCAGGCGCCGGCCGGAGCGGCAAGCGAGCGAGGCAGCGCGCAGCAACTCTTCGAGGGCGACCTGTTCGGCATCAAGCGGCTCCAGCTTCCCCGCGACCGGCGGGTGCGCCGAACTCAGGGCAAGCGCAGCCAGTCGCGCAGTGGTGACAAGCGAGGACGTTACGTGCGGGCCACCCAGACCGAGCACACCACCGACCTCGCCTTCGATGCCACCCTCCGTGCCGCCGCACCCCATCAACCCCGCCGGCGAGCTGCCGCCAGCGCCGCGGGTGCGCCCCGGCTGCGCCTGGAGCGCCAGGATCTTCGCCAGAAGGTCCGGCAGCGGCGCACCGGGACCCTGATTGTGTTCGTCGTCGACGCCAGCGCATCGATGGACGCAGAGCAGCGGATGCGCGCCACCAAGGGGGCCGTGCTCTCGCTGCTCCGCGATGCCTACGTGCGTCGCGACAAGGTTGCGCTAATCGTGTTCAACGGGCGCACCGCGCGCACGGTGCTGCGGCCGACGTCGAGCGTCGACCTGGCCGAGAACCGGCTGCAGCGGCTCACCGTCGGCGGGACGACGCCACTCACTCACGGCCTCGTGGCCGGGCTGAAGGTGGTGCGCACCGAGCGGCTGCGCGATCCCAGCGTCTATCCCCTGATGGTGCTGATCAGCGATGGACGGGGCAACATCTCGCTGTTCGGTGAGGAGCCGCTGGTGGAGGCGCAGAGCGTTGCCGCACAGATCCGTGCCGAGGGGGTGCGCTCACTGGTGATCGACTCAGCGCGTGACTACACCGAGACGCTGGCATCACTGCCGCGGGTGGGCGGGATGCGGCAACCCCTGTTCGGCGCCACCTACGCGCTCAACGCCTGCCAGGACCTCGCCGACCACCTCGGCGGCACCTACTTCGGGCTGTACGATCTGTCGCAGGGTTCCATCCTCAGGACCGTGCAGCAGTCGCTGCGCAGCCGCTCTGGCTGAGAGGCGTCAGCGGGACGCTGCGGCCGGGTGACGGCGGCGATGCACGAGCTTTGAGCGGTCGCTCCCGGTGTCGCCGCTGTCGCCTCCGGCCTCCCGGCCCTCGTCAGCCCCGGCCGCCAGGAGTGCGAGGGCGAGCAGCGCGGCACAACCGACGGCGGTCAGCGCGACCCACGGATACCAGCCCAGTGGCGGGCGCCAGCCCGGTGGGGTGATGAAGGAGACAAGTCCTTTCACGTTGCGGCGGTAGAACCGGGCGTTGATCAGCAGAGCCCACCCCTGAACCGCGGCGGCGAGCAGGATCGCCGCGGACACCGCCCTGCGGAGCAGACGCGGGTCGATCGTGGCGCGGTGCCGGTAAAGAAGCTCGCCCGCCACCAGCGGTAGCGCGACGGCGACGGGGAGGACGTAGCGGGTCTGCAACTTGAATCCCGGCGCCGAGGCGGCGATGGCGATGGCCACCAGCACGGTCAGGCCGACGATTCCGGCAGACATCCCGAGCAGCAGCCGGCGCTCCCGGGGTCGGGACACCCGCAGCGCGCCACCAAGCACGACGGTGACCAGGAGCATCCAGGGGAGGTAGGCGAGCCGGGGCAGCGGCACGTCGATCCACCCGAACACTCCGATGGCCTCCCGACCAAGGTGGGGCACGCCACGCACCGCACCGCCCACTCCGTGGCGGACCGCGGCGAGGGTGAGGGCCGGGTGAGGTGCAACGGCCAGCTGCCAGGCAAGGTTTGCCATGGTGGCGACCGTGATGGCCCCAGCGGAGGCGGCTGCCCACCCACGGGCTGCACCCACTCGCTGCCGGGCCAGGGCGCTGCCCATCAGTGCGAGCGCCCAGATGACGTCGAAGAGCACCCAGACCGGGCCGAAGGTACGGCTGAGTGCGAGCACCACCCCGGCTCCGAGCAGGAGTGCCCAGAGTCCGCGGGGGCGGGACTCATCCGCGGCGAGGCGGATCAGGGCTGCGGCAAAGGCGACACCGCTGGCAATCTCCAGGCCGCTCGCGGAGAGTTCCGCACTGGCGAAGAGGACCATCGGCGTCACCGCGGTGAGCAGGCCGAGCAGAGGGAGCACCGTGCGCCGCGCAGCGCTCAGGACGGCGGCGGCGCCCGCGAGCAGGGCCGTAGCGATCAGCAGCATGGCGAGACGGCCGAGCAAGAGCGCGCTGGTGGTGGTGTGCCCGAGGCGCATGACCAGCGCGGCGCCGGCGTAGGTGAACGGGGGATAGCTGGCGACGTAGGTGGTCTGGCGCGCGGGGGTGCGCGGGGGTGGCCCCTCGGGGCAACGGTCGTAGACGGGCACCCGGTAGTAGAGGCAGGTGCCGAGGTGGGCGGGCACCGCAATCGAGCGGGTGTTGAGGTTCTGCCAGCGCAGCATCGCCGCATCCACAACCGGGAGGTAGGTGAACGGGGCCGGCTGGCCGCGCACCTCGCCATGGCTGATCCCCAGTGCCTTCAGGTAGTGCTCCGGCTCGTCGGGTGCGAAGCCCGGCGGGTTGGTGAAGACCCAGGTCAGGCCGAGCATCAGGTATGCGACGGTGAGGAGCAGGGCAGCCAGGCCGCGCGGCGCTCGCCTGGGTCGGCCGGACGCCCCTGTGCTCGAGGCGACCGATGCGGTCGTCGACTGGCCGGGTGGCACGTCCGCCGAGTGCGCGTCGCTTGCATCACCGGCGGCGGCCCGGCCCGGCGGCGCCGATGCTGTGCGAGCGGTCACGGCCCGCTCCAAGTCGGTCACCGGCGCACTCTAGCGGCGCCGGTGCCGTAGGTGAGCGGCTGCCTAGAATGACCGGAAATGCCCGCCCTGCGTGCCGTCCTGCCCTTCACATCGCTGGTCGGCCAGGAGCAGATGAAGCAGGCGCTGCTGCTCAACGCCGTCAACCCCTCGATCGGCGGAGTGCTGATCCGAGGTGAGAAGGGCACTGCGAAGTCGACGGCGGTGCGGGCGCTGGCGCGGTTGCTGCCCGCCCAGGACGTGGTGGCGGGGTGCCGCTTCGGTTGCGACCCCGGCCAGGCCGACCTGCTCTGCTTCGAGTGCCGCGGGCGCCTCGGCGACGCCGCGCAGCTGGTCGCCGTCGAGCGCCGGATGCGGGTGGTGGAGCTACCGATCAACGCGTCGGAGGACCGGGTGGTCGGTGCGATCGATATCGAGGCGGCGATCAAGGAGGGCAGCAAACGGTTCGAGCCCGGAGTTCTGGCCGAGGCGCACCGAAACATCCTCTACGTGGATGAGGTGAACCTGCTCGACGACCACCTGGTGGACGTGCTGCTCGACGCCGCGGCGATGGGGGTCAACGTGGTGGAGCGGGAGGGGATCTCGGTGGACCATCCGTCGCGGTTCATCCTGGTGGGAACGATGAACCCCGAGGAGGGCGAGCTGCGGCCGCAGCTGCTCGACCGGTTCGGGCTGTGCGTCGACGTGGTCGGCCTGACCAGCCTCGCCGCCCGGGTGCGAGTGCTCGAGCAGGAGCACCGCCGCGAGCACGACGCCTCCGGGCTCGCCGCGGGAAGCGCGGCCGACGAGCAGAGGTTGCGGGCGGGCATCGCGCAGGCGCGCGACCTGCTGCCCTTGGTGGAGACCACCCCCTCGATGCGCCGCCTCGCCTCCCTGCTCAGCGTCGACGCGGGTGCGCTC
>JBHEMT010000156.1:0-5588 GCA_046262435.1 Candidatus Dormibacteria bacterium | reverse complement strand
TAGGCAACCCCGGGATTGACCGTCCGGTAGTACTCCGGTGGGGTGATGTTGTGGAACCAGAGCACGCGGCGGCACGGCACCTGCGCGAAGACGCCGGCCACCGGGCTTCCCACGGAGAGGTGGTAGATGACCGCGTCGTCGCCGCCGACCGCGTCGCGCTCCAGGAGCCCGGCAGCGGGGCGACCGTCGCGCCGCAGCCGGGGATCAACGAGGCCGGCGAAGATCTCCGACCGGTAGCCGAGCTCGCGCAGGAGCGCCCGGGTGCGAAGCGCGGCACCGCCGATTGCGTCACCGTAGGAGAAGACCGGAAGGAGTTGGTGAATGGCCCGGGTCACGAGGCCACCAGCTCGCGCAGCGCGCCCTCCAGACGCTCCACCACGCTGGTCCACCGGTAGTTGGCCAGCACGTACTCGCGTCCCGCCATCGCCATGCGCCGTCGCAGATCTGGGTCGGCGCGCAGGCGATCGAGGGCCTCGGCGAACTCCTCGGCGGAGCGGACCCACAGGCCTCCCCCGCTGCGCTCGCAGTGCTCGCGGGTGACCGGGCAGTCGGCGTGGACGATCACCGGCACGCCCGCCAACCAGGCCTCGATCACCACGAATGAAAAGCTCTCGTTGCGGGAGAGCTGAACCAGCGCGAGCGACGCCGCGAGGGCGTCCAGTTTGTCGGCATCGGCAACAAAGCCGAGGTCATGCACCACCGCCTCGCCGCGCGGTGGGAGAGGCTCGCGGCCGCCACCCATGGCAGCCAGTCGCACCGGTCCGCGGGCACTCAGAGCCTGGTTGTAGACCGTGGTCCACTCGACCAGTAGCGGCCAGTTCTTGCCGCTCTCGCGGCGACCCGCGTAGATGATCGAGTCAGCACTCATCCGGTGGCGCCGGGCGAACTCCTCCGGGTGCCGCGGTCGCTCGGGGTCAAAACCCAGGCCCACCACCCGGTGCGGACGTTCGGTCCCCAGCAGCCGCGCCCCGAGCCGTCCCTCGGCGGCCGTGTTGAAGATCAGTCCGGCGGCTCCGCGCAGCGAGTCCTGGATGGTCTCGAAGCGGGCGTAGGGCTCGTCGTGCAGGCATGAGTTGATCACGCTCTTTTCGGGGCAGATGCGGGCGCCGTACACCGTCGAGGGGAACAGGTAGGGAATGAAATACAGCGCATCGACCCCGGACGAGGTTGCGCGGATGCCCTCCAGCAGTGGCTCGCTGTAGCCACTGTTCCCGAGCCACTCATCCTGTTCGTCGCGGCTCAGTCCGCCGGTGCCGGCGAGCCGCTCCTCGAGCCGCGCTCTTGCGGCGGGGTCCGGCACCCGCGAGACCGGGAACCGCCGCACCCTGACCCCGTTGAGGGTTGTGGTTCCCGGTGGCAGGTCATTGGCCCAGGTGCGATGGTCGCCGGCGCAGGTGGTGAGCACCTGCACGTCATTGCCGGCGGCGGCCAGCCGCTCAGCGTACTGACGGCACTGGGTCTCGGCCCCACCCAGAATCGTGGCGCCGTAGCGTGGCACCACCAACGCAACCCGCATCAGCCGGTGCGGGTCGCCGTCACCCCGTACCAACCGCCGGCCACGTCACGCACGGCCACCTGCGTGAAGCCGGCGGCCTCGCAGAGCAGCTGTGCGGTGGACCGGTGCACCCAGCGCACCATGCCCGGGTCGACGCTGGAGGGGTCGCGCCAGGCGAGCGGGCCCTCTGGGTCAGGACAGTCGAAGAGAAGTCGCCCTCCCGGTGGGAGCCGCTGAGCGGCCGTTGCGCAGATGTCCACCAGGTCGTGTGCCGACAGGGCGGGAAGCACGGCGGGAAGCACCACCGCCGCAAGGGTGGCGGTCTCGCGGCCAGCCAGCAGGGCCAGCGGGTCTCCCCGCGCCACCTCAGGCGCGGTGCCCTGCTCCGGCCACCCCTCGGCGAGTTGGGCCCCCACCCCCGCAGCATCCACCTCAAGGACGAGAACCTGGTCACCGGCAACGCCGGCCAGGGCATCCAGTAGGGCGGCCGCTCGCTCGGCGGTGTGCAGGTGGGAGTTGGGTTGGCCGGCATCGCGCTGCCAGGGCGGCTCTAGGCGCGCGATCCGCTCCTCGAGAGCCCGCATCTGGACGCTCGCCGCCCGGTTGAAACGCGACTGCTGCTGTGCGATCGGCTGGACATACCAGGCGATCGAGCGCCGCAGCACCTTCTTGCCGAAGACGATGCCCCGGCCCAGCACCGGGCGACGGTTCAAGGGCGGTTGGAAGGTGTCGATGTAGGCGAGTGCAGCCAGCGACTCCTCGCGCGGCGCCACCCGGAACTCCGCGCGCAGCGACTGCAGCAGCGCCTCCGGGTACTCGCCCGCAGCGCGCCGGCGCGCCACCGTCGCCTCAATGTCGGCGACCAGGGAGTGCACGTCGAGGGGGGTCACATCCGGCATCGGCGGCGACGGTAGCAGGTCGTCTTTTGTGCTCAGGGAGTCCGCTGTGGGGCGCCTCAGCGCCGCCCGGCCGACACGGTGGGCACCCGCGCGCCGGCCTCGCCGCCGACCAGCTCACCGCGCAGGGGCGGCTCCCCGGCCTCCCCCTGCCCCACAGGGTGCCTCCCGGTGCGGCGGGGAATGTCAGCGGGCATCGGCAGCTCGGCGGGTTCGATGTCATCAGCCACCCGCGGCAGCCGGACCAGCGCTGGCAGCCGGATCCGCTCCAGCCGGGCGACCGAGGCCAGGATCAGGCCGCCAAAGGCGGCGACCATGCCCAGGTCATCTCCGAGCAGCCTGTTCTGCAGGAGCCCGCGCAACAGGACTGCTCCCATCGCCACCGCCGCGCCGATCGCCAGCGCGCGGCGCTCGCGCTGGGAGGCCCCCGCGGTGGCCAGCAACCACCGCAGAGCCCGGACCGCCAGCCAGGTGAAGCCGCCCAGCCCGAGAAGTCCGATGATCACGGCCAGGGGCACCCCGAGAATGCGGTGCGCGTCCAGCGCGGTGCCGGCCGCTCCGCCAGCCGTCTGGTTCCACAGGCTGAGGACAGCCGTCTGCGAGTCGCGAACCGAGGTCTCGCCCAGCGGAGAGTGGATCGGCGCCAGCAGGAGGGCCACGGACACGCCCACGATCACCGCGCAGAGCACCAACCGCTTGCCGACGTGCGCCAGGGCGACTCCCAGGGCCGCCGCCCCGAGGATCAGCCACGCGGCCCGGGTCAGGCTCAGGGCCACTGCGGGCAGCGCCACCGCCAGGAAGACCGCTGGAGGCAGCTTGCGGGGCCGGGGGGGGAGCCCCTGACCACCCACCAGCAGAGCGAGGGCGACGCCGCAGAGGGGCACCAGGAAGAAGCCGTCGCCGAGCGCGATCCGGGCAATCGGCGGGGCGAGGGCCGCCGCAGGATGTGCCATCACCGTCCAGGCCACCGCGACAAGGTCGGCTGCCGCCAGCAGGCCGCCGCCAAGGAAGAGCGCTCCCACCAGCCGGCGGAGATGGCGGTCGGTCTCGATCACCGAGCAGGCGAGGCCGAGGAACAGTGCCGGTTCCAGGAACAGGGTGCGCGCCGCCGCCAGGTCAGACCGCCAGGCGGCGCTGGCCGCGACCGAGGCCGCGATGGCCCCGGCAATGGCCAGCATCGGCGCGGTGTAGGCGCCCGGCCAGCGCGGCCGCACATTGAGCACCCGGGCCTCGACCGCGAAAACCACGACGGTGATCGCCCAGAGCACCTCCAGCAGGGTGATCTGGAGCCCCCCGACACGGAGGCGCAACAGGTATGCCGGCAACGCCGCAGCCGTGGCGTACACCAGCGCTCGGCTGGCCCTCATCTGTCAAGTATGACGGCCCCCGGGCGGCCTCCCAATCTCCAGCCCCCGGCGGTCCTACTCCTTCTCGGTGACCTGGTACTCCAGGTACGCCCCGAACATCAGCCGGGTCTGTGCCTCCAAGGCGGGGATCACGCTCAGCGCCAGTCCCACGATGGGATAGAGAAAGAGCTGCAGGTCGGCCCAGCGCCGGCGCCACCACGGCCAGGCCACTGGCTTGGGGCACATTCCCCGGTCGATCTGGATCAGGAAGACGGTGTTGCAGAGGGTCATGGTCAGCACGCCGGTGGTCAGGTATCCGATCACCTTGGCGGGGATCGAAAGGCTGTAGTCGAGATCGATGATCGCGGGCAGCGCACCACCGAAAAAGAGCAGCAGCGGCAGAGTTGTCCAGGTGAGGTGGTTGAAGATCAGGTGGCGGTAGCGCTGCGCGCGCAGCCGCAGCGGGATCTCGGGGTGCTGCAGCATCCGACGGCTCACGTAGGGGATGTCGGTCACCCCCCAGGCCCAGCGCTTGATCTGGTTGTACTGGGAGAGGTGGGTGGCGGCGTAGTCGCGAGCCCGCGGCGCATCTCCGAACACGGGGAGGAAGGCGGGCCGCACCCGCAAGCGGCTGCCGTAGGTGAAGAACGACTTCCAGAAGAAGCGGGAGTCCTCGGGGATGACGTCGTCGTCCCAGTAGCCAACCTCGGTGCACAGCCGCATCGACATGGTGTACGAGGAGAACATCACCAGCCGGTGCGGGTTCTGGTGGAGAAACATCTGCCATTGCGTGGTGGCCGTCGCCATCACTCGAATGGCGGCGGGAACGCGCCAGAGGTTGTTGAGAAAGACCGGCACCGGCTGCCACACCGAGGTGAGCCGATCCGCCAGGGTGCAGAACTGATACGTGATGTAGGCGAAGTACTGCGGGTGGAGACGGAAGTCGGAGTCGAGGTCGGTGACCAGGGTGCGTTCCGGGTCGAGGCCCAGCTCATCGCACTGCTGGCGCAGCACCGGGCCGGCATACGCCATCGCGGCCGATTTACCGACGACGATGCCGGGGAGCAGCGGGTCCTTGATGTGGATGAACGCCCGAAAGCGGTGGCCGTACTCCTCGCGCAGCCGGGCGACGTTCTCCCAGCCCCCGGTGTCGCTGACCCGGGTGATGATGGCGCAGACGCGGAGATGATCCGGGTAGTTCTGGTCGGCCAGTGCCGCCACGGTTCCCTGCAACACCTCGTAGCGCTCGGTGTAGGTGGGAATCAGGGCGCAGTGCACAATCTCCCCCGGCTGCGGAGAGCCGGCGGGGATGTCGGCGGCGCGGCAGCGGGCCCACCAGTCGATCGCCTGGGTGCGGCGCAGCTCATGAAGTGAGCGGCGCACGCAGACGACCGTATATGTCGTCCGGCCGAGCCAGTAGACATCGAGCAGGACCGCGGCCACGCCGAGGATCCAGAGCTTCGACGGGTCGTTGAGGCGAACGGCGAAGGCAATCGCCACCGGGGTCAGGATGATCAGCCAGGTGAGCCCGCCGGGCGCGATCTCGAGGAGCCGCTGGCGGCCATGCGGGCTCAGTCGCCGGCTGAGAGAGGCGACCATGCCCGGCCCATTCTAGGCGCCGTCACCGGTGCCGCTGACTGGCTGACCGCGTATGCTCGGCGCTTCGAGAACTGCGCGTTGCCGCGCGCCCTATCCGCTCACTGTGAGAACGATGACACGGCGCACTGACCAGAGCTCCTCGTCGACCAGCAAGCCGCGCAAGGCGCCGGCGGCCAAGGCCACCCCGGCAAAGGCGACGGCACGGAGCAAACCCACAACCGCCGCCAGGACCGGAACCAAGACGACCACCGC
>JBHEMT010000155.1:0-20800 GCA_046262435.1 Candidatus Dormibacteria bacterium | reverse complement strand
GAGATCGGCGTCGGCCTCGGCCTCGATGCGCTGCGCCACATCGCCGCTGATCCCGTAGGCACCGCACGGAATCCCGCCGCCGATCGCCTTGCCGATGGTCACCATGTCGGGCTCGAGGGCCCACGCCTGCGTGGCCCCCCCTGGACCGGCGCTCAGGGTGTGGGTCTCGTCGATGATCAGCAGGGTGCCGCTCGCCGCGGTCAGCTCACGCAGCCGGTCATGAAATCCCGGCTGCGGGAGCACGATGCCGATGTTGGTCAGCGCCGGCTCGGCGAGCACCGCGGCCACGTCTCCGCCGGCGAGCTCCCGCTCCAGTGCCGCCGGATCGTTGAACTCCACCACCCGGGTGGTGACCGTCGGGTCCACCGGTGCGCCGACATTGCCCTGCCGCGAGCGCGGCCGACCTTCGTCGAGCACGATGAAGCTCTCATCGACGCCGCCGTGGTAGCAGTAGTTGAACACCAGAATCTTGGGGCGGTGGGTGATCTGACGCGCGAGGCGGATTGCCCAGCGGTTGGCATCGGTGGCGGTCAGCGCGAAGGACCACAGGGGAAGTCCGAAGCGACGAGCGAGCTCGGCGCCGACCCAGGCCGCGTCCTCGGTGGGCAGCATGGCGGTGGCGCCTCCTGCCGCGGCGAAGCGCTGGGTCACCGCGGCCACGGTCGGGGCCGGTGAGTGTCCCGCCATGGCACCGGTGTCGCCGAGGCAGAAGTCGACGTACTCGTGCCCGTCGATGTCGACCACCCGGTTGCCGCGCGCCTCGGCAAGGTAGAGCGGAAATCCTCCCGACCACATCGCCATCCAGGTCATCGGAACGCCGCCGAAGAGGTGGCCTTTGGCGGCGGCGAACGCCGCCGCGGAGCGAGGGTGCTCGGCGCGGTAGCGGTCACTCTCCCGGGCAATCAGCTCCTCGAGACGCGAACGGTCGAGCTCGGGCACACGAACTTCCTGGATGGTGTGGCAAATGCCGACCCGGGAACCCGGCGGGCTCCCCTGGAGGCCGGGCGAGTCTACCCGCGAAGGGACTCGCCCGGAGTGCCGGCAACCTCCATGGGTCGTTCGTCCGACCCGGTCCCGCCTGAACGATGTTGGGCAGCATCACGTGAGCCACACCGCGCCCCCAGGGTCACCGCGCAGGTCCAGCGGCCGGCGTCACCGACCGGTTCCGGTCTCCTGAGTGTGCTGCCCCGGCGGTCGTGATCTGCCGCCACCGTTGTGTGACCCGCAGCGCCGACTCGGTGCGTGGTCGGTCATCCTGCGCGTCGCGTGGTGGAGCCCGCCTCGAGAGCACGCTCCATCTCGCGCAGTTCCTCTGCGGTGCCCTGCACCCGCGGGCCGGTGAACCACCGGCGGGCCGAGAGCAGCCACCAGCCCCCGCAGAAGAGCAGGACGCCGCCGACCGCCACGATGGCGTAGTTGAAGGACGTCGCGGTGATCGGGCTCACCTGGGGAAGGACCAGGACAACGGTGATGAAGACGACCCAGGCGACCGCGATGATCCCGAGCGGACGACCCCAACGACCGAGGTGCCAGGGGCCACGCTCGAACCGATCGCCCACCAGAACCCGAAGAAAGACGGGCATGACGTAGGCGATGTAGAGGCCGATCACCGCAATCGAGGTGACCGCAGCGTAGGCCGCGGGGTTGTAGAGGTAGGGGAGGCCGAGCAGGAAGGCCGCGCCGGTGGCAAGCCAGATGGAGTTGGTTGGAGTCCGGGTGCGCGGGTTGATCCGGTGCCAGAGGCGCGACCCGGGGAGCGCTCCGTCGCGTGCGAAGGCGTAGATCATCCGGGAGTTGGCGGTGACCGAGGACATGCCGCAGAAGAACTGAGCGCCGATCGCGATGAGCAGGAGCGCGAGGCCACCGCGGAAGCCGATGGCGTCGATGAAGATCTGCGCGGGAGGAACGAGCGTGGGGGAGGCGAGCTCCTTCTCGTAGTCCTGGATGGCGGAGGTGACGCCGAGTAGGAGGATCCAGCCGGCGACGACGGAGACCAGAATTGAGGTGACGATGCCCCAGGGAGCTGAGCGGTCCGCCCCCTTGGTCTCCTCGGACATGTGCGCTGAGGCGTCGTAGCCGGTGAGCGTGTACTGCGAGAGCAGCAGGCCGAGAATGACGGCGTAGACGACCGACCCGAACCCAGTTGCGTTGTGGGTGCTGGTGAAGATGAAGCTCAGCGACTGGTGGTGCTCCGGAATGAACACCAGGGCACCGACGATGACCAGGACCCCGATCACGTGCCAGTACACGCTGACGTCGTTGAGTCGTGCCACCAGGCTGATGCCGAAGGTGTTGAGCAGCCCGTGCAGCACCAGCACGACGGCGTAGATGAGGATCACCCAGGGGGGAGAGGTCTGGTAGTTGAAGACCAGGTGCAGGTAGGCGGTGGCGAAGAAAGCGAGGCCGAAGTCGATACCGGCGGTGACCGCCACCTGCCCGAGGACGTTGAACCACCCCGTGAACCAGCTCCAGGCGGCGACGTTGCGCCCACCCTTCTGGGCCAGCTTCGCCGACCAGTAGTACAGGCCCCCTGCGGTGGGGTAGCTGGAGGCGATCTCCGCCATGCAGACGCCGATGATGATCACGAAGAGGCCGACGATCGGCCAGCCGATGCTCATCACGATGGGGCCCCCGGTGATCATCCCGAAGCCGTACAGGGTCAGGCAGCCGGAGAGGATCGAGATGATCGTGAAGGAAACCGCGAAGTTGGAGAACGCGCCCATGCGGCGGCGCAGCTCCTGGGCGTAGCCCAGCTCGTGCAACCTGGCGCTGTCCACGTCCTCGGCTGCGATGGTGTCGGCCATGCTGTCTCCCTGCTGATGGGCGACGGCCGAGCCGCCGCGGTGGTCGGTGCCGGTCAGATCCGCTCGAAGTAGCGCGTCAGCTCCCAGTCGGTGATCACCGTGTGGTCGAAGGTTGCAAGCTCCTGCACTGCGGTGTTGAGCAGGTGGTGGTGGACGTCGTCGCCGAAGACCTCACGTGCGACCGCGCTCGCCGAGAAGGCATCTACGGCCTCGTGAAGTGACGCCGGGACGCGCGGCAAGGATTCGTCGACATAGCCGTTGCCGGTGAACAGCGGGGGAGGCTCCACCCTATTCTGAATCCCCCAGAGCCCGCCGGCGACCATGGCGGCAAGGGCCAGGTAGGGGTTGGCGTCGGCACCGGGAATGCGGTTCTCGACGCGCAGGGAGCCCTCCTCGCCGACGATGCGGTAGCCACAGGTGCGGTTGTCGATGCCCCAGGCGATCGCGGTGGGCGCCCAGGAGTCGGGCCGGTAGCGCTTGTAGGAGTTGACGTTGGGCGCCACCAGCAGGGAGAACTCGCGGGCGGTTGCCATCAGGCCACCCAGGTAGTGGCGCATGCGCTCCGACATGTGCTGCGCACCGGAGGCGTCGTGCATCACGGAGTGGCTGCCGTCGGCATTCCACAGGCTGGTGTGCAGATGGCATGAGGAGCCGGACTCGGCCATCAGGTATTTGGCCATGAAGGTAACCGCACGGCCCTGCAGCGCGGCGATCTCCTTGACGCCGTTCTTGTAGATCACGTGGCGGTCGGCCATCTCCAGCGCCTCCGTGTAGCGCAGGTTGATCTCGTGCTGGCCGCGGCCGCACTCGCCCTTGGAGAACTCCACGGGCACGCCGGCCACGTTCATGTGGTTGCGGATCTGGCGGATCAGCGGCTCGTCCCGGCTGGTCTGGAAGATGTGGTAGTCCTCGATGAAGGTCGAGCCCGGCACCAGGTCGCGGTAGCCGCCGTCGGCCAACGTTTCGAAGCTCTCGCGGAACAGGTAGAACTCGAGCTCGGACGCAGCTTTGACGGTGAGGCCGAGCCCGCGAGCGCGCTCCAGCTGGCGCTGCAGGATGCGCCGCGGCGACACCTCGACCGGGTCGCCGGCCTCGGTGTGGACGTCGCACAGCACCATCGCGGTGCGCTCCAGCCAGGGGACGAGTCGCAGGGTGCGCAGGTCGGGTTCGGTGCGCACATCACCGTATCCCTGGTCCCAGCTGGCGTAGTTGTAGCCGGGGAGAGGGTTCATGTCGATGTCGACGGCGAGCAGGTAGTCGCAGGCATGCAGGCCCTCATGGCCGAGCACGTCGTTGAGGAAGTACTCGGCGACCACGCGCTTGCCCACCAGGCGGCCGTGGAGGTCGGGAAACGCGACTAGTACGGTGTCGATCTCGCCCGCACCGACCAGCCGGGTCAGCTCCTCGAGCTCGAGCGGAGCGCGCGCGGACGAGGCATGGCGGCGGCGTGAGCCGGTCGAGCGGGTCATTCGGGGGTCACGTAGGCTGCGGTGATCCCGCCATCGACCACCAGCGCGGAGCCGGTCATGAACGATGAGTCATCGCCGGCGAGGAAGAGCGCCGCACGGGCCAGCTCCTCGGCCTGCCCAAGTCTGCCCATCGGGATGTGCACCATCCGGCGTGCCCGTCGATCGGGGTCGGCCATCAGCTCGGCGAGCAGGGGGGTGTCGATCGGCCCCGGGCAGAGTGCGTTGGCCCGGATGCCGCGGCGTGCGTACTCCACAGCGATCTCGCGGGTCATGGCGAGGACGCCGCCCTTGCTGGTGGTGTAGGCGATCTGGGCGGTGGCCGCGCCCATCAGGGCGACGAAGGAAGACACGTTGATGATCGAGCCGCCGCCCGACTCCAGCATCGCCGGAATCCCCGCCCGGCAGCACAGCCACACCCCCTTGAGGTTGACCGCCATCACCTGTTCCCAGGTGGCCTCGCTGGTGTCCAGCGCGCCACCGTCGTCGGCGGGAAAGATGCCCGCGTTGTTGTAGAGCACATGAACGGCGCCGACGTGCTCCATGACATGGGCGATGCCGCGGCCGACGCTGTCGGCGTCGGCGACGTCCATCGGGACAAAGGCGGCGTGGCCGCCAGCCTCCCGTACCGCGTCAACCGTTGCCTCGCCGGCAACCGGGTCGCGATCCGCGACCGCGACACGGGCGCCCTCGGCGGCGAAGAGCAGGGAGGCGGCCCGGCCCATGCCATTGCCGCCGCCGGTGATCACAGCAACGCGCCCGTCCAGGCGTCCAGCCACCCCATCCCCCTCGCCAATCTGTCACCGCCACCCGCAAATGGACTAGATTTGGCCCATTGAGTATCCCTGCCGCCGGACGGTGCGTCAAGCCGTTCGGCAGCGTCGAGGAGCCACGGTTGCATCCGCTGATCGGGGTGACGACCTACCTGGAGAGTGCGGCGTGGGGCGCCTGGAGCAGACCCGCGGCGTTACTCCCCACCAGCTATGTCGAGGCGATCCGGCAGGGCGGAGGCGTCCCCATCCTGCTGCCGCCGGTGCCCGATGCGGCCGATGCCCTGGTCCGGCATCTCGATGGCCTGGTGCTGGCGGGCGGCAATGACATCGACCCGGCGAGCTATGGCGCGAGGCCGCATCCGGCCACGCGCAACACGCGACCGGAGCGCGACGCCGCCGAGCTGGCGCTGGTACGCGCCGCACTGGCCCGCACCCTGCCGGTGCTGGGAATCTGTCGCGGCATGCAGCTGCTCAACGTGGCCAGGGGTGGCGACCTGATCCAGCACCTTCCCGACCTGGTCGGCGACGAGCGCCACCAGCCACGGCCAGGCCACTTTGCCGAGCATCCGGTTGTGCCGGAGCCCGGGTCGCACCTCGCCGCTGTGCTCGGAGCGGGCACCGAAGTGGCCTCGTGTCACCACCAGGGCATCGGCAGGCTGGGCGACGGCCTGGTGGTCGGCGGCAGAGCGCCCGACGGCGTGATCGAGGCGATCGAGATGCCGGGGCGCGCGTTTGTCCTCGGCGTGCAGTGGCACCCCGAGGAGCACGCCCACCGAGACGCACGACTCTTCACCGCCCTGGTGGAGGCGACGCGGGCCGCCGCGGGGGCCCCTGGATGAGCGCCACGAGCACCGTGGTCAACCCGGCGACGGAGCAGCCGATCGCCGAGGTCGAGGAGGCCGACGTCGACGCGCTGGACCGCGCGGTCGCGGCGGCGAAGGCTGCGTTTCCGACCTGGCGTGCCGTGGCACCGTCCGACCGGGCTCGGTTGCTGCGCCGGCTGGCTGGCCTGGTCGAGGAGCATCTCGAGGAGCTGGCGCTGCTGGAGACGCGCAACGTCGGCAAGCCGATCACCGACAGCCGCGGCGAGGTGGGCATGGTCGCCGAGGTGTTCCACTTCTACGCCGGTGCCGTCGACAAGCACGCCGGCCAGACGATTCCGGTGAGCGGCGGCGTGGACATGACATTCCACGAGCCGCTGGGCGTGGTGGGGGCCATCGTGCCCTGGAACTTCCCACTCAACATCGCCTCGTGGAAGGTGGGCCCGGCACTGGCCACCGGCAACACGATCATCGTCAAGCCGGCCGAGATCACCCCGCTGAGCGCTGTGCGGCTGGCCGAACTCGGGCTGGAGGCAGGCCTTCCCGAGGGTGTGTTCCAGGTGGTCACGGGGCGTGGCAGCGTGATCGGCTCGCGTCTTGCCGAGCATCCCGATGTCGCCAAGATCGCCTTCACCGGTTCGACCGACGTCGGCCGCGAGGTGATGCGCCGTGCGGCCGGGACGATCAAGCGGGTGACCCTCGAACTGGGAGGCAAGTCGGCGAACCTCGTGTTCGCCGACGCCGACCTGGAGCGCGCGGCCACCGGCGCTGCCGTGGCGGTCTTCGGTAACGCCGGGCAGGACTGCTGTGCGCGCAGCCGCATTCTGGTGGAACGCGCGGTGCATGACCGGTTCCTCGAGCTGCTGGTGGCAGCCACCGACGCCATTCCGGTCGGCAACCCTGAGGACGAGGGGACGGGCATGGGCCCGCTGGTGTCTGCCGGCCACCGCGCGACAGTGGCCGGCTTTCTCGAGGGAGTGGACGTGGCCCACCGCGGGCCGACTCCGGGGGGACCCGGGTATTGGTTTCCCGCCACGGTGGTCTTGCCACGCTCGCCGCGCGAGCGCATCGCCACCGAGGAGGTGTTCGGCCCGGTGGTCTGTGTCCTTCCCTTCGCCGACGAGGCCGAGGCAGTGGCCATCGCCAACGATTCGGCCTACGGGCTGTCCGGCTCGATCTGGACCCGCGATGCGGGACGCGCCCTTCGCGTGGCTCGCAGCCTGGAGACCGGGGTGCTGTCGATCAACTCCAACAGCTCGGTGCGCGTGTCAACGCCGTTCGGCGGGATGAAGCAGTCGGGGGTTGGACGCGAGCTCGGCATGCAGGCGCTGGCCTCGTACACCGACGTCAAGAACGTCTTCCTCAGCACCGAGGGCTGACCCGGAGCCCGCTCAGCCGAGAAAGCCGCGGAGCAGGGCACCGGTGGCGGCGAGGTGCTCCTCCATCGCCGTGCGCGCCGCGGTGGGGTCACCGGCCAGGACCGCATCCACGATCTGCACGTGCTGGCGGGTGGAGTGCTCGAGATTGGGCGGGAGCAGTGGCATGGCGTCGAGCAGGTCGTTGATCCGCAGCCGCACCTCGCCGATGGCCGACGCCAAAGACGGCGAGCCGCTCAGCTCGGCGATCGCGGTGTGCAGGTGCGAGTCGGCCTGCCGGTAGCCGGCAGGCGGCGCAGCGCTGACCGCCTCGAGATCGCGACGCAGCCGGGCAGCCTCGGCGGCTGACACCGGGCGGCCGGCGGCAAGGCTGGCCGCCGCAGGCTCGAGGGCGAACCGGAAGGCGAGCGCGTCGCTGAGCGCCGGCGCCGTCTCGGCGGGAATCGCGGCGGGCCGAGGCGCCGCCGCGGCGCCGGACGTCTGCACGACCAAGGTGCCCCCGCGGCGGCCGCGCGACGTCCGCACGTAACCCGCCTCCTCGAGGGAGCGCAGCGCTTCGCGCAGGGTCACCCGACTGACATGCAGCCGGCTGGCCAGCTCCCGCTGCGGTGGCAGGCGGTCACCCGGTCGCACCCGTCCCAGCCGGATGGCTCCGAGCAGATGCTCGACGGTCTCCTCGAAGGCATTGCCTGCGCGAACCGGGCTGAAGACCCCGTCGCCGCCCGCGGCGACGGTCGGCGCCGACCGGGGGCGGGGAGAACCGACCATCTCGCCCGCACCTTAGGTGAAGGGTCGCCGAGAGGCCAGCGGCATGTGGTTCGCGCCCCACAGGGTTTGCTAGCGTCGGCCCGTGATGACGATCCGCGACGGCCACCGGCGGCAGCGATGACCGACCGCACCGACGCGGGGCCCAACCTGCGGGCGCAGATCGACGGTCCGTACTACCTGGGGCCGACGACCTTCATGAAGCGTGAGGGGCTGAACGAGGTGGCCGACCTCGACCGGGTGCGGCCCGACGTCGCCGTCCTGGGCGCCCCATGGGACGACGGCGTGAGCTTCCGGCCGGGGGCGCGGTTCGGCCCGCGTGCGGTGCGGCTCGCCAACTACCAGGCCTCCGAGTGGCACCTCGACCTGGAGGTGTCACCCTTCGATGAGCTCACCGTCGTCGACTACGGCGACGCCGCCTGCTCGCCGGGGATGGCCGAGCTCTCCCACGCGGTGATCCACGACCGGGTCCTGGAGATCGCCTCGCGGGGGATCATCCCCATGGTGATTGGTGGCGACCACTCGATCACCTTTCCCTCGGCAACGGCGGTGGCCGCAGCCCATCCCGCCGGCAGTGTCGGAATGGTCCACTTCGACGCCCACGCCGACACCGGGGACATGGCCTGGGGCAACCTGCGCGGCCACGGCGCGCCCATGCGCCGGCTGATCGAGTCCGGCGCGGTGGCGGGGCGCAACTTCGTCCAGGTCGGCCTGCGCGGCTACTGGCCGGGACCCGAGACGCTGGCCTGGATGGCCGACCAGGGGATGCGCTGGCACCTGATGGACGAGCTGGTGCACCGCGGGGTCGACGAGGTGGTCGGCCAGGCGATCGCCGAGGCCCTGGACGGGCCGGAGCGGATCTACCTGTCGGTGGACATCGATGTGCTCGACCCCGGTTTCGCGCCGGGGACGGGGACCCCCGAGCCGGGCGGCATGCAGCCCGCCGACCTGCTGCGGGCCCTGCGCCGGATCGCGCTGGAGACCGAGGTGTGCGCGGTGGACGTGGTCGAGGTCAGCCCGCCGTACGACCACGCGGACCTGACCGCCCAGAACGCCAACCGCTGCCTTCTCGAGGTGATCTCAGCGCTGGCGGTTCGTCGCCGTCAGACTCGTCGCGGCCCTCCGGCGGTCGCCCCGCGCTGACCGGCGCCGCTCAGCCGGAGACGTGGGCGTCGGCCAGCGCAAGCGCCTCGTCGAGCACGGCGATGCCGTGGCGGATGTCCTCGGCGCTGGTGACCAGCGGCGGCAGCACGTGGATGCGGTTGAAGTGGGCGAAGAACCACACCCCACGGCGGCGCGCAGCGGCGACCACATCGGCCACCGGACGGGTGGCGTCGCCGGCGGCGTTGTAGGGCACCAGCATCTCGCGGGTCTCGCGGTTGCGGACGAGCTCAACTGCCCACATGCAGCCCAGACCGCGGACGTCGCCCACCGAGGGGTGCCGTGCCATCAGGGCGGTGAGCTCGGGGCCGAGCACCTCATCGCCGAGCCGACGAGCGCGCTCCACCAGTCCCTCGTCGCGCATCGCCTCCATGCTGCCCACCGCCGACGCGCAGGCGAGCGGATGCCCGGAGTAGGTGAGCCCGCCAGGGTAGGGACGCTCGGCGAAGGTGGCCGCGATACGCGTGGAGATGGCGACGCCACCGAGCGGCACGTAGCCGGAGTTGATTCCCTTGGCGAATGCGATCAGGTCGGGAGTGACGCCCCAATGGTCGATTGCGAACCAATGACCACAGCGACCGAAGCCGCTCATCACCTCGTCGGCGATCATCACGATGCCGAACCGGTCGCAGAGCGCGCGCACCCCGGCGAGATAGCCGTCGGGAGGCACCAGCACGCCATTGGTGCCAACCACCGGCTCGAGAATGATCGCGGCGACGGTGTGCGGCCCCTCGAAGGTGATCACCTCCTCGACGTGAGCCAGGGCACGCTCGCATTCCAGCACCGCGCTGGTGGCGCCGAAGGATGAGCGATAGGGGTAGGGACCGAAGAAGTGGACAAATCCGGGGCCACCAGGCTCGGACGGCCAGCGCCGCGGGTCGCCGGTCATCGCAATCGCGTTGGCAGTGGCGCCGTGGTACGACCGATAGGCGCTGAGCACCTTGTGGCGGCCGGTGTGCAGCCGGGCCATGCGGAGCGCGTTCTCGGTGGCCTCTGCGCCGCCATTGGTGAAAAAGACCATGTCGAGGTCGCCGGGGGTGACCTCGGCGACCATCTCCGCGGCCCGCCCCCGCTGGTCGTTGGCGTGGTACGGCGCGATGGTGCAGAGCCGGTCGGCCTGCTCCTTGATCGCGCGCACGATGGCCGGGTGCTGGAGCCCGAGGTTGGCGTTGACCAGCTGCGACGCCATGTCCAGATAGCGGTTGCCCGCCTCGTCCCAGAACCAGGCTCCCTCGCCACCCGCGACCACCAGCGGGTCGATCTTCGCCTGGGCGGACCAGGAGTGAAAGACATGCGCTCGATCGCGCTCGCGTGCCGCCGACAGGGTGGCGTTATCGGAGGTGGTGGTCACCGTGTGACCCTGCTCATCGGTTGACCGGGAAGCCGTAGTCGCGGCCGCCGGGCCCCGGCGCGGGCCAGCTGCTGGTCACCGCCTTGGTGCGGGTGTAGAAGTGCACCCCCTGGGTGCCGTGCACGTGGGTGTCGCCGAAGAGCGAGTCCTTCCAGCCGCCGAAGGAGTAGAAGGCCATCGGCACGGGGATGGGAACGTTGATGCCCACCATGCCGACGCTCACCTCGTGCTGGAAGCGGCGGGCGGCACGCCCGTCGCTGGTGAAGATCGAGGTGCCGTTGCCGTACGGGTTGGCGTTGACCACCGCCAGCGCATCCTCCAGGCTGTCGGCCCGGAGCACGCAGAGAACTGGACCGAAGATCTCGTCGCGGTAGATGGACATGTCGGTGGTCACCCTGTCGAAGAGGGTGGGACCGAGCCAGAAACCGTCGGCGGTGGGCGGCGTCGTGTCGCGGCCGTCGACCACCACGGTGGCGCCGGCCTCGGCGCCGGCGCCGACGTAGCCGGCCACCCGATCGCGGTGAGCAGCGGTGACCAGCGGGCCCATCTCGGACTCCGGCTGCGAGCCGATCCCCACCCGAAGCTCACGGGCGCGGTGGGAGATCCGCTCCACCAGGCCGTCGCCGGCAGCCCCAACTGCAACCACCGCGGAGATCGCCATGCAGCGCTCCCCGGCCGAGCCGAAGGCGGCGCCCACGATGGCGTCGGCGGCAGCGTCGAGGTCGGCGTCGGGCAACACCACGGCGTGGTTCTTGGCGCCTCCGAGCGCCTGCACGCGCTTGCCGTGGCGGGTGCCCTGCTCATAGACGTAGCGGGCAATCGGGGTGGACCCGACGAAACTGACCGCGGCGATGTCGGGGTGTTCGAGCAGCGCGTCGACGGCCACCTTGTCGCCGTGGACCACGTTGTACACGCCGGCGGGCAGCCCCGCCTCGGTCCACAGCTCGCCGAGACGCACCGCCGCCGAGGGGTCCTTTTCCGATGGCTTGAGAATGAAGGTGTTGCCGCACGCGATCGCGATCGGGAACATCCACATCGGCACCATCGCCGGGAAGTTGAACGGGGTAATCCCGGCGACCACGCCGAGCGGCTGAGCGATGGAGTAGGCGTCGACTCCGGTGGAGACGTTCTCCGAGAAACCGCCCTTGAGCAGGTGGGGGATACCGCAGGCGAACTCGACCACCTCGAGGCCGCGTGAGACCTCGCCGCGAGCGTCGGACACCACCTTGCCGTGCTCCGCGGTGACCAGGGCGGCCAGCTCGTCGCGGTGCGCGGCGACCAGCTCGCGGAAGGCGAAGAGGATGCCGGCGCGGCGGCTGAGCGAGACCTGGCTCCACTCCGCGAAAGCCGCCCTGGCCACCGCGACAGCACGGTCGACCACCCCGGCGTCGGCGAAGTCGACCTGGCCGGTGACCTGACCGGTGGCGGGGTCGTAGAGGTCGCCACGGCGCTCCGCGTGGCCGCCGAGGGACTCGTCACCGATGCGATGGCGGACGTGCTTGTGCGCGGCCGCGTGCGCCGGTGCCCCGGGTCGGTCAACCACAACAGCCACTGGCGTCTCTCCGAGTACGGCGCCGCGCGAGCCGGCGCTGGTGAGGGCGGCACAAGCGCGCCCTGAGCCAACGATGCTCCCACACCCGGCGAACGGAGAGCGGGCCGCTCCGACCGCAGGCCGGCCTCGGAACCGGGCGGTGCCGATGCCGGGCCAGCGAACTGATAGCGATCGAGGGTGGCAACGTGACACTCCGCGTGTAGGGTGCGAGCCCCCTGGGTACGCTGTCTTCATCGGGCGCCTTCCCCGCCCACAACGAGGACACCACGGTGCCGGTCATCCTGCGCTGGCTACTCATGGACCTGGCGGTCAGCCGCGTGCTGCGCCGCTATCGCGCTCGCCGCTACGGCATGGTCGGGGGCCCCGAACTGATGGGGCGCTACCCCCGCCGCTACCGCCTCCCCGCCGCCCTGGTCTTCCGGCGTCCGCTGCTCGCCTGTGGGTCCGGATGTGCGGCCATGCTTGCCATGTCACTGCTGGCCAGCCTGCTGCTGACCGGACTTGCCAACCTGCTGTTCCGCTGAGCCCGCGCCCGGCCGCCGTCGTGGCGGCCGGGTCAGCGGCGGCGCGGGGACCTGAGAGACCCGCGTCGGACGTTGGTCAGCTCGGGGATGGCGCTCATCGCCGCCAGGGTCTCGTTCACCCGGGCGGCGGGAGCATGGACGACCACCTCAGCGAGCAACCACGAGGTGGCGTGGTCGACAGCCAGGCCGCCGGCACGCAGCTGCTCCAACTGAGGGGCGAGGCGCGCCGCCATCTGGTCGTGGACGGTCCTCAGGGCAACGCGCTTGGCGGCGCGCGACGACGCCGACTGGAGCTGCTCCACCTGCACATCGTCGTAGCGCAGGACGGCGACGATTGGCACCGGAGGTGCCGAGTCTTCCCTGCCTGGCATCGCGCCAGAGACTAGCCTGGGCCGCCCTCCAGCGGGTGCGCGGCCGAGCGGCAGGGATGGGGTGGGTGGCCGCTGAGCGGCCACCCACCGACCCAACTAGGCCAGCTTCACAAGCCGGGCGCGGGGGCCCTTCTCGCTGTTCTCGACCTCAAAGGTCACTGCCTCACCGCCACCGAGCGAGTCGAGGTCGACCGTCTGGTCCAGACCGGTGCGGTGGAAGAAGTACTCCTTCCCGTCCTCGTCACTCCGGATGAAGCCGAAGCCCCGGTCGTACTGGATCTTCTTGATAGTTCCGTTCATGGCATCCGTCCTCTTCTCGCCCGCTGGTAGCGTCTGCGGTACCGGCGAGAAGTGCGATGACCGAACGCGCGATGGATCTCATCGCTCCACCACGGTAACCGTTCGGAGCCCTGTGGTGCTCGGACTGGTTCCGGAGGGGCCGGCGACGTGGCCGCGGAGCAGGGCGGGAGGTGCGGGTTCAGCGCCTGGTGACTCCAGAGTTGACCCCGGCGGGGAAGGTCCCTACGGTGGTTGCTGCAGCAACCACCCGGGGCCACCGGACAGGCAGACGTGGGGGGCACGGCGATCGAGCACGGCAATCTCAGCGCGGCGGCGGCGGGCAGCATCCTGATCGGAGACCTGAGGGTCAACCGGCTCGGCTTCGGGGCCATGCAAATCACCGGGGAGGGGGTATGGGGCGCGCCGCGCGACCACGCCGCGTCGATCGCGGTTCTGCGCCGCGCCGTGGAGCTGGGCACCACCCTCATCGACACCGCGGACTCGTACGGCCCGCACGTCAGCGAGGAGCTGATTGCCGAGGCGCTCCATCCCTACCCCGATGACCTGGTGATCGCCACCAAGGCGGGGTTCGAGCGCTCCGGGCCGGGACGCTGGGAGGCGAACCGCAGTCCCGATCATCTCCGCGCCGCCTGCGAGGGCAGCCTGCGCCGGCTGCGTGTTGACCGCATCGACCTCTACCAGCTGCACAACGTGAGCGGCGACTGGCCGCTGTCCGAGAGCATCGGTGTGCTCACCGAGCTCCGCGCGGCCGGCAAGATCCGCCACATTGGCGTCTCCAACGTCACCATCGCGCAACTGGCCGAGGCGCGCCGTCACACCGAGGTGGTGAGCGTGCAGAACCGCTACAACCTCACCGACCGTCACTCCGAGGACGTGCTCGACGAGTGCGCGCGTGAGGGGATCGCGTTCATTCCCTGGTTTCCCCTGGCCACCGGGGAGCTGGCCCGGCCGGGCAACCGCCTCGACCGACTCGCCAGGGAGCACGACGCCGCCCCCTCACAGGTCGCCCTGGCGTGGCTGCTGGCCCGGTCGTCGGCGATGCTGCCGATCCCGGGCACCAAGTCGGTGGCCCACCTGGAGGAGAACATCGCCGGGGCGGCGCTCTCCCTCACGGAGGAGCAACGCAGGGCGCTCTGAGGCGGCGCCAATCGGCGCGCGCGTCGGGCTCGCAGTCGGTGTCGAGAGCACGGGTTGTGAACCGTGCGGGCCCCACCATGCGCGCGCTCCGGCGTCGCCATCCGAGGACGCCCGCGCAACTCCGTTGCCGCATCCCCGTGACCCGCAATCCCGTGCCACCTGATAGGGTGATGACGTTCCGACTCATCGGGACAGCCATCTTGGTGATCCTTCTCCCCGCCGCGCGGTGTCCTCAAGAATCCGGTTTACATCGCAGTCCAGAGCAGGGGACGAGGTTCGACGCAGCAGCGTTGGGCCCTCAGGGAACCATCGAATGTCCACTTTCGCCGATCTCGGCGTGCGTCCGCGCACGCTTGCCATCCTCGACCAGCACAAGCTGAGCAGTCCGCTTCCGGTGCAGGAGCAGGCGCTGCCGCCGCTTCTGCAGCGCCAAGACTGTGTCATCCAGGCGCCGACCGGGTCCGGGAAAACCCTCGCCTTCCTGCTGCCCCTGATCGAGCAGTTGGGCGGCCCCCGTCGTGGCGCGCCCCCGCGCGCGCTGATCATCGCTCCCACCCGCGAGCTCGGCACTCAGATCCGTGCCGTGCTGACCATGCTCGACCCGCAGCTGCGCCACACCCTGGTGATCGGCGGCGTCGGCTACGGCGTCCAGCTCGGTGACCTGCGTCGCGGCGTCGACGTCGTCATCGGCTGCCCGGGCCGGCTTCTTGACCTTATCAACCAGGGGGCGCTGAAGCTTGCTGCAGCCCGGTACCTGGTGCTCGACGAGGCCGACGAGATGCTCGACCAGGGCTTCGCCAAGGACGTGGAGCGGATCATGGCTTCGATGCCGCCGCGTGGCGACCGGCAGACCGTGCTCGCCTCGGCCACCATGCCCGAGTGGGTGCAGACGATGATCGCCAAGCACCTCACCGCCCCGGCGCGGGTACAGGTTGCGCCGAGCGCCGAGCCGACCCTGGAGCACGGGCTGATGCGCGTCGATCGCGAGCGCAAAGTCGACCAGCTGAGCCGCCTGCTCGACCTCCACAAGGGGCCGGCGATCGTCTTCCATCGCACCAAGCACGGAGTCAAGAAGCTGGCCCGTGACCTGGAGCGGATCGGTCACACCACCAGCGAGCTGCAGGGCAACCTTTCGCAGAACGCCCGCGACCGTGCCATCGGAGCTTTCCGCAAGGGCCAGACCTCGGTTTTGGTGGCCACCAACGTCGCCGCCCGCGGGATCGACGTCTCCGACGTGGCCCTGGTGGTCAACTACGAGCTGCCCGACACGGCCGAATGGCTGACCCATCGCAATGGCCGCACCGCGCGCAACGGCGCGCAGGGTCGGGCGCTGACGCTGGTGAGCGCCGAGGACGCCGACCAGTGGCGCAAGCTGCGCCGCCTGGGAGCTCCCGCCGTGCGCCACGTCGACGCGGCCAAGCTGCTCGACAGTGGTACCTGGGAGTACACCGCCGACCCGGTCGAGCAGCCCGGCTTCCAGCGCCGTCCGATGCTCAACCGCCAGGGTGCCCGACAGCCATCGGTACGCTCCGGTGGCCAGCCTGCCGGACGCCCCGGAGCCCAGCCCGCCGGCCGCTCGCGACCGCGTACCACCGAGTGGCGTGGTCGCGGGCCCTCGTCCTCCCGGCCCGCCGCTCGCCGGCCCGCCTCCGGAAGCTGAGGGGGCACCACGTACCCAACGCGGTTCCGGGGATTGAGCCCCCTGGTCCCGTTGGGTATACCGGGTCCTTACTGTGGTCGCGAACCCCGCAGGCTAGGGAGGACGTCGATGCCCGCCAAGGATGAACTGCCCGGCACCCTGCGCCGCTCCCCGGCCAAGGCGCAGCGAACCTTCACCAAGACCCGCGACAGCGCTGTCCAGGAGTACGGAGAGGGGGAGCGCGCCCGCCGCACCGCGTTCGCTGCGGTCAAGCACTCGTTCGAGAAGGTGGGCGACCATTGGGAACCCAAGCCGGCGCGCGGCCCCTCCGATCCGGCGCCTGAGCCCGGACGACCGCCGGAGACCTTCGGCGGCGTCGATGTCGTCGGCCATACCAAGGCGGAGTTGATGGCCCGGGCCCGTGACCTTGGGGTGCGGGGCCGTTCGAGCATGAGCAAGACCGACCTCGCCAGGGCGATCGCCCGCAGGCAGTAGCTGAGCGGGAAGCCTGAGTGGCGCGGGCCACCAGCTACTCTGAGGCGCGCGCATGCAGCAGCACACCTCGGCCAGTTTCGCCTTCACCGCCCGGTGCCGCCTGCTCAACCGGCCGGGCACGCTCGGCGTGCTCACCACCGCCCTCGGCAGCCTCGGTGGTGACCTTCGCGCGATCGACATTGTGCGGGTGGAGCGCGACGCAATCATCCGCGACGTCACCGTGCTCGCGGCCGACGCGAATCACGCCGAGCAGCTGGTCCAGGCGCTGCACCACCTCGACGGCGTCACCGTCCTCGAGTACAGCGACCGCACCTTCCTCGCCCACCTGGGCGGCAAGATTTCGGTCGAGCCCAAGCTGCCGGTCAAGACCCGCGACGACCTCTCCATGGTCTACACCCCTGGCGTCGCCCGGGTGTGCCTGGCCATCGCCGAGCAGCCCGAGCGGGCGCGCAACCTGACCATCAAGCGCAACACGGTGGCGATCGTCACCGACGGGACCGCCGTCCTCGGTCTTGGCGACATCGGGCCCCTGGCCGCACTGCCGGTGATGGAGGGCAAGGCGATGCTCTTCAAGGAGTTCGGTGCAGTGGACGCCTTTCCGATTTGCCTGAACACCACCGATGTCGACGAGATCGTCGCCACCGTGGAGCGAATCAGCCCGGTGTTCGGCGGCATCAACCTTGAGGACATCAGCGGACCGCGCTGCTTCGAGGTGGAGCGCCGGCTCAGTGAGTCCCTCGATATCCCGGTTTTCCACGACGACCAGCACGGCACCGCGGTGGTGGTGATGGCGGCGCTGACCAATGCCCTGCGGGTGGTGGACAAGCAGCTCGACGAGGTGCGCATCGTGGTGCTCGGCACCGGCGCGGCGGGCACCGCCTGCACCCGCCTGCTGCTCGCGGCGGGGGTGCGCGACATTGTCGGCGTCGACCGCCTGGGGATCCTTCATGAGAACGACAACACCCCCGGAGAAGCGCACCGGTGGTACCTGCAGCACACCAACCCGCGGCGGATCCGAGGTGCCCTCGCTGAGGCGCTGGACGGCGCCGATGTCTTCCTCGGTACCAGCGCCGGCGGCCTGCTCACCCGCGAGCTGGTGGCCCGGATGGCCGACCGGGCGATTGTCTTCGCCCTTGCCAACCCCGACCCTGAGATCAACCCGGCCGACGCGGAGGGCCTGATCGCGGTGATGGCGACGGGCCGCAGCGACTATCCCAACCAGATCAACAACGTTCTCTGCTTCCCCGGTTTCTTCCGCGGCCTGCTCGACTGCGGGGCGCGCCAGGTGACCGACGGAATGAAGCTCGCCGCCGCCCGCGCGATCGCCGATATCGTCGCCGGAGAGAGCCTCCAGGCGGAGTACATCGTACCCTCGGTCTTCAACCGCAGCGTGGCGCCGGCGGTTGCGGCCGCCGTCAGCGCCGAGGCCAAGCGCGCCGGCCTGGCCAAAGCGCGACCGGCGATGCAGGACCCGCTGCACCACACGGACCCATAGGCGGCAGCCCCCGGCCGCCTTGCCGTCCGGGGCTCGACGGTGGTTCGGGGTGCGGGCGTCAGGCGCGCTCCAGGCCGAGGTCGACGAGCCGAGCGGTCACGCTGCTGCCGGTAATGTCCAGAACTGCCATGGTGAAGAAGGGCATGCGTCGCCGGTCGGTTGGCGAGCCGGGGTTGAGGAGGAGCAGTCCGCCCTCGTCGTCGACGACGGGAATGTGGCTGTGCCCGTAGACCACCACCCGGGCCCGAGGGAACAGCGCGCGCAACCGGCCCCGCCTGCCGGCCGTCGGGCCGGCGTCGTGCACCACGCCCACCTCGACGCCCTCGAGGCGGAGGTCGAGACGCTCGGGGAGGAGCCGCAGCAGGCCGGTGTCGTTGTTGCCCCGCACCGCGTGCAGCGGGCGCTCCGCCTCGAGGCGGTCGAGCAGACTGTCGGCGACCACGTCACCGGCGTGGATCACGGCGTCGGCGGACCGAACCGTCTGCCACGCCGAGGGCGGCAGGTCTCGCGCCCGGCGTGGCAGGTGGGTGTCGGCGATGACGGCGATCCGCACCGTTGCAGGATTGCTCAGCCGGGACCGGTGGTGGCTCGCGGCTATGCTCCGGCAGGTTGTGAGCGTGGTGATCAGCCGGCCGGGCGGTCTTCCGGGCGAGGAGCCCGACCCGTCGCCGCCCCGGCATGGCAGCGCCGCCGAGGCGGTGGGGGCCGAGGTGCTCTCGGCGGCTGTCGACATCCCCTGGGACGACTACCTCGGTGCCGGTGCCCGGGAGCGCGTCCGCGACGGGTCACTCGGCCTGGTGCGCCACGCCTACCCCGCCGCCGCCGCTCGCGACCTGCTCGCCGCCGCCGGAGATGACGGCCGGCTCCACGGTGACGCCGGCCTGCGCGAGCGGGTCGGAGCGGTGGCGGTGGGGGTGGCCGCGGCCCACCATCGCCCGGCGCGCATGCCCCATCTGCCGGGCGAGGAGCCGCACGCCTGGTGGGTCGCCGAGGAACGCACCCTCTACTGGCTCCCCTGGGCGGCATCCACCCCGCCGCCCTACGGGCTCGAGCTGATCGACACCGGGCAGGCCGACGCCATCGTGGTGCTCGCTCCGGACGCGGTGTGGACCGTGTTCCAAACCGGCCTGCCCCGCCGCGGAGCCCGGGGCGACTGGGAGGCGCTTCCCCAGCGGTTTCGCGGCGGTCTGGCGGGGCGCATCCCGGCAGAGGCGCGGGGCGGCGTTCGCTGGCGCCGGGAGGCGGACACCCTGAGCGTGCGCTGGCGCGAGGACGGCAGGGTACGCAGTGCCTCGATCACCCTCAACCGGCCGAGCCGCACGGAGCCGGGGTGAGCGGCCCGCTGGTGCTGACCGGAGGCGCCGAGCTCCAGCCCGGCAATGAGCCGCAGGATCGCCTCCTGGTTGGGGCTGCGGCTGGCCGTCCCGCCTACGTGATCGCCACCGCCGCCCACGATGCTCCCGACCGGGCTGTGGCAAATGCGCAGCGCTGGTTCGCCACCCTGGGGCTCACGGTGGAGGAGCTGCGGCTCCGCACTGCAACCGAGGCCCGTCACCAGTCCACCGTGGCCAAGGCCAGCGAGGCGGGCTTCTTCTACATCGTGGGCGGTGACCCGGGCGCGGTGGTGCGGGTGTTGCTCGGCTCGCCGTCCTGGGAGGCGATCGCCTCGGCCTGGCGTGGCGGGGCCGCCCTGGGCGGCTCGTCGGCCGGGGCGATGGGGCTGGCCGCCTGGGTACTCCTCCGGGCCAGCTGGCCGGACCGGCGCCGGCGACGCTACCAGCAGGCCCTCGGGCTGGTGCCCCGCACCGCCGTGCTTCCCCACTACGACACCTTCGGCCGCGGCTGGCTGCCCTCGGCGCTGGAGGCGATGCCCGACCCAGCGGTGGTGCTCCTCGGGGCCGACGAACGCACCGCCGCGGTGCACACCGACGAGGCGGGCTGGCAGGCCCTGGGTGCCGGCTCGGTGACCGTCGTCTGGGACGGTCAGTCGCGCGGCTTCGCCGCCGGCGAGCCGATCAGCGGAGTGCCGGCGCCAGTGTGAACGCCACGTCCGGCGGTGACGACCGCTGCATGGAGGCGTTTCTCTCCTGAGGTCGCCGGTGATCTCCAGCCACCCCGTGCAGGCCCTCCCGGCCGACCCCGACAATGGCGGGATGGAGACGCAGCTGCTGCCGACCGCGCGGGCCACCGAGGCCGCAGCCCCGCTGGCCTGGGATTTCGACCACCTCAGTCTGGTCCCCCGGGTGGTCTCGACCCTGCCCCACCGGATGGACGCGCACCCTGAGGTTGCGCTGGGCGGGGCGCGGCTCACCGTGCCCATCCTCGCCTCGCCGATGCCTGACGTCTGCGGGCGCGAAATGTGCCAGGCCATGGCGGGGGAGGGCGCTCTCGGCGTGCTCCATCGATTCGGCAGCATCGAGTTCCAGGTGGCCGAGTTCGGCGCGGCGCTGGGGTCGATGCGCGGCGATGGGAGACGGCTGGCGGCTGCCGTCGGGGTCACCGGCGACTACCGCTCGCGGTGCGATGCGCTCCACCACGCGGGCTGCCGCGTCGTCTGTCTCGACACCGCCAACGGAGCCCACGTGCAGACCCAGCAGGCGCTTGCCTGGGTGAAGCGCACCCATCCCGATCTGTTCGTGATCGCCGGCAACGTGGCCAGCGCGGAGGGCTTCCGCTGGCTCGAGGAGCAGGGCGCCGACGCCATCCGGGTGGGGATCGCCGGCGGCTCGGTCTGCGAGACCCGCACCGAGACCGGAGTGTATGTGCCGAC
>JBHEMT010000154.1:0-5673 GCA_046262435.1 Candidatus Dormibacteria bacterium | reverse complement strand
GGCGCCAACCGTGAAGCCGCCGAGCAGGTGTCCGCGCGCATTCGCGCGGCAGGCGGCACGGCGACCACCGTCGCGGCGGACCTCGCCGACGCGGCTGCGGCCGGGTCCCTGGTGCCGCGC
The DNA here is from genome assembly GCA_046262435.1 of Candidatus Dormibacteria bacterium. Lineage (GTDB taxonomy): Bacteria > Chloroflexota > Dormibacteria > Aeolococcales > Aeolococcaceae > JBHEMT01. The sequence continues at coordinate 5,553 of JBHEMT010000154.1, read as the reverse complement.
ACCATCGAGGCGCTGGGCCGCTTGGATGTTGTGGTCAACAACGGCGGGATCACGCGGGACAACCTGGCGCTGCGGCTCAGCGACGACGACTGGGCAGCGGTGCTCCAGGTGGATCTCACCGCCGCCTTCGTGGTCTGCCGCGCGGCTCTTCGGCCCATGCTGCGACAGCGCTCCGGCCGGATCATCAACATCAGCTCCGTCTCCGGGGTCCGCGGCAACGCGGGGCAGGCGAACTACAGCGCCGCCAAGGCGGGGCTGATCGGGCTCACCAAGGCCCTGGCCAAGGAGGTCGGCTCACGGGGGATCACGGTCAACGCGGTGGCCCCGGGCTTCATCGACACCGATATGACCGCCGCCCTGAGTGATGAGGTGCGACGGGCAGCGCTGACCAACGTACCCCTCGGCCGGCTGGGTACCGCGGGGGAGGTTGCCGCGGCGATCGTCTTCCTCGCCTCGCCGGGCGCCGCCTACATCACTGGGCACGTACTCCACGTCGACGGAGGCCTCGCCGCATGAGCGGAACCCCGCCGGATAATGCGCTCGAGGCGGCCTTCGCCGGCGACGGCGCGGGCTCCGGCGGAGACCCGCAGGGAGCCTCCACGGGCGAGGTCATCGCCGGCGACCAACCGCCTCCCCGGGGCGGCCGTCGCGGTCGCGCGCGTGCCCAGGGTGGCCCCATCGCCGCGGATTCGCCGGTGGCCGCAGAACCTCCCGCCGCCGCGGAACGCCCCGCGGCCGGCGGCCCGCCGCGCCCGACCATCGTGGTGGTTCCCGGGGAGAGTTTGTCGGGGGCAGCGGTGCGCCGCGACCGGCGACCCGCGGATGCTGAGCGGGCGCGGCCGCGACCCCGGACCGTCCCGTCCCCGACGACCGCGGCCGGGTCCGTTCCGGCATCGCGCGAAACCACCGGGCCGTCGGTGGCTTCCCATCCTCAGGCCCCGGCCAGCGCCAGTCCGTCGGTCAGGGATGGGGCCAGCGGTCCGCGCGCGCGCGACGGGGCGCCATCCGCGTACAACAGGCCGCCACTGCAGTCATCCGGCGGACGCGACCACAGTGGGATCGAACCTCAGGCATCCGGCCAACCAGAATCGGGTCACCGAGACCCGCGCCACGAACCCGGCGAGCGCGCCGGATCAGCACAACAGGGGAGCAGCACCGATGGCAACCACGGACATGACCTTCGACAAGTTCAAGGGGATCGTCGTCGAGCAACTCGGAGCGGAACCGGCGCAGGTGACGCCGGAGGCGAGTTTCGTGGACGACCTGAACGCGGACAGCCTCGATCTGGTCGAGCTGATCATGGCGTTCGAGGAGGAGTACGGCATGGAGATCTCGGACGAGGACGCGGAGAAGATTGGGACCGTGGGCCAGGCCTGGGACTACATCCAGGAGAAGGTGGGGGCGGCCTCCTAGACGGGTCACCCGGCGAACCGGAGCCGGCGAGGCTCCCCGCCACCGGCGCACCGGTGACGGCTCGGGGTGTCACCTCGACAGCTTCGCCTGCCTCGGCAACGCCCGCGATCTACGCCGGCCTCGACGCCGGGGAGGCGGCCGGGCTGGAGGCGATTCAGGAACGGACCGGGATCCGCTTCCGGCGTCCCGAGCTGCTTCGCGAGGCGATGACCCACGCGTCGTGGAACAACGAGCGCGGCCAGGTCAGCGGGCCCGGACACGACAACGAGCGGCTCGAGTACCTCGGCGATGCTGTTCTCGAGCTGGTGGTCGGCGAGTACCTGTTCAAGCGTTTTCCCACCTATGACGAGGGCCAGCTCACCCAGCTGCGCGCCTCACTGGTCAACACCGTCTCCCTCGCCAAGCTGGCCGAGGGACTCGGCCTCGGCGACATCCTGCTGCTCGGCAGGGGGGCTGCCAAGACGGGCGCCCGTCAGCTGCCGTCGCTGCTGGCCAACTCCTTCGAGGCGCTGATGGGGGCGATCTTCCTGGACCAGGGCTACCGCGCCGTGACCCGCGTGTTCTTCGGCAACGTCGGCGACCTGGCCGACTGGAGTGACGAGAACCACAAGGGCCGGCTGCAGGAGCTGGCCCAGGAGCGCACCGGGATTCCCCCGGCATACCGGGTGGTCGCGGCGGGCGGGCCCGGCCACCGCCGGGAGTACTCCGCCGATGCTCTGGTCGGAGGCGAGGTGGTCGGCCGCGGAACCGGCAACACCAAGCAGGCCGCCGAGCAGGCGGCGGCACGGGCGGGGGTCGCCAGGCTGGCCGCCCGGGGTAAGGGCGCTCACCGGCCTGCGGCATCGAGCGCGGCAGCAGGGGCCGCCCGGGTGGCCGCACGGGGGGTCGCGGAGGAGGGGCCGCGGGTACGCCGGCGGGTGGCCGAGGTTGCCGCCGACCGGACCGCCGGGCGCCGTCGCGCCCCGGTCGCCCCGCCGCCGGCCCTGCCATCGCCGTCCCGTCGCGGGCTGTTCGGCACCCTGCGCGCCGCCGCGGGGGCACTGGTGAGTCGAGCAGTTCCACCGACCGCGGCGCCACCCGCTGCAACGCCCCGACCGACGGACGCCACCGAGGCCTCGGCCCCGGCCGCGGCGCGACGCCGCGGCCACCGCGGCGGACGGGGCCGGGGGCGGCAGTCCGCGGACCAGAGTCCGGCGGTAAAGGGTGGCGATCCGCCTCGCGCCAACCGGTCCGGAACCACCGGCGGAGGCCGCCGGCCGACCGGCGGAGCCGGCGGGTCGGGCACCCCGAGGTGACTGTCCCAGCCACATCATCTGGTGGTTGCGGGCATGGGTCCACCCAACATGTTGACGCCGCCGGCGTCGCCCACCCACAATCGAGCCGATGAAGCTCCGTCGCATCACCCTCGCCGGCTTCAAGACATTCGCCCGGCGCAGCGACCTCGTGCTCGAAGGCGGCATCACCGCGGTGGTGGGCCCAAACGGCAGCGGCAAGAGCAACCTGGTGGATGCGATCCGCTGGGGACTTGGCGAGACCAATGCTCGCGAGCTGCGCGGAGCGCGCATGGACGAGGTCATCTACGCGGGTGGGGACGGGCGCGCGCCGATGGGAATGGCCGAGGTCGAGCTGGTCCTGGACAACGAGGATGGACGCCTGCGCAGCGAGGACGCGGAGGTTTCGGTGAGCCGCCGGGTGACTCGTCACGGTGACAGCGAGTACCGGCTCAACGGGGAGCGAGCCCGCCTGCGCGACGTCGAGCGGCTGCTCGGTGCCACCGGCCTGACCCAGAGTGGCTACTCGGTGGTGGCGCAGAACGACATCGACGGGATCATTCAGGCCACGCCGGGGCAGCGCAGGGTACTCATCGAGCAGGCGGCGGGGGTGCGCTCGCTGCGGGCTGCCTCCGACGACGCCATTGACCGGGTGCAGCGAGTGCAGACCCGCCTGCTGCGACTGCACGACCTGCTCGCCGACGCCGAGCCGCGCCTCGCGGAGCTGGCGGCGCAGGCGGTCCTCGCGATGGAGCAGCGTGAGCTCGCTGCCCGGCTCGCCCAGCTGCGCGGCAGCCTGGCGCGGGAGGAATGGCGGGCCGCCCGGGCGCGCGCCACCAGCGCTCGACAGCGGCTCGGCCAGGCGCGCAGCCGGGCCGAGGCTGCCGCAGAGGCCGAGCGCGGCTTCCGCGACCGCCTCAGCTTCGAGCAGGCCGGCCTCGAGGAACAGCGCGCCGTCCGGTCACAGGCCGCCGCGCGGCTGGAGGGCGCTCGGGTGGCTGCCGAACGCGCGGCCGGCGAGGTGCGCCGCTGGCAGGACCGCGCCACGGCGGCCGGCCTGGGGCGCAGCGCGGCTGCCGCCGCGCACGCCGCTGCGGCCGCCGAGCTGGAAGATCAGGAGGGCCTGCTCACCGCCGCCGACGGGGAGTTTCAGGTTCGGTCGCTGGCCGCCACTGCGTCCGAGGCACGGTTGCGAGCGGGGGTGGCGGAGCACGAGCAGGCCGAGGCCTCCCTGCGTCCCGCCGCGGTGCGGCTTCGCGAGCTGCAGGAGCGGCTTCAGGGGGTGACGGCCGAGTGGGAGGCAGCCGCTGCGGCGGTTCGGGACGGCACCGCCCGGGTGGTGCTCCTCGACGAGACACTCACCGGCCTCACCCGCGAGGTGGCCACCGCGCGCCGCCAGGCGGACGCGCTCTCCGCGGGCGCCGCCGGGGCCGCCGCCGCCCTGGACGCCTTGGAGGCTGCCGCCGCCGCGGCCGAAGAGCAACTCGCCCACGCCCGCACCGATGAGGCGGACGCTCGCGAACAGGCTCGGAGCAGCGAGACGGAGCGCAGCCGGGCGCACGCCGAGACGGCCCGCCTGGGCGCCCGGGCCACCGCGGTGCGCGGCGAGATCGAGGGCCGGCTCGGCCACGAGGGGGTGATCACCCGCGCCGTGCGCGAGGGGCGTTTGGGGGCCCGCCGGTTGCTCGACAGCCTGCGCACCCCGGCAGGAGACGCGGCCGCGCTGGAGGCGGCCCTGGAGGCCGACCTGGGTGCGTGGGTGGTCAACGACCTTGCCGCGGCTGCCTCGCTGCTCGCCGGGGAACCGGTGCGCGAACAGCTTCTCGGGGCGGGGGTCGCGGCTCCGGACACCCCCGAGCCGCCGGCTGGGGTGCGCTCAGCCGCGGCCGTCGCCGACTGCGATCCCGCAGCCCGCGGCAGTCTTGCCCATCTGCTGCATCGCGTCTGGCTGGCTCCTGATGCGGCTGTCGGCGCCGCTGCGGTGTCACGTGCCGGGGGCCGGGCGGTGCTTCCTGACGGCACCGTTGTGACCGCCGGCGGTCTCCGAGCAGGGGGGACCCCCGGCCGCACCCTCGAGCTTGCCGCCGCCGAGCAGGAGGCCTCAGCGGAGGCAGCGGCAGCGGCCGTCACGGAGGCTGAGGTGCGCAGCCGCGCCGACGGCGCGCACCGGCTGCTCGGCGAGGCGGAACGGGCGACCGAGCTGGCCGCAGCGTCCGCCGCCGAGGCGCGCACCCGCCTGGTCGAGGCCCAGTCGGCGGCGGCCACGGCCACGGTTGCCGCCGGTCAGCAACAGGCTCGAGCGGCCGCCCTCGAGGCACTGGCCGCCGTGCGCGGCGGTGAGCGGGAGACCGCGGCGGCAGCGCTGGCCGAGGCCAGGACCCTGGTCGAGGCGGCAGCCGCCCGCCGGGAGGCTGCCCGGCAGGCTGCGGAGGCCGAGCGGGGCACCCACCGGGTGCTGCTTGCGGCATCCGAGCAGGCCGCGGATCGCCGCCGCACCGCCGAGGTCGAACACGGAGCTGAGCGGATGCGGGTGGACGAGACGGAGCGGCGCCACCGGGCGACAGCCGAGCTCGTCGAGGCGACCCGGCGCCGTCACCGGGCGGCCGAGCTGGGGCTGCTCGCGGTGGAGGGTGACCTGGTCATCGCCCTGGTTCGCGGCGCCGCGGCCGCGGTGGCGGAGCGCGGCGCGGCGGTCGTGGTGACCCGCACGGCTGCGGCGGTGCAGGCGTGTGCCGAGCCGGTCGCGCAGGCCGAGCGGCTGGTCCACGCTCTCGAGGTGGAGCGCGCCGAGGTGGCGGTGGCCGTCGCCCGTGCTCAGGACGAGCACTCCGCAGCCGACGCTGACCTGGTCAGCTGCGAGGCTCGGGTG
>JBHEMT010000153.1:0-5188 GCA_046262435.1 Candidatus Dormibacteria bacterium | reverse complement strand
CGGCGGCCATCGCCTGGCGCTCGGCGAGGTCGACAGCGGCCAGGGTGGGCGGTTGCGCTCCCCGCTGCAGCGCCTTCGCATGCCGCGAGATGGCGCGCGCCGAGGGGAGTGAGCGGGGCGGGTCGAGCAGGGTCTGCACCTCTCCGGAGGCGGGGTCCGCGGCCAGGGCGCCCACCTGCACCGGTCCCGACGGGGGGGCGAGGAGGGGGTGGGCCGGGAGCGGGCGGAGGGCGATCACGAGCACGTCGCAACGGGACGCGGACTGCGCCTCCAGCCGGCTGCGACCCCAGGTGACCGCCGCGTCCACCCGGGCGCGAAGGTCGGCAAGCGCCGCCTCGGGCTCGGCGGGCGGGGGGTAAAAGCCGACCAGCCGGGGATGGGCGCCGGTCCAGGCCACGGCGCTCAGCTCGAAGGCGTCCACCAGGGGGCCGAGCCGGCTGTCCCTCCGGTCGGCCAAACGCAGGTGCCCCTGCGTGACCAGATCGAGACTCACCGCCAGCGCGAGCGGCGGCGGGGCCAGCGGCGGCACGGGAAGGACGGTGTCGCTCATGGCTGCTGGGCTCAGTCTAGGACGCGTCGGCGCATCGACCCCCGCCGGCCGTTCAGGGTTTCTTGCTCGGCGGAGGCGGGATGACCACCACCGGCGGCGCCGGGGGCGGGGGCGGCTGCGCCCCGGCGGCCGCGGGAGCGGCGCCTGGGGGCGGAACGGCTGCGGCAGGGTGGGCCCCGCCATAGGTGCAGTGGTTTGCCGGGTCGGGCTTGGCCGCGTAGTAGGTGCAGCTCGGCACCGGGATCACATCGTCGGAGAGGAAGAAGTTGGCGTCGTCGCCCACCCCGTCGCTGACCAGGTCGGGCGGCCGTGGATACCAGTCCTTGGCGGTGCCGGCGAGAACCCGGGCCATGTAGTCGTGCCAGATCGGCGCGGCCCCGGTGACACCCGTCGAGCCCTCCAGGTGACCGCAATGGTCGTTGAGCGGAGCCAGCCGGTAGTAGGCGAGCTCCCCCGGGCTGTAGTGGTCGTCCAAACCCTGGCCACGGTAGAGGTACCGCCCACGGTTCAACGCCGCCTGCAGGGCTGGACGGTCCTCGGGTCGCAGGCAGCTCGGCGAGGGGTTGCCCACCCAAACGACGGTGGCCACCTGGGGGGTCCAGCCCACCGTCCAGTTGTCGGTGAACGACTCGGTGGTACCCGTCTTGGCGCTCACCCGCCGGTCCGGCAGCGTTAGCGCGCTCTTTGGCCCAAACTCGAGAATCCTGTTCTTGTCGTTGGAGGTCATCTCGTTGATGATGTAGGCCACGTTCTGGGGGAGGACACGACGGCCCTCGGTCTTGGGGTCGTGGACGTACACAGTCCGCTTGCCGGCGCCCTCGCTGATCTTCAGCACCGGGGTGCCGTCGTAGTGGATTCCCAGCGATGCGATGGTGCTCGCCCCTTCGGCGAGCTCGAGCGGACTCAGGCCGGAGTGCAGGCCGCCCAGGGTGGCGGCGTACTGGAGCGGAGCGGGGCGGTTGCTCGGCGTGGCCAGCGAGGTGAGTCCCGCGGCGATCTCCAGATCGGTGATGTAGGGGATGCCCACCGCCGCCTCCACCTTCACCGCGGGGATGTTCAGCGAGTTGCCCAGGCAGGTTGCCAGGGAGCAGACGCCGTGGAACTTCCGGTCGTAGTTCAGCGGGGAGTAGGCCTCCCGGCCGCCGATGTTGAGGTGGATGGGTTCGTCCACTACCGGGGTGGTCATGGTCATCGCTCGCGAGGCGATCGCCGCGGTGTAGGTGAACAGCTTGATCGTCGAGCCCGGCTGGAGACGCCGGGTCGCCATGTTGAGCTGGCCCACCCCCGGGTTGTTGTCATCCCAGGCCCCAACCAGGGCGAGAATCTCGCCGTCCCTCGGATCCATGGAGACCAGGGCGCCGTCGTGGGCGTTGAAGTGGGCGTAGACCGCCGCGATGCCGTCGTGAACCGACTTCTCGGCGATCGCCTGGCGGTTGAGGTCGAGGGTGGTGGTGATCTCCCATCCACCCGGCTTCAGGTAGGCATCGCCCCAGCGCCGGCTGAGATAGGTGCGCAGGTAGCCGACGAAGTCGGGGGCGACGTGCGGCTCGGACTCGTAGTAGGGGTGGAACACCAGCTTCTGCGCGGAGGCGGCGTCCGCCTGCTCCTGGGTGATGTCGTGGTTACTCACCATGGCCTGGAGCACCACCCGCTGGCGGTACTTGGCGAGAGGGTTGATGTCGACACCGGGCAGGTGGTGGAGCGGGTCGTACGCGTCGGGAGCGTTGGGCAGCCCGCTCAGCACCGAGGCCTCGGCAAGGTCGAGGTCCTTGGCGTGCTTGAGGAAGTAGCTCTCCGCGGCGGTCTCGATCCCGATCGAGAAGTTGCCGTAGTCGATCCGGTTGAGATACATCTCGAGGATCTGGCGCTTGGGAAAGTTGCCTTCGATCTCGTTGCCGAGGATGAGCTGTTTGACCTTGCGATCGTAGGAGCGCTCGCTGGGGAGAAAGGAGATCTTCGCCAGCTGTTCGGTGATCGTCGAGGCGCCCTGGGTGGTGCCGTGGCCCCGCGCGTTGTCAAGCCCCGACTTGACGATCCGGGGCAGGTCCCATGAGTGGTGTTCGTAGAAGTGGCGGTCCTCGGTGTCGATGGTTGCCAGCTTCACCCAGCGGGAGACGTCGTCGATTCCAACGTGCTCGTGCCGGAAGTCCGGCCCGTGGAGCACGGCGATCAGGGTGCCGTCGCGGGCGTACACGTGAGAGTCCAGGGGCGGCTCCATTGCGGCGAGCGCGCTGGGGTCGGGGAGCTGGTCGCGGTAGCTGGTGAAGGCGGCGTACGCGGCGCTCACTCCGGTGGCTCCCAGCGCCGAGACGATGGCCACCGCCAGGAGCAGGACGCGGAGCCCGCGGTGCCGGCTGAGCGGCCCACGGCGGGCGTGGGGCTGTGAGCGCCGCCGCCGCCGGGTCCGGGACCGGGCAGCTGCGCGGCGATGCGGTGTTTGGCTCATAGGCAAAGACCGGGGCACCGGCATTGGGGGAACGCGCGCCGCAGCCGGCGGGTTACGGCCTACGCGGGACGGGTCAGGAAGGCGACGGCGTAGAGGATGATCACGGTCAGCACGATCACGGCTCCGACGGCGACCAGGGCGAGCCCCTCCTCGACCCAGAAGGGGCCGTAACGGCGTCGCGTCGGCGGCCCGAGGTCGAGCGGCACGGTGCGCATGCGCCCACCCTAGCACGGGGTCCGGACGCTCTCCGCGATGCCACGGTGCGGTCACAGTCCTGGTAACAGCCAGTGAGCCACAGCGGGCGATGCAAGAATCCGCCCGAGATGGCGACCCTTCCGAGCCCCGTTTCTGCCCCCGCGATCACCCTCCCCCCGGCGCCACGGACCGCGGAGGAAACCGGCTTGCCGTTCAGCTTCCTCTGCGACCTGTCGCTGAAGATCCTGTATCTCAACGGCAGCCTGCTGGGGCGGGAGGTGTCCGAGCAGATCTGCCTGCCCTTCTCGCTGCTCGAGACCACCCTGGCGTTCCTCGCCGATGAGGGCTACATCACCTCCACCGGCATGCGTCAGACGCAGATCGCTTCCTACGACTCGCTCAACTCGGCAATGCAGTGGCAGATCTCGACCACCGGCCGCACCCGGGCACGGGAGATCATGGAGCTCAACCAATACGCGGGCCCCGCACCGGTGCCGTTGAACACCTACATGGCGATGGCCAACCAGCAGTCGCACGTGGAGGTCGAGGTCGACCGCCAGTCGATGCGCGAGCTGTTCAGCGACCTGGTGGTGCCCGACAGCCTGCTCGACCGGCTCGGACCGGCCCTGAGCGCGCGTGCCGCCACCTTCCTCTACGGACCGCCAGGCAACGGCAAGACCTCACTCGCCGAGGCCGCGGCCAAGGTGCTCGGGCCGCCCATGTTCGTGCCCCGCGCGCTCTACTCGCACGGCGAGGTGATCCGCTTCTTCGATCCTCTGCACCACGTGCCGGTGACCCGCGAGCTGCCCGACCACGACCGCCGCTGGCTGCTCACGGAGCGCCCGGTGGTCAAGGCAGGCGGTGAGCTCGGCCCTCACTCGCTGGAGCTGGCGTTCGACTCCACCCTGGGCTTCTACGAGGCCTCGCTGCAGCTCAAGGCCAACGGCGGTCTGTTTCTGATCGACGACTTCGGACGGCAGCAGAAGCTGTCGCCCCGCGACCTGCTGAACCGGCTGATCGTGCCCCTCGAAAAGGGGGTGGACTACCTCAACATCGCCCGCGCCGGGACCAGCGTTCCGGTGCCGTTCACCGGCCTGCTCCTGCTCTCCACCAATCTGCAGCCCGAGCATCTGATGGACGAGGCATTCCTGCGCCGAGTGCGCTTCAAGGTGTTCGTACCCGACCCCACCGATGACGAGTATCGCGAGATCTGGAAGCGCTGCTGCGTGCGCGAGGGGATCCCCTACGAGGCGGCAATGATCGACCGGCTGCTCGACCAATGCCACCGCGCCGGCCGCGCCCTGCACGGGGTGCACCCGCGCGACCTGCTCAACCAGGTGGTCCACACGGCGCGCTACCTGCGCGAGCCGATGGCGCTCTCGCCACGGCTCCTGGACATGGCCTGCGCCACCTACTTCCTGGGCGAGACCGCCTGACCTGACGCCTATACTGCGCCACGCCTCGGGCGGCGCAGCGCGGGGCGGTAGCTCAGTTGGGAGAGCGCTGCCCTCGCACGGCAGAGGTCAAGGGTTCGACTCCCTTCCGCTCCACCACGCTCGCCGACGGGCGCGGGAGCCGACGGCTCCGACGGCCGTTAGGGCGCCGCGCACAAATTGGGCCACGCAGATTGAGGCGCAGCGTGCGTAGGAGATGCACCCCTCCGATTCCTACGGTTCGGCCAAGGAACAGACGGTGGGAGGGACACGTTGCTTCGACCAACCCGCACTCGACCGACGCTGCTTCGGATTGGCGTGGCGGCCGCAACCGCGCTCGCTTCGCGCCCGCTCACGGCTCACGCCGCCGCTGACACCACCGCAAGCCAGGCTGCCGGCGTGGCGGCCGACACCGTGTGGGTCGTGGTCGCCGCCCTGCTGGTGCTCTTGATGCAGGCCGGCTTCGCCATGCTCGAGGTGGGCTTCACCCGGATGAAGAACGTGGCCACTGTGGTGGCCAAGATCGTCGTCAACCTGAGCATCAGCTCGATCGTCTACTGGCTG
>JBHEMT010000152.1:0-3901 GCA_046262435.1 Candidatus Dormibacteria bacterium | reverse complement strand
CTTTTCGGGACCGGCGAGCACGCGGTCACCATCGAGCTCTGGGAGGACTATCTGGCGCCGGCCGGTGATGACCAGGACAGCGTGCCGTGAGCGGGGACCACGGCAGCGCACCGATTGCCGGACAGGTGCGGCAGGTGGAGTCGCTGCTCGAGGAGCGCGGCCTCCTCGACCCAGGTGAAATCGACCGCAGGATCGACGAGTTCCTGGCGGGTGGTTCGCCACTGAACGGAGCCCGCATCGCGGCCCGGGCTTGGCTTGACTCAACCTTCCAGGAACGCCTGCTCAGCGACGCCAACGAAGCGATCCGCGAGCTCGGGCTGTCCATGGCCGGCGGGATCCAGGAGCAGCGGCTCAAGGTGGTCGCCAACTCCGCAACGAAGCACAACCTGGTGGTCTGCACTCTGTGTTCCTGTTACCCGATTGCGCTGCTCGGGCCATCTCCCGGCTGGTACAAGAGCGAGGCGTACCGCTCCCGGGTGGTGCGCGACCCGCGGGGCGTCCTCAGGGAGTTCGGCGTCGAACTAAATGCGGAGACCGAGGTGACGGTGTGGGATGCCAGCGCTGAGTCGCGGTACATGGTGGTCCCGCGACGCCCCGAGGGCAGCGAGGACATGTCGGAAGCCGAGCTGACCGCCCTGGTGACTCGCAAGGGCCTGATTGGGACCGCCTCGGTCTGAGAACGCTCGCGCATCCGCTTGGCCAGCGAGGCCGGCGCCTCGGACCGCTGGCCGTCGCAGGGCGAACACGGGAAGCCTACGCACAACCCGCGGCCGGTGGCCCTAGGATCGCTGCGGCATGAGCAGGGGAGCCGGGTTCGCAGCGATTTCGACGAAGACGCGGGTGGTGCTCGCGGTCAGCGCACTCGGCGTGCTGATCAGCGGAGGGCTCGTAGCGGGGGCGGCCAGGCCGGTGGTGATCTTCGTACTGTCCGCGCTCACGCTCGCCGCGCTCGCCGCCCTCGTCGGAGACGCCACCGAGCAGCTCGGCTCCCGGATGGGGGCCGGTGCGACCGGCATCCTGCAGTCGGCGCTCGGAAACCTGCCCGAGCTGCTGATCTCCATCTTCGCGCTGCGGGCGGGACTGGTCACCGTGGTCCAGGCGGCACTGGTGGGTTCGATTCTCGGTAACAGCCTGCTGGTGCTGGGCATCGCCTTCCTGCTCGGCGGCCTCCGGCACGGCACTCAGCGCTTCGACCGTGAGATCCCCAACCTGATCGCGCTGATGACGTTGGTAGCGGTCTCGGCGGTCAGCCTGCCGACTGCGGCACGCCTGCTCCACGCCCCGGCGGCCAGTCATGAGCAGGCGCTCTCAATCGCCGCGGCACTGGTCCTGCTCGTCCTGTTCGCTGGCAGCCTGGTTTACGCCCTGCGCGGTGGCCAGCCACAGGGACCGGGCGGCGAAGCCGAGGCCGCGCGCCGCTGGCCGCTGTGGTTCGCGCTGGTCGTGCTCGGCGGCGCGGGCGTGGCTTCGGCCTTTGCCTCCGACTGGTTCGTCACCGCCCTGAAGCCGGCCACCCAGGCAATTGGGATTTCGCAGGGCTTCACCGGTTTGGTGATCGTGGCCATCGCGGGCAACGCGGTTGAAAATGTCGTGGGAGTTCGCTTTGCATTGCAGAACCGCTCGGACCTGGCCCTCAGCGTGATTCTCAACAGCAGCCTGCAGGTCGCCCTGGCGCTGATCCCCGCGCTGGTGCTGCTCAGCTTGGTGGTGGCAAGCGCGCCCCTCACGCTGGTGCTCTCGCCGCTGCTGGTCCTGGCACTCGGACTCACGGCTGTGATCACAGCGGTGATCGTTTTCGACGGCGAGTCGACCTGGATCGAGGGACTCGCCCTCATTGCTCTCTATGCCCTGATCGCCACCAGCTTCTGGTGGGGCTAGGCGGCGGGCCCGCTGAAATTCGGCAGATCACGCCCAAACACCCGGCCGCGATGCGCACGTGACCAGTCCTCGCCACGTCGCCTCCGGACTCCCCGGCTACCGGGCGCCACTGCGCGTCCCGGCGTTCCGACGGCTCTGGGTCGCCGCCGTGGTGAGCCGGGCCGGCGACGCCATCAATTTCGTGGCCTTGCCCCTGCTCGCCTACGCCACCACCCGCTCCGCAGCGGGGGTGGCGGCATTGGTCATCGTCGAGGGCGCCGCCCTGGTGGTGGGTGGCTCTGCAGCTCAGCTCGTCGTCGACCGGCTGGAGCCGCGGCGGCTGCTGGTGGCACTCGACCTGGGTCGAGCCGCTGCGGCCGCTGCGCTTGCGCTGTCCCCGACCTACCCAACGGCGTTGGTCGCCGCGGCGGTGCTGGCCCTGGGTACATCCTGCTTCTCACCGACCTCCGGGGCCTTGGTGCCGCGGCTGGTCGGCCGCGAGAGCCTCCCGGCCGCCAACGCCCTGCTGTGGACCGCCGGAGTACTGCTTCAGCTCGTCGCCGCGCCTCTCGGTGGGCTCCTCTTCACTCTGGCCTCGCCACGGGTCGCATTCGGCCTCAACGCGCTCAGCTTCGCAGCATCGGCGCTGATTCTTGCGAGGCTTCCCCGTCAGGGCGCGCTCAGCGCGGGGGGCGGCCCCTGGCGTCAGCTTCCTGAGGTTATGGGCGCCATCCGATCTTTCTCGATGCTGAGGTCGCTCCTCGTCATGCAGGCACTGGCCGCCCTCGCGGTGGGAGCCACCTCAGCGCTCTTGGTGGTCCTTGCGCAGCGCGCCTATGGGCTCAACGGAACCGGCTACGGAGTTTGGCTGGCGGTCGTGGGCGTCGGCGCCCTGGCGGGCCCCGTGGTGGTTCCCGCCCTGGCCCGGCTGGCACCCGCGCGTGCCGTGCCCGGCGCCTACCTCATTCGAGGTGCCGGTGACATCGGGCTCGGCCTGACCGGAAACGCGATCGCCGGCGGCGGCCTCCTCTTCCTCTACGGCCTCAATACCTCCTCGGGCAGCGTCGCCTTCCAAACCCTTGTCCAGGAGTCGGCGCCCCCCGGTCTCCGCGGCCGCGTCTTCGCGCTCCTCGACGTTACGTGGCAGTTCGGCCGCCTCGTGTCAATTGGGCTGGGTGGAGGGCTGGCCGTCGCGGTGGGCATCCGGCCCGTCTTTGTCGGCGGCGGAATTCTGCTGGGCATGGCCGGCGCCGTCGGTCTGTTGACCCTCCCGGCCGGCCCGGTCAGACCCTGGCGTCCGCGGCCGCGGGGAGACGGAACCATCGCTAGCCATTGACAACTGTCGATGGATCAGATACGTTCCCATCGACGGATCGACGTGTATCGATGGAGGAGCAAGGATGTATGCCGACCTACTGGGAGCAGTGGCCCAACTGCAAACGCACGATCGCGTGACCGCCGCCGAGGCACGCTGGGTGTCGCGGCGCCCCGGGTTTCGCGGGGCGCCCCGGAGCGGCCACCGAGCCGCACCCGCAACCTGCTGCGCTCTTGCTCCGCTGAGCTGTTGCTCCGCCTGACGCCAACCTTCTTCAAGGAGATGACAATGCCCTGTGACTGTCCCGACGGCACCTGTCCCTGCGATTGCTGCTGAGATGACGAACGAGAGCACCACAGATCGCGTGCGCGAGGAGGTGCGGTCCAAGTACGCAGCGCTGGCTGTCGCCGTCGCGACCGACCAGGCGGATGGCTCGGCCTGCTGCGGTGACGGCTGCGGGTGCGGGCCCGAGGGGAAGGAGGTCTTTGGCGCTGCCCTCTACGAGGAGGGTGAGCGGTCCGCATTGCCCAACAGCGCAGTCCTCGCAAGCCTCGGCTGTGGCAACCCCACCGCGGTCGCCGATCTTCGAGAGGGCGAGACGGTGTTGGACCTCGGCTCTGGGGGAGGAATTGACGTTCTGCTCTCCGCTCGGCGCGTCGGTGCCACCGGCAGGGCGTACGGGCTCGACATGACCGACGAGATGCTGACCCTCGCCCGACACAACGCAGC
>JBHEMT010000151.1:0-6412 GCA_046262435.1 Candidatus Dormibacteria bacterium | reverse complement strand
GCGTCCTTCGGCCAGGGTGTGCAGACCACCCCGATCGAGCTGCTGGCGGCGATCAACGCGGTGGGCAACGGCGGGGTGTGGGTGCAGCCCCACGCCGTCGATGCGGTGGTGGACCCTGCCACCGGCGCGGCCACCCCGGTGGTGGCCCCCGAGCATCGCGTGATCGATGCGGCCACCGCGGCCACCCTCGCCCAGATGATGGTGGGCGTGGTCGAGGACAAGATCGGCTCCGGGTTCCTCGCCCGCATCCCCGCCTTCAAGGGACAGATCGCGGGCAAGACCGGCACCGCCTCGGCGCCCACCAACGGAAAGTACTCGGGCGAGGTGATCACCTCGTTCGCCGGTTTCATGCCGGCGAAGAACCCGCGGTTCACCATGCTGGTGGTGCTCCGCCACCCGCACGAGAACCGGGTGCAGCGCGAGGGCGCCTTCCTTGCCGCCCCGGTGTGGAAGGACATCGCCCAGATCGCCATCGACGCCTGGAGGATCACCCCGGAGCCCTAAGTTGGCGCCGGGGCGACCTCCCGCCGGCCTCAGCGCTCGGCTCTCACCTCGGCCACGACCACGCTCTGGGGCCCCGCCAGCTGGGCGTGCTCCACGAACGTCCAGCCGGTCGCCTCCAGCCACTCCCGCGCCTCGGCCACGCTGTACACGTCTCCATTGCGCATGTGCACGGCGAACTCGCCCGCCATGAGCGCCGCGTGCAGTGGCTGCGTGTGCGTCGGGTCGGTCCAGAAGTCGGCGAGCAGCACCCGGGCGCCCGGCTCGGCCACCTCGCGCAGCCGGGTCAGGAAGTTGCGGTTCTCCTCGGGCGACCAGTAGTGGACGAGGTTGGCGAGCAGGAAGACGTCGTAGCCCGTCGGCAGCGCGGCGTCGGTCATGACGTCACCCGCGTGGACGGTCACCCGCTCGCTGAGTCCCGCAGCCTTGAGCCTCCCCCGGGCGAGCTCCGCAACGGTGGGAAGATCGAACACCGTGCCCGCGATCTGCGCATGGCGGCGCGCCACGGCGATCGTCCACGACCCCGTGCCGCCGCCGATGTCGAGGAGCCGCCGGTGTCTGCCGAAGTCGTAGGTCGCGGCGAGCGCCGACGCCGGGCCCGCGAGGATCGACTCGATCCCCGACGACGCCACCTCCTGCAGTGAGTCGTCGAGGTCGAAGATCTCCTGCGAGGGGCCGCGGGCCAGCGACTCGGCCAGACGGGCCCAGGCGGGGTAGCTGATCTTGTCCCAGAAGCGCAGGAAGGGACGCAGGTCGGCGGGGCTGGTGCCGGCGAGGAACACGGCCGCGGTCGCGCCGTTGCGATAGGCGTCGCCGTCGCGCTCGAGCAGCCCGAGGCCGACCATCGCGTCGGCACTGATTCGTGCTGCGCGTCGGGTGAGCCCGGTGCGGGCCGCCAGGGCGTCGAGGGTGGCCGGGGAGTTGGCGAGCGCCTCGAAGAGGCCGAGCTCGCTGGCGGCGAAGAGGTGCTTCGCGGCCATGAACCCCGACGCCAACTTCAGGATCGATTCTGGGTTCGGACCGTCGGGAGCTGGTCCGGCGGCACCTGCCGCTGCGCTGGGTTGGGTCTGAACGGCCATGAGAGTGCCTCCTCGTGCGTGATCTGGGTCGGCCGGCCGCCCGGCCGGGCGAGTTCTCACCCAGTGGACAGCGGCTCGGAGCCGGCAACCATCCCGGGAAACAGGAGCTCTGGGCTGGCCGGACCCCAGATTTCTGGGGCTATCTGCGGGCGCCGTTCGTGCCTACCATCACCTCGATGGGTGGCTGCTCGATGCACCGGGCCGGCCGGTGAACCGCGATCAGCAGCGCCGGACCTACGCGGAGGTCGCGCGTCTGTCGCAGGCAGGCCTCGATTGGGTGAGCTTCTCCACCGCGGTGAGCGATGCCATCGCACAGGTCATGCCCTTCCAGCGCAACTGCTGGCACACCGTCGACCCGGGCACGGTGCTCTTCACCGGCAGTCTCAACAGCAACCTCGCCTGCTCGGGCTCCTGGCTCGCCGAGCACGAGTACCTCATCGACGATGTCAACCAGTGGTGGTTCCTGGCCCGCAGCGGCCGGCGGGTCGGGGCCAGCAGCCTCGCCACTCACGGCGACCTCTCCCGCAGTGCGCGGCACCGCTCGCATGAGTCGTATGGCATCGGCGACGAGCTGCGCGGCAGTTTCGTTCTCGACGGCACCTACTGGGGCGCCGCGGCCTTCCTACGGGACGAGGACCGGCCCTGGTTCACCGAGGAGGAGGTCCGCTTCCTCACCGGCCTCTGCGATCCCATCGCTGAGGGCTTCCGCCGGGCGCTGCTGGTGGCTGCGGTGATCAACGAGGACGGCCCGGATGACGGGCCCGGGGTGGTGGTCTTCGACGAGGGCGGAGGGGTCGAGTCGATCTCGCCCGGGGCGGAGGCCTGGATCGCGGAGATGGTGGAGGTACCGGCGCCGCGCACCCCCGCCGACTCCAAGATGGTCCAGATCGTTGCCGCGCGGGCGCGTGAGCTGGCTCGTGGCGGCGACCGGCTCCCACTGGCTGCCCGCTGCCGTTTGCAGACGCGCTCCGGCCGCTGGCTGCTGCTCTACGGCACCCGGCTCGCAGGAGGCGCCGACGGGCGCACCGCGGTGATCATTCAGCCCGCCGCACCCAGCGAGGTCGCCCCGCTCGTCGCCCTCGCCTATGGCCTCACCGACCGCGAGTGTCAGATCGCGCGGCGCTGCATCGAGGGGCTCTCCACCAAGGAGATCGCCCAGGCCCTCGGCGTCGCTCCGTACACCGTACAGGACCATCTGAAGTCCATCTTTGGCAAGACCGGGGTGCGCAGCCGCGGTGAGCTGGTGGGCCAGGTCTTTCTCGAGCACTACGTCCCCCGCTGGGAGGAGTCGGCCTCGCCATCGGGCTGGAAGCTGCGCAGCGTGTCCCCATCCGCCGCCGGGACAGGCACGGAGCGCAGCCCGCGGGTCTGACTCCGCGGCACCCATTTGACACCGACTTTCGGTGCGCGGATTACACAGGTGGCCCCGCCCGCCGCTGGTCGAACAGCTGCTCCACAAGGAAGCGAGCGCGCGCCGGCAGGTCCTCCTCGCGGTACCGTTGGCGGGCGACTTCGAGAACCGCGTCGACACTTTTCAGGTTGAGGAGGTCCACGAGGAAGCCGATGTCGTCGGCATCCTGCTCAACCCGTGCGGCGCGCAGTTTCATGGCGAGCAGAAATTGCGCCGATGCGGCGGTCACGGCGAGACCCGGTCGCATGAAGATGGGCATGGCATCTGGATCAGTCCCCGGCACAAACCCCTTCACCGCGTCATTGATCCAGTCGTCAGGGAGACCGAGGTCCCGGGCCACGCGACGAGCTGCCGCGTAGATCTCCGGTTTGGGCTCGAAGACGGCATCGACGTCGCGGGTCGTGCGGCGCGCGTCATAGGCGAGGGCGAGGGCGGCACCCCCGACCACGAAGAGGCGACCCTCAAGCCCCTGAGAGGCGAGGTCGTCGGCGAGAAGCCCGAGGGCACGCATGGCGGTGTCCCGATCAAACATCTCAGACCCGCTCCAGGGCGCCGGCGGTGATGAAGATTCCGCGGCGGGCGAAGCTGGGCGGGCTCTCGCGCAGGGCCAACGCCGCATAGGGACGGCCGGCAACGAACCACCACGGAGTTGCCTCCACCACCACCTGCGCCCACCCAGGCGGGGCGAGGTTGCGACCAGCGCAGAGGTGCTCGGCGAGCGCTCCCATCAGCGCATCGACACGCCGGTCCCCGGTTGGGTCGGGAGGCTCTGCAACTGCGAGCTCGGTGTCGCGGTCGCCGGCCGCTGCCTGGTCATCGAGCAGCTCGCCGACCAGCCGCCACGCGGTGGTGGAGTTGGTCTCGGCCAGGGTCCTCGCGAGTGCCGGCGCCAGGAGTGCCAGGGACGGCCAGCGTCGCCTGCGCGGGAGGCACGCCTGCAGGATGCGGTCGAGCGTTCCGGTGGAGGGGTCGATCGCTCCCGACTCGTAGCGACTCATGGTCGCGGAGGACGTTCCCGCGCGCCGGGCCAGCTCGCGCTGGCTGAGCCCGGCCGCGAGACGGCGGGAACGGACCCGCTCGGCGGCGCTCAGCATGTCGCTATCATATCCGATAGCAGCGTGGGGTCAGGTCCGCAGGGGGCGGCCCCACACTGCCGCGAGTGCCAGCCGGGTCGCTCAGTGAGCGGGTGCCCCGGTGAGCATCGCCTCCAGCTCGGCCTGGGTCGGCAGCGCCAGCGGCTCCATCTCGGGAATCCTGGCCAGCATGTCGCAGAGCTCGGCACTGCGGTTGCGGGCAACGGGGCCGTGGTAGCTGACGATCAGTGCGGGGTCGAGCCGGCGCACCCGGTCGATCGCCGCATTCATCTTGGTGGGGTCGGTCAGCTCATGCCAGGGATGGTTGACCCGGTTGAACCAGTTGAAGCCCATCGTGTAGACGTCCTCGGGCGTATCGGTGACGTCACCGCTCAGCTCCGGCGTCGGTGCGCCGAAGGAGTCGACGCTGTAGTACAGCCTGGTCTTGGGATCCCAGAGCCCGCGGGTGCCGGGGCAGTCGAAGAAGGGCGGTCGGATCGCGGTCAGAGTGCGGTCGCCCGCGTCGAAGCTCTCGCCGTCATTCAGCAGGGTCACGCGGTTGAGCGGCAGCGCCCACTCTTCGCCCATCCGGCCGACACCGACGAAGGTGGTGAGCAGCCGCGCATTGGGGCAGCGGTCGAGCAGCTGGATGAGATTGCCGGAATGGTCGCGGTCGTCATGACTGAGGAAGATCCAGCGCACCGCACCGGGATCGACCAGCGAGAAGACCGATTCGAGGTACGCATCGCGATTGACCGGGGGACCGGTGTCGACCAGCACCGGCTGCGCGCCGCGGATCACCAGCGGGGTGACGCCGAGCACGCCCACACCGGGGATGGGGAAAGCAAAGGGCAGAGCGAAGGTTTCCTCGGCGATGAGGACGGGGTCGTTCATGGCGATGTCTCCGGGCGTACGGGTGAATGAAAGGGGTGAGCAGGTGTCTAGAAGGCGATGCGCGTGCGGAGGAGGCCCTCTCCGGTGCCGCGGCCGGAGAGAATCCGGCAGAACTCGACGGCATCGACGCGGATCTCGGGCTCCGCTGCGCCGGTGGTGTAGGTGCCGCCCGCGGGCCCGTCGAGGATCAGAGTGCAGTCCTGGCCGTGGCGTGCGGCCCAGTCGGCGACGACGTTGGCGATGATCCGGCCGTCGTGGTCCGCGGTCAGCACGGGGTCGCGGCCGGTCGCCCGGCAGATGTCGATGCGGTGCAGCCAGGGATCCCGGGTGAGGATCACGTCGAGCAGGTAACCGCGGGTCCAGACGCCCTCGACCCGGTTGCCTGTGTCGAAGGGCGCGGCACGCTCCTCCTCGGACGTGTCGCGCCTGCCCGCCAGGGCGGTGGGATACCGCTCGTGCAGAGCGGTGGCCAGCTCCGAGGCGGTCAGCTGGGCGTGCTCCTCAACCTGCATGGCGGTCAGTGCGTCGATCCGCTCGCCACCCTTCTCCGCACACGCCTGCGCCGCGGTGCCGAATTGCCGAGCAGCCTCAGTCCGGTCGGAGAGCAGTTCGAACATGCCCAGCAGGTGGCCAAGCATCGCCCGCACATCCCAGCCTGGGCAGTCGGTCGGCCGGGTCCAGTCGGACGCGGAGAGGTTGTCGACGAGGTCGAGCAGGCGCTCGTACTCGGCCTCGGCCAGCCGCATCGCCTCGGTGTGCTCGAGCGCCGGAATGTCACGAACCGCGATGGCAACTGCGTTCACCGTGTCCCCCTTGTTTGCTTGTCCCGGTAGAAACCCAGGTACATGTCGATGAGCTGATCGGTGAGCCGGAGCCATCGGCGGCCGCCGGGTTCGTTGGCGTTCTGCTGGGCGACGATGCCGCTGATCACCGCGGTAAACGCGTCGAGGCCGTGCGGGTCAGTCACCCCGCACTCGCGGAGCAGCACGCGTCCGTCCTCAATCAGGGCGATGGCGGGCGCGTAGCTCTCCGGACTGGGCTCGAAGCCGGGGATGGTGCGCTGAAAGAGCAGCAGGTACCGCTCCGGGTGCTCGACGGAGAACTCGGTGAGCACTCTGGTACGCCAGCGCAGCAGCGTCTCCGGGTCGCCGACCGGGGGCTCGTCGCTGAGCCGTCTGGCCAGTTCCTGGTTGGCCTCACCGAACATGGCGTCGTAGATCGCGTGCTTGGAGGCGAAGTAGCCGTACAGCGACTGAGCGCGCATGCCCACGCGGGCGCCGAGGGCCCGCATGGTCAGGGCCGCCAGCCCCTCGGCGGTGACCAGCTCCCAGGCCGCATCGAGGATCTCGTGGCGGGTCGCCGCGGTTCGCTCCGCCCGGCGGTCGCGAGGGGCCATAACTGACATAGTCAGGCATTATGGACTTAGTCAGGAAAATGTCAAGAGGTGCATGAAA
>JBHEMT010000150.1:0-12408 GCA_046262435.1 Candidatus Dormibacteria bacterium | reverse complement strand
GTCGTCGGCGGCGACCACCAGGATGGCGACGTCGGTGACGTCCGCGCCGCGGGCGCGCATCTTGGTGAACGCCGCGTGGCCAGGGGTGTCGATGAAGGTGATCAGCCGGCCGTCGCGCTCAATTTGGTAGGCGCCGATCTTCTGGGTGATCCCGCCGGCCTCGCCGGAGGCGACCGCGGTGGAGCGGATCATGTCGAGCAGCGAGGTCTTGCCATGGTCGACGTGGCCGAGCACGGTGACCACCGGTGGCCGGCTCTGCAGGCTGCCCGCCGCAGCACTGCTGAGATCGAAAAGGGGATGCCGCGGCTTGAGCACGGTGGCGCCGGCCTCGGAGTGCGCGTCGGATCCGTTGCCCGCGGCCGCCGCCCCCTCCACCTCAGCCTCGGCCCCGAAGTGGTCGGCCGCCAGGGCCGCCGTGTCGAAGTCGATCGACTGGTTGAGGGTGGCCATTACCCCATTGGTCAGCAGGTACTTGACCACCTCGGCGCCGGAGACGCCGAGCCGGTCGGCAAGTTCCTTGACGGTCAGGGTGGCGGGCAGCGTGAGCTTCTTCACCGTGGCGATGGCAGTTCCTCCTCGTGGCTCAGGGCGCCGACCGCGGCTGCCAGAGCCCCTGTCTCAATTCGATCTCGGGTGACGCGCAGAGCCCGGCTCAGCGAGCGCGTTCGGGCAGCGGTACTCAGACAGGGTGTACCACGCGCTCGACAAATGTACGCGCCGCGCCCGGGCAGCCGGCTCGCCGGGTCCAGGACGACCCCACCGTCCGGGCCCACCACCAGACGCACCAGCTCGCTCCGCGGCATCACCTTGCGGCAGCCGACGCAGGTCCGCCGCGGTCCCGGCGCGACCGGAGTGGACACCTGGCTGCTCATGCCGCGGCCGCGCGGATGTCGATTCGCCAGCCGGTCAGGCGGGCGGTCAGTCGGGCGTTCTCCCCGGACCTGCCGATCGCCAGGGAGAGCTGGTCGGCGGGGACCGCCACGTGCGCGGTGCGGGTGGCCTGGTCGAGCTCGACGCCGCGGATCGTCGCCGGGGTGAGGGCATCGGCAACGAAGGCGGCGGGGTCCTCCGACCAGGGGATGATCTGCACCTGCTCACCGCCCAGCTCGGAGACCACCGCGCGGTGGCGCACCCCCTTGGGTCCGATGCACGCCCCGGGAGCATCCACGCCCCCCCGGGGTGCCCATACCGCGACTTTGCAGCGACGCCCCGGCTCGCGAGCGATGCCGCGGATCTCCACCTGTCCGGACACCAGCTCCGGCACCTCGCGCTCCAGCAGCCGGGCAACCAGGCGTGGATCGGTGCGCGACACGATCACCTGGGCATCCTTCACCCGCAGCCTCACGTCGATGACCACCACCTTGAGGTGCGCGTGCAGGCGAAGCTCCTCACCGGCGATCTGCTCTGCGAAGGGCAGGACGGCCTGACGGCCCTCCACGGTGAGGTGCCATCGGTCACCGGCGTGGTGCTCGACCAGCGAGTCGACCAGCTCGCCGGTCCGGCCGGAGAACTCGCGCACCACGCTCTCCCGCATGGCCTCGCGGATGCGCCCGGCGACGGCCACGCGGGCCGCCTCGGCCGCTTGCCTGACGAAGTCGGAGTGCCCCGGGTCGACGGCACGGATCTCCCCGTCAGCACCGCGGCCGAGCAGCTCGAACCCCGCCCTGTCGAGGTCCACGTGGGCGCGCACCGTGGAATCCTCACCGCCCAGCCGGCGGTAGGTGGCAAGCACCGCGTCGGCCACCAGGGAGCCGAGCTCGGCGCGGTTCAGCAACCCGCCCTCGTCCAGCGAGTCGAGCGCGGTGAGCGCCGCAGCAAGCTCGCCGGCAAGCTCGCGCGAAGGGCTCAGGCCGGGTGGCCGGCGGCCGGAGGGTGGCATCAACAGCTCAGATGTCGACGGCGATGCGCGCCGCCGAGATCGCCGGGCGCGGCACGAGAACCCGCCGGGTCCGCGGACCCTTGCCCACCTTGGTCTCCAGCTCCACGGTGTCCGTCTCCACCGCGCGGAGCTTGCCCTCGACCACGATCTCGCTGTCGCCGTCGCGGTAGCGGACGTGCACCCGGCGGCCCACCGCCGGCGGCCAGTCCTCGGGGTGGCGCAGCGGCCGCTCCGCGCCCGGCGAGGAGATCTCCAGCCGGTAGTTGCCGGCGATGGGATCGTAGGCGTCGAGCACCGCGCTGACCGCATGGGAAACCCGCTCGCAGTCGGCCAGGGTCACCCCGCCACCGGGACGGTCGATCATCAGGCGGAGCAGGCCGTCCTGGCCGGAGCCCCCCCAGTGGGCGTCGAACAGCTCCACGCCGCACTGGCGGAGCGACGGTTGCACCAGCTCGGTGATGCTGCCCAGGGCGATTTTTGACATGTTGGTGCAACGCAGAACCGGCAGGGACGCGCGGTGGGGTGATGCCGCGATGCACGCGGACACCGCGCCGGGAACTGCGGGTCAGTATACCGAGCCGGCGACCACCCTCCTGCTGCGGACGCGCGGTCGGCGCTCAGCCGGTCGCCGACGCGGGGTTAGCTGGCGCGCGCCGCCACCCGGCGCTGCACGCCGCGCGTGGGTGGCGGTGCGGCGGCGGCTCGGCTGCTCTTCTGCCAGGCCACCAGCAGCGTGCTGGCGTTGAAGATCGAGCTGTAGGTGCCGGCCACGATACCGATCAGCAGCGCCAGGACGAAGCCCTGAATCGACGCGCCGCCAAACAGGAAGAGCGCCAGCAGCACGAAGACCACGGTCAGGGCGGTGTTCAGGGAGCGCGTCATGGTTTGCACGGTGGACAGGTTGATGATCTGGTCGAAGGTCAGCCGCGGGCCCACCCGCAGGTTTTCGCGCACCCTGTCGAAGACCACGATGGTGTCGTGGATGGAGAAGGCCACGGAGGTGAGGATCGCGGTGATGAACAGGCTGTCCACCTCGCCCAGAGTCGAGAAGTGGCCAAGGATCGCCCAGATCCCCGCGAGCACGAAGACGTCGTGGAGCAGCTTGAAGAAGGTGACAACGCTGAACCGCCAGGCGGAGATGATCCGCTGCCTCCGAAAGGCGAAGAACAGGTAGATAGCGATCGCCACGGAGGCGACGATCACCAGGACGAAGGCGTCACGCACCAGCTGCCGGGCGATGGTCGGACCGACGAACTGGAACTGGACCTGCTCGCGGCCGCGGCTGTCACGGGCGATGCCGTACTGCGTCTCCAGGGCGCGGGTCAGCTTCTGCACCTGCACGGTCGACGAGGGCAGGGTGCGGATGGCGAACTGGTTGCCGTTCTCGGTCTGCACGATCGGCTGCAGCCCGCCCACCGCGGCGTCGGCGGTGCGCTGCACCTGGGTGATGCTGGCGCCGTGCTGCAGGGTGGCGTCGATGCGGTTGCCGCCGGCGAAGTCCAGGCCGAGCCGGAAGCCCCAGAAGAGGATCGCGAAGATGCCGGGGACGATGATCACCAGGGAGGCGAGGAAGTAGAGGTTGCGCGAGCCCACGATGTCGAAGCGGCCGCGCGGCGCAGCGGTGGTGGCGTACTCCTCGTGGATCTCGGTGTAGAGCCGCGGGTTGCGCCCCAGGCGGCGGTTGAGCACCAGGGTGAGCAGCGACTGGGTGATCAGCACCGCGCTGAAGAAGGAGATCGCCACGCCCAGGCCGAGGGTGAGTGCAAAACCCTTGACCACGTTGCTGCCACCGAGGTAGAGGATGACGCAGGCGATGATCGTCGAGGCGTTGCTGTCCCGGATGGCCGGGAAGGCGCGGCGGAAGCCGGTCTCCACCGCCACCGCGATGCCCCTGCCGTGGCGCAGCTCGTCACGGGTGCGCTCGAAGATCAGCACGTTGGCATCGACCGCCATGCCGATGGAGAGCACGAAGCCGGCCAGGCCGGCGAGGGTCACGGTGACCGGGATCAGCTTGTAGAAGGCGAGGACGATCGCCGCGTAGATCAGCAGCGCCACCGAGGCCAGGCCGCCGGGAAAGCGGTAGTAGCCCACCATGAAGAGCACGATCACCACCAGCCCCACGATGCCGGCGATCACACTCTTGCGCACCGTGTCCTGGCCCAAGGTGGCGCTCACCTCGCTGCCCTGCACGGTGGCGATCTCTGCGGGCAGCGCGCCGGCGGTGATCTGGCTGGCGAGGCGGACTGCCTGATCCTGGCTGAAGCCGCCGGTGATCTGCGTCTTGTCACTTGACGGCGTGATCACCCCCGGCGCGGTGATGATCCTGTTGTCAAGGAAGATCGCCACCCGGTTGCCCGGCGACCCCTGCGGCTGGGCGTAGGCCGCCTGGGTGATCTTCGACCACTCGTCGGCTCCCTTGGCATCGAACTGGATGTCGACGCCCCACTGACCATCCTGGGTGAAGTTCGCGCTCGCGGTGCTCACGTCGGACGCGTCGATGCGGGTGTCGATCTTCCAGTGGTACCCCTGTGGGTAGTCCAGGCCGGCCTGCAGCTGGTCGGTGTTGCACAGGTTCTGCTGGTCGCCGCGGATGTTGTCCGGGCAGACGTCCTTGCGCAGCACCGGCCCTGGCGCACCGGGAACGGGCACCGCGAAGTGCAGCTTGGCGGTGGTGCCGACCACGCTCTGCGCCTGCTGCAGGCTGACTCCGGGAAGCTGGACGAGCACCTGGTCGCTGCCCTGAGCCTGAACCACCGCCTCGCTGACTCCGAGCCCGTTGACCCGCTGGTTGAGCACGGTGATGGTGTCGTCCTGCGCCTGCGCGAGGTTCTTGTCGCCGCCCGGCACCCCGTTGCGGCAGGTGGTGCCTTCGGGGTTGTTGAAACCGCGGCAGATGGCGATCGTCAGCTCGGTGCCGCCCTGCAGGTCGAGGCCCTTCTTGAGATACAGGTCCCGCCCGAGCAGCGTGGGGGGCGCCTGGGTGAGCCGGCCGCTGAGCGACTGGTGGGTGGCCAGCCGATAGATGTACGAGTAGCCGTCGATGAAGATCGCGCCCACGATGACGAGCGCGACGAAGGCGTACCACCAGCGGTTGAGCCGGACCATGCGAGGGCGCAGTCTACCTGCGGGTCGCAGCTACGGTCGGGGCCGATCGGCTCCGACCGGGGCCGCCGGGGCAGCCCGGGTGACCGGCGTGCCGGCCTCCGCCGGCGCCGCCGCGCCCGGGTCGGCGGACACACCCCGAGCACCTGCATCGTCCCGCTGACCGCGCGCCAGCCGCTCGGCCACCTCGGCGCGATGGTCGGCGAAGCGACCCATGACGATCGCCTCCCGCGCCTCGGCCATCAGCTGGGCCAGGTGGGTCAGGTTGTGGATGCTGACCAGCCGGTGCGCGAGAATCTCGCCGGCGCCGAACAGGTGGCGCAGGTAGGCGCGGCTGAATCGGCGGCAGCAGGAGCACGGGCACCCCTCCTCCACCGGGCGCAGGTCGTCACGCCAGGCGGCCTGCTTGAGTGACAGCCGGCCGGCCCGGGTGAGGGCCACCGCGTTGCGGGCCAGCCGGGTGGGCACAACGCAGTCGAACATGTCGATGCCCAGGCCCACCATCGTGAGCAGCTCGTTGTCGGTGCCCAGGCCCATCACGTAGCGGGGCAGCCGCTCGGGAAGCTCGGCCACCGAGACCTCAGCCATCGCGGCCATCACCGCCACCGGCTCGCCCAGCGCGAGTCCCCCGATGGCCATGCCGTCGAAATCCAGTCCGGCGACCAGGCGCGCCGAGGCGGCGCGCAGCTGCGGGTCGAAGCCGCCCTGGGCAATGCCGAAGAGCAGCTGGCGCCCGGGCGCGGGATGCGCCGCCCGGCAGCGCTCCGCCCAGCGGTGAGTCCGCGCAGTGGCCTCCTCGGTGCGCGCCGCCGAGGCGCCGTAGGCGACGGGATGGTCGAGGCACATGATGATGTCGCTGCCCAGCCGGCTCTGGGCGGCGACCGCATCCTCGGGGCGGACCCGCAGCCGCGTGCCGTCGTAGGGTGAGACGAAGACCGCGCCGTCGTCCTCGACCACCGCGCGGTCCTCCAGGCTGACCAGCTGGTAGCCGCCGCTGTCGGTGAGGATGGGCCCGTCCCAGCCCATGAAGCGGTGCAGGCCACCGGCGCGCTCCACCAGCTCGACCCCGGGCCGCAGCATCAGGTGGTATCCGTTGCAGAGCAGGATCTCCGCCCCGCAGGCGCGCACCTCGGTGGGGTCCAGCGACTTGACGGTGGCATGGGTGCCCACCGGCATGAAGGCGGGGGTGGTGAACGCGCCGTGGGCGGTGGTCACCGTGCCCGCCCGCGCGGCACCATCGCGCGCGGCGATGGCAAGTGCCCCGCTCATTGCCGCGTCCAGCAGAGCATGCAGTCGCCGAAGGAGAGGAAGCGGTACCCGGACGCCAGAGCATGCGCGTAGGCGCGCCGCCAGGTCTCCTGGCCGACCAGGCAGGCGAGCAGCACCAGCAGGGAGGAGCGCGGCTGGTGGAAGTTGGTGAGCAGCCCGTCGACGACCCGTACCGGGGCGCCCGGCCGCAGGTAGAGTTCGGTCAGACCGGCGCCGCCAGCCACCCGCCCGTCGCCGCTGGCACAGGTCTCCAGGGTGCGCACCGCGGTGGTCCCGACCGCCACCACCCGTCCGCCCCGCCGGCGAGCGCGGTCGACCGCCTCGACGGTGGCGGCGCCGAGCCGGTAGCGCTCCGCGTGCATCCGGTGGTCGCGGACGTCGGTGGCCTGGATCGGCGCGAAGGTGCCCAGGCCGACCTCGAGGTCGACGCTCGTCCAGGCCACCCCGCGACGCACCAGGGCCTCGCGGAGCTCGGCGGTGAAGTGCAGCCCCGCCGTGGGCGCGGCCGCCGACGCCGGTTCGCCGGCGGCGTACACGGTCTGGTAGCGCTCGGGGTCGCGCAGTGGCTCGGTGATGTAGGGCGGCAGCGGGGCCGTTCCGTGGCGTTCGATCGCCGCCACCACGTCGCCCCCGGCCGCCTCGAAGCGCACCGTGCGGGCGCCGGGATGGCCGCCGGAAGGCTCACCGATGACTGCCCCGAATTCCGCGCTCAGCCGCACCCGGGCTCCGGGCCGCAGCCGCCGTCCCGGTCGCACCAGGCAGGCGAAGCTGTCGCCGCCCAGAGCCGCGAGGACCAGCAGCTCCACCGCGCCCCCCTCCGGATCACGGTGGCCGCGCAGCCGCGCCGCGCGCACCCGGGTGTGGTTGGCGACTAGCAGGTCGCCCGGGCGGAGCAGCTCGGGCAGGTCGGTCACCTGGTGGTCGGCATACCGGCCTCCGGGGGTGAGGTGGAGCAGCCGGGCGCCGTCACGGCGCGGCGCCGGCTGCTGGGCGATGCGATCCGCGGGCAGTTCGTAGTCGTAGTCGGCAAGCCGCAAACCCGTCGCCGCCTCGGTCCCCGGGACGGCCACCTCAGCCGTCGAGCAGGGTGCCCTGTGCCGACCCCGCGCCGGGTGCCTGGGAGGGCACCGGTCTGCCCAGGTAGCGGAACGCGTCGGCGGTGGCCAGCCGCCCCCGTGGGGTGCGCACCAGAAACCCGAGCCGGATCAGGTAGGGCTCAATGATGTCCTCGACAGTGTCGGCGTCCTCCTGGAGGCTGACCGCCATCGTCTGCAGCCCGATGGCGTGGCCGCTCAGCGCCCCGCAGAGGGCCTGGAGAAGCCGCCGGTCCATCCCGTCCAGACCGAGCTCGTCGATCCCCAGCACCTCCAGCGCCGACCCGGCAACGGCCGCGTCAATGCGCCCCTCGGCCCGCACCTGGGCGAAGTCTCGCGCCCGGCGCAGCAGCCGGTTGACCACCCGCGGGGTCCCTCGAGCCCGGGTGGCGAGGAGCTCGGCCCCGGCACTGTCGATCTCCACTCCCAGCAGGCCGGCAGAACGCTGCACGATCCGGGTGAGCTCGTCGACCGCGTAGAAGTCGAGCCGGAAGGTCACCCCGAAGCGGTCCCGCAGGGGGCCGCCGAGTGCCCCTGGTCGGGTGGTGGCGCCGACGACGGTGAAGTGCTTCAGCTCCAGCCGCAGCGCCTGTGCCCCGGCTCCCTTGCCCGCCACCCAGTCGAAGGCGAAATCCTCCATCGCGGGGTACAGGGACTCCTCGACGGGGCGGGCGAGGCGGTGGACCTCGTCGACGAAGAGCACCTCGCCCTCATCGAGCCCGGTGAGGATGGAGGCGAGCATTCCCTGGTGATCGATCGCCGGCCCGCTGGTCATCCGCGCGCGCACGCCCATCTCAGCGGCGATGATCTGGGCCAGGGTGGTCTTGCCCAGTCCGGGCGGCCCATAGAGCAGGACGTGGTCGAGTGCCTCACCGCGCCCCCGGGCGGCCTCGAGCAGGATCCGCAGCTGCTCCTGGATGGCGCCCTGTCCGACGAAGTCTGCCAGCCGGTGCGGCCGGAGAGCAGCCTCGGCGGCCCGCTCGTCCTCGAGCTCCACGGGGGTCACCAGCCGGGTGTCGCTCATGCCGGCACGCGGTCGAGCACGCGCAGCGCAGCGCCGATCAGAGCGGCGACGCCGGCATCGTCGCCGACCTGCGCCGACGCCGAGAGCAGCGCAGCGCGGGCCTCAGGCTCGCGGAAGCCGAGCCCGCGAAGGCCCTCGAGGGCGGCGCCGCTGTTCTGCCCGTTGGGGGCGGTGGTGCCGGGGGAGCCCAGGTCACCGGGGAGGAGCAGGCCGTCGAGCTTGTCGCGCAGCTCCAGGATCACCCGATCGGCGGTCTTGCGGCCGATCCCGGGGACGGTTGCCAGGAAGCCAGCGTCGCCGCCGCGGAGGGCGCGCACCAGGGTGGGCAGCTCGGCGCGACCGAGCACCCCAAGCGCCGCCTTGGGACCGATCCGCTCCACCCCGATGAGCAACCGGAAGAGGCGGAGCTCCTCGCGGCTGAGAAAGCCGTAGAGGCGGATGGCGTCGTCGCTGACACTGGTGTGGATGTGCAGGGAGACCTCCCGTTCGCCGAGGTCGTGCAGTGCCGCCAGGGTTCGCAGATGGCAGAACACGCCGTAGCCCACGCCACCGGCCTCGAGCACCGCGCCGTCGTCCTCGATCGCCAGCACCCGGCCGCGCAGGGCGGCAATCACCCGCCCGGCTCCGTGGCGGCCGCTTGTGCGGCGCGCTCCACCGCGGCGCGCAGGGCCACCGACATGCGGACCGTCTCCCCGCCGTGGGCCGCGGGCGGGCTGGGAGCTCGTCCTTCAGTACCGGGGTCGGCCCCCTGGCGCAGAGCCAGGGCGCTGAGCCCGGCGCGATGGTGATGACACACCGCGACCGCACATGCGTCGGCCACGTCGTCGGGTCCGGCGATGCCGTTTTCGCCCAGCAGCGCGGCGACCATCCTCCCGACCTGCCGCTTCTCAGCAGCACCCCATCCCGCCACCGCCTCCTTGACCTGCAGCGGGGTGTACTCGGCCACGGTCACGCCGTGGCGGGCGATCGCGCACAGCGCCGCACCACGCGCCTCGCTGACCCGCATCGCGCTGCGCCGGTTGGTGGCGAAGAACAGCTTTTCCACCGCCGCCACCTCCGGTCGCAGGCGCAGCACCAGCGCGTCGAGCGCCTCGAAGACGGCGAGCAGGCGAGCGGCGTCGGGGCGTCCCGGCCGGGTCTCGATGCACACCGCCTCGACCAGCTGGAGCGAGCCGGGCCTGCCGCTGACGACGGCGACACCGGTCCGGGCCAGCCCGGGGTCGACGCCCAGGACCAGCACTAGCCGCTGACCGCCTCGAGCACGTCGTCGGGGATGTCGGCGTTGGCGTGCACAGCCTGGACGTCGTCATGGTCTTCGAGCGCCTCGAGCAGACGCAGCACCGAGGGGGCCTGACGGGCGTCGAGGCTCACCGACGTGCTCGCCTCCATGGTCACCTCGGCGAACTCGAGGCTGTGCCCGGCGGCGGTCAGGCTGTCGCGCGCCGCCTCGAAGCGGTTCGGCGAGGTGAGCACGAGGACCGCGTCGCCGTCGTCGCGAATGTCGCCGTCGTCGCCGAGGTCGACGCTCTCCAGCAGCTCGAGAGCCAGCTCCTCGGGGTCACGGGTGCCGGCTGCAACCCGGATTACGCCGCGCTCGCTGAACATCCAGGCCACGCTGTTGCTCTCCCCGAGCGAGCCGCCACCGCGGGTGAAGAGGTTGCGCAGCGCCGCCACCGTGCGGTTGCGGTTGTCGGTGAGCACGTCGACGATCACCGCCACTCCGTGAGCGCCGTACCCCTCGTAGCGGATCTCCTCGAGCTGGACCCCGTCCTTGCCACCCGCCCCGCGCTGAATCGCGCGGTCGATGTTGTCGGCTGGCATGTTGACCTCCTTGGCCTTCTGCACCGCCAGCCGAAGCCGGAAGTTGCTTGCCGGGTCCGGCCCTCCACCCTCACGGGTCGCCACGGCCAGCTCGCGGGCGACCTTGGTGAAGATCTGGCCGCGCTTGGCATCAACGACGGCCTTCTTGTGCTTGGTCGTCGCCCATTTGCTGTGGCCGGACATGCGAGCCTCCCGTGGCGCGGCGCCACGCCGGTGGAGACGCGCCGAACACCTGTTCCCTCAATGGTACCGTCGCCGGCCCCCACAGTCTACGGGCGGCGTCGCGGCCCGCCCCCGGGCGTCAGCTGCCGGGTGCGGTGGGCAGCAGGCGCTCGTCGAGCCGGCCCCCGGCGGCGACGTAGCCGATGATCGAACGGTCGGTGAGCCATTCCACCGGGGCGAGGTCGTCGGTCATCGGAGTGCTGGTCACCGCGACCGGGGCGAGGCCGTGGATCAGCAGCGGACGGAGGCTGTCCACCCCAAGCGGGACCGACATGGCGCGTCGCTCCAGCTCGGCGCGGCTCACCTGCCTGTCGAAGCCCAGTACCAGCGCGTTGTAGCGCAGCGCCTGCCACCGCCAGGTGGACGGAAACACCGCGGCGATGGTGCTCTCCACAGCGCGGGGCAACCGGTTGTCGCCGGGCACCGCCCCGAGGTTCAGGGCGAGCACCCCACCGGCCTGGAGGTGCGCCCGTGCTGCCACGAAGAATTCGGTGGTGGCCAGGTGAAAGGGGATGTAGGGCTGCCGGTAGGCGTCGGCGATGATCAGGTCGTACCGGGTGCGGCTCTGCGCCAGGAAGGTGCGCCCGTCCGCCTCGAAGGTGCGCAGCCGGGGGTTGTCGCCAAGTCCGAGGTACCGCCGGCCCAGCTCGGTGACCGTGCCGTCGATCTCCACCCCGTCAATGGCCGCCTCGGGATAGAAGCGTGCGTACGCCCGGGCCATGGTTCCGCCGGCATTGCCGATGATCAGGACCCGATGCACGGGGTGGCCCACCAGCGGCGGGGCCACAAGAAACATGTCCCACTCGCCACCGGTGAGCACCGTGGAGGCGCGCCAGACAGAGTGGGTGGTCACCCCCTCGTTGAGCTCCAAGCGGCGCTCGCCGCCCGGTCCCTGGACAACCTGGGCGTACTGGTAGCGCGACTCCGCGTCGGCGAGCAGGCCGGGGGTCGGCTTGGTGGCCCCCGGGGGAACCAGCAACAGGAGGGCAATCAGTCCGCCCACGAGCGCGGCCCGGCGTGCCGCCAGCGGAACCGCGGCGAGGGCGATCAGCAGGGCGGCACCGATCAGGGTGCGCTGGGTGCCGACCAAGGGGATCGTGAGCAGCGCGGGCAGGAAGGTGCCCGCGATGCTGCCCAGGGTGGAGAGCGCGTACAGCCGGCCGGCAACGGCGCCGGCGCTGGCGACGTCACGCAGTGCGAGGCGCAGGGCGAAGGGGGTAACCATGCCGAGGAGGGTCACCGGCACCGCGAAGAGCAGCAGCGCGGCGAGGAAGGAGCCCAGCGCGGCCCCTGCGGCGACCGTTGCCAGGTTCTGGACGGTTGCGGCCAGAACTGGGCGCGCAACCAGGGGAAGGACTGCCAGCAGGGCGGCGGCGACCAGCAGCAGCACCCCGAGCCGGCTGCCCGAGGGGTTGCGGTCGGCGACCCTGCCGCCCAGCCAGTAGCCCAGCGAGAGGTAGGCGAGGATCAGTCCGATGATGTTGGCCCACACCACCGTGGACGAGCCGAAGTAGGGCGCGAGCAGGCGGGAGGCGCAAATTTCCGTGGCCAGGCCGCCGACCCCGGCGAGCAGCACCACCAGACTCAGCCGCCCACTGCCGACCTGCGGGGTCCCCGGAGACGCCGGGATCGGCGCGGTGGGGGCAGCGGGCGCCCGCGCCGGGGGCGGGCCAAGCGTTGTGGCGATCGTCCCACTGTAGCCAGGTCACGGGGACGGCCTCTGCCGCGCGATCGTGGCGCGCCCGACCGTGGTGTGCCGGCTCCACAGCGACCCGGTGCCGAGGGCCTTGACGGCTCCGGTCCCCCGCGTATGCTGAGCCGATACGGCGCCGGTCCATCACGGAGGTACTGCCGAGATGCGTACGGTCTGGCAATTGCTTAGGCAAGGGCGAGCGGAGAGCTGACGCCCGGGCGGTAGGTCGAGCAAGCTGCTGCACGGCCGTGGAGCACGTCGGGAGGCACCGGCGCGTTCCGGCGATACAACGGTGCGGCGCACG
>JBHEMT010000149.1:0-6832 GCA_046262435.1 Candidatus Dormibacteria bacterium | reverse complement strand
CAGTGATGCGCAGCTGGCCTGGGCCCATGCGTACATCGGCACCGCCACCGACGCCGCCGACCTCGACCGGCTGCGCGCCATCTACGACGGCGAGGAGGTCGTCAACGGACTCGACATCGACGTCGACCTGCGCTGGTCGATCGTCGACCGGCTGGCGACCACCGGACGGGCCGAGGAGCAGCTCATCGCCGGCCAGCTGCAGCGCGCCGGCGACTCCATGGATCTGCTGCACGCCGAGAGCACCCGCGCATCGCGGCCCGACCCGGCGGTCAAGGCCGAGGTCTGGCGCCGGCTGACCAGCCCCGGTGAGAAGTTGCAGATGATCAATGCCCTGACCGGTGGCTTCCGCCAGCCCGAGCAGCAGGAGCTTCTCGAGCCATACGTGACCTCCTACGAGGAGGCCGTGGCCGGGTTCTGGAAACGACCCAAGGAGGAGGCGGCAGCGCTCACCGGCGGCCTCTACCCTGCCTACATCGTCGACGACCGGGTGGTGGCGATGGCCGACCGGCTGCTTGCCCGCACCGACCTTCCCGAGCCGGCCCGCCGGATCGTCGCCGAGCAGCGCGATGGCACTCTGCGCGCCCAGCGAGCGCAGCGTGCCGACCGGCTTCCGGCCGCGGCGGGGGTCTCGTAGTGGTGGGCCGAACTCATGATGCGGCCGGCTCGGGCTAGCAGGCCGACGGCTACCTTCGCGGCGCGTATCGCATCGCCACTGCCCCCGAGGCCAACTCCAGCCGGCTCACCTGCTCCAGGTCGACATGCCTGGATAGCCCCGCAAACAGCGTCGGCCCGTGGCCCGCGAGCCGGGGATGCACCACGAACTCGTACTCGTCGATCAACCCCAGCTCCGTCAACGCCAGAGGGAGCTGCACACCTCCCACAGACAGTCCCCTGCCCGGCTCCTGCTTGAGTCGCTGAACGGCC
This sequence comes from Candidatus Dormibacteria bacterium, assembly GCA_046262435.1. GTDB lineage: Bacteria > Chloroflexota > Dormibacteria > Aeolococcales > Aeolococcaceae > JBHEMT01. Next base: position 5,908 of record JBHEMT010000149.1, on the reverse strand, counting down.
TCGGCAAGGTCCCCGCTCACGAGTTCCGCATTCCAGTCGACCTGCTTCAGGGTGCTCGACACGACGTACTTCTTTGCCGCGTCGATCGTCTCGGCGAAGGGCTGCGTCCAATCAGGCATCGCTCCCGTCGGCCGCCGCCACGCTGATTCCATCATCTCGTACGTCACCCGGCCAAACAGCAGAGCATCCGCCTGGCGGATGCCCTCGGCCGCGTGACGATGCAAGTCTTCGCCCGCGGGGATTGCACGGTGATCGCAACACCCGTCCAATGTGACGTTGATGGAGTACCGAAGGGGTCGCATCTCGCCAGGGTACGGCTCGATGGGGTACCAGGCAGGCAGCCGACACAGAAGCCGTCATGCTCGGGGTGGTACCCGGCTTGACACAAGCGCCGGTTCGGCGGATTGTGGCCGCCGGTTGCCGGGCCGAGCCGGCGCCACCAACAGTTGCTCGGACCAAAGGGGGGGTCGTCATGCACGCTCTCATCACCAAGGTGGAACTGCCGGAGGGGGGCACGATGGAGGAGGGCCGTCAGCAGCTCGAGCGCGACGTCTTTCCGCAACTCAAGTCGGCGCCGGGTTTCAAGACGGCGTACTTCCTGGCACCGCCGGAGGGTCGGGAGGGACTCTCCTTCGTGATCTTCGAGGAGGAGGCCCAGGCGCGGCACGCGGCCGACCACATGGATCCGCCGCCGCCGGTGAAGCTGGTGAGCGTTGAAGTGCGCGAGGTGGCCGCCAGCCTGTAGCGCCAACGACGGAATCATGGTTGCTGACGGCGTGGACATCGTCCACTGCGAACACCACGCCGTCAGCTTCTCCGAAGCCCCGCGTCGTCCGCCGGCGGTGGCGGCCCCGTCGCCGGGTCAGCCCGCCGTCGCCGCCACCGCGCCGGGCGCCTCGGTCACGAAGGCGGGATCCATCCACATCACCTCCCAACCGTGGCCGTCTGGGTCCTGGAAGCTGCGCCCGTACATGAAGGAGCTCTCCTGGGCGGCCCCAACGGCGGCGCCGCCCGCGCTGACAGCGGTGCGGACCATCTCGTCCACGCCCTCACGGGTGTCCGCGGAGACGCACAGCAGCGTCTCCACCCGCTGCTTCGAGTCGCAGAGCGGGCGCGGCGCGAACTCGGCGAAGCGCTCACGGGTGAGCAGCATCACGTAGGCATCCTGGCCGATCAGCATGCAGGTGGCACTGTGATCGGTGAAGTGCGGGTCGAAGGTGAAGCCGAGCGCGGTGAAGAACTCCACGCTGCGCTGCAGGTCTTCACAGGCGAGGTTGACGAAGAGCTTGCGCTTGCTGGCCACGGGCATTCCTCCACGGTGCGGGCGGTTGTCACCAGCTTGGACGTCGCTGAGGTCAAGAAGTCATCGGTGCAGGGTGGCGCTCGGCGGGTGGCGTAGCATGGCTGCCGTGGTCGAATCCCCCGCCGTCTCGCCCGCGGTCGTCGAGCTCGAGGAGTACCGCCGCGGGCTGACCGCCTACTGCTATCGCATGCTGGGCTCGCCGTTCGAGGCCGAGGACGCCGTGCAGGACACGCTAACCCGTGCCTGGCGCGCGCTCGACCGCTTTGAGGGTCGGGCCAGCGTGCGCTCCTGGCTGTACCGGATCGCCACCAACGTCTGCCTCGACATGATCAAGAGCGGCAAGAACCGCGCCCGGCCGATGGATCTTGGGCCGGCGCGCGCTCCGGAGGCGTCGCTGCTCAGCACCCTGCCCGAGGAGCGCTGGATCGAGCCCGTGCCCGACAGCCTGCTGGCGCCGGAGAACGACCCCGCCGAGCTGACCGTCGCCCGCGAGAGCATCCGGCTGGCGTTCGTTGCGGCGCTGCAGCATCTGCCGGCACGGCAGCGCGCTGCCCTCATCCTCTGCGAGGTGCTGCAGTGGCGGGCGGCCGAGGCAGCCGAGCTGCTCGAGACCAGCGTGGCCTCGATCACCAGCGCCCTGCAGCGGGCCCGGGCCACGCTCGCCACCGTCGACTCGGCGACGACCACCAGGCGCGGCCTCGAGCCCGCCGACGAGGAGTTTCTCGCGCGCTATGTGCAGGCCTTCGAGCGCTACGACCTCGACGCGCTGACCGCGCTGATCCATGAGGACGCGACCCAGTCGATGCCGCCGTTCGAGCTGTGGCTGCGCGGTCGCGAGGACATCTTCACCTGGTGGTACGGGCCGGGAATCGGCTGCAAGGGGTCACGGGTAGTGCCCACCGGCAGCGCCAACGGCTCGACCGCCTTCGGGCAGTACAAGCCGAGCGACACCGGCTCCGGCTACGAACCGTGGGCGCTGCAGGTGCTCGAGATCGAGAACGGCAGGATCGTCGAGCTCACCTTCTTCCTCGCCACCGCAACCCTGTTCCCACTCTTCGGCCTGCCGCTCCACCTCGACGGCTGAGGGATCAGCCGGCGACGACGTCGCTCAGCCCCATCAGCTCGATGAGGCTGCACAGCTGGGCGGAGGCGCCGAGCAGGCGCACCCGGCAGCCGTACCGTTGCGCCGCCAGCTGCAGCCGGGCCAGGGCGTCGACCGCCACCGCGTCATCGGCCACCCCGGCGACCTGGCAGAGCACCGATGCCGGCCGGGCGGCCGCCAGCGATGCGCAGACCCGCGCGGTCAACCCGGGCAGGTCATCGCGGCTCAGCGGGCCGTGGATCGCCAGCAGCAGGGGCGGCGGGGGGGCGTTGGACGACGCGCTGCCAACCGGCGCGCCGGTCATGCGACCCCGTCGAGCTCCGCGATCCGCTCCATCTCCGGGCGGGCGGCACTGCCCGCGGGGGGTGTGAGCACGAAGGCGACGACGCCGATCGCAACCAGCAGCAGCGCGGCGGCGAGCAGGAAGGCGAGGTGGTACCCGCTCACCAGGGCATCGGCGGGCGTACGGCCGGCGCGCAGCAGGCCGGCGCTGCGCGTCGCCGACACTGTGGCCAGAACCGCCAGGCCAAGCGCGCCCCCCACCTGCGCGGTGGTGTTGACCAGCCCGGACGCGAGCCCCGCGTCCTCGGGTGCAACTCCGCCCATCGCCGACATCAGCAGAGCCGGGAAGCAGCCGCCGATGCCCAGCGCGAGGAGCAGCATCATCGGCAGCACGTTGACCACGTAGCGCCCGTCGACCGGCGCCTGGGCAAAGAGCACCAACCCCAGAGCGGCCAGGGAGAGGCCGCCGAGCAGGGTCCGGCGTGGCCCGAAGCGCATCGTCAGCCGGTCGGCGAAGCGCAGCGACATCGTCCCCATCACCAGGGTTGTCGGCAGGAAGGCGAACCCGATCTGCAGCGGGCTGTAGCCGAGGACCCGCTGTAGGTAGAGGGCGCCGAGGAAGAAGTTGCCGAACATCCCGGCCACCACCAGCCCCTGGATGGCGTTGCCGCCGGCAAGGTCGCGGGAACGGAAGATCCGCAGCGGGATCAGCGGCTGCCGGGCGGTGGCCTCGCGGGCGAGGAAGGCGGCGAACAGCACCGCGGTGATCGTCACGAAACGCAGCACGCGTGCAGAGCCCCAGCCGTCCTCGGCCGCCGGACCGACGATGGTGTACACCGCGAGCATGAGCGCGCCGGTGACCAGGATGGCGCCGAGACCGTCGGCGCCCCGGCGCAACCCGATTCCCGCCCCGCCCTCGACGTAGCGCAGCGCCAGCGCTGCGGTGACCAGCCCGATCGGCACGTTGACGAAGAAGATCCAGTGCCAGCTGATCGACTGGGTGAGAACGCCCCCCGCGAGCAGGCCGATGGAGCCGCCGCCGGAGGCCACAAAGCCGAAGACCCCCATCGCCTTGGCCTGCCCCGCCGGCTCGGGAAACATGCGCACGATCATCCCCAGGATCACCGCCGAGGTCATCGCCCCGCCGATGCCCTGGACGAAGCGGCCGGCGACCAGCAACCCCTGGGAGTCCGCCAGGCCGCAGGCCAGCGACGCGGTGGTGAAGACCGCCAGCCCGGCGAGGAACAGCCGGCGGTGGCCCCAGAGGTCGCCGACGCGGCCGGCAAGAAGCAGGAAACCGCCAAAGGCGATCAGGTAGGCGTTGACCAGCCAGGCGAGGTTGGCCGAGGAGAAGCCGAGGTCGGTCTGGATCGATGGCAGGGCGACGTTCACGATGGTGACGTCGAGCGCGATCATCAGCATCCCGGCGCAGAGCACGTAGAGCGCGATCCAGCGACGGCGCTCAGTGCTTGCCGTCGCGGCCCCGTCGGGCGCTGGATTCGTCTGGGTCATCGGCTGGCGTCGCCTCCGCTTTGGGGATCGTTCACTCCGTCAGACGGTGCTCCCCGGGGGAAGTCATCGGATGATCGCGGGTTGTCGCCGCGGCGGCCAGGCGGGCGGTTACGGCGGGGCGCGGTGTCATCAGCTGCGGGAGCCCCTCAGCCGAGCCTGCGCAGCCGCGCAAGCAGCTCGTGGACGATCGCCCCGGTCACCCCCCAGACCACCCGATCGCCGGCGGTGTAGAAGTGCACATCCCGTCCGGCGGTCCCCTGGCCGAAGCGGCGCACCTCATGCGGGGCGGCCCAGAGCTCGGCGAGCGGGAGGCGGAACCACTCGGCCACCTCGAACAGGTCGGCGACCACGTCGAAGGGGCGGCGCTGGAGGCCGACCACCGGGGTCAGCCAGCGGTCGGAGGTGGCGGTCTCCATCGGGGGTAGCGAGCCGAGCACCTCCACCGCGTCGGGGGGCACGCCGAGCTCCTCGTGAGCCTCGCGCAGCGCGGTGGCGGTGGCGTCAAGGTCGTGGGGTTCCTGGCCGCCGCCGGGGAGGGCGATCTGGCCGCGGTGGAAGCGCACCCGGTCGCTGCGCAGCATGAAGAGTGCGGGGACGCCCGGGCCGGCCGGGTCGGCGAGGAAGAGGACCGCGGCATTGGGCCGGTTCGCCGGTGGCTCGGGACCGCCCGGGTGACCGGCGATGGCGCGGCGGAGACGCGCCACCAGTTCAGCGTCGTCAGGGACGGCGTCGAGCGGCTGGCGCATCCGCCCATGGTGCCGAGCCGCCGGGCGCAGGTGCCGGGATGCGGTAAGCGAGGGAGGGCTCGCCGTTCGTCGACGGCGAGCCGGCCCCGGGCTCCGATCAGTGCGAGGGTTGGAGGGCCGGCTCCGCAGCGAGCGGCTGGGCCAGGGAGAGCTCGAGGCGGCGGAGCGAATCCGCACGCCGCACCGCGTCGGCCACCACGAGGAGGAAGTCGTGCCGGTACTGCCACCTGCGGGTGTTGTCCAGCTCGCTGGCGTCGGCGAGTCGCTGCACGTCCTCGGGTGCCACTGGGGTGCTCCTGATGCCGGTGTGCCGAGTCATCTCGGTCTACCCATAGAACGTAAAGTGCGCGGGTTTGGATCCGGGTCACGGCGCGGCGGAAGGCTGGTGAATTGAGGTGACCGCTGTGCAACGAAGCGCAGGGGGCGACGGCCCGCGCTGTCCCTCGTGCGGCGGGGCGCTGCGGCTCTCGCACCGGCGCTACCTCGGCTCGAGACGCAGCCTGCCGGTGCGGCGCTGCGAGGCGTGCACGCTCGTGGTGGAGGGCAGGGCTCAGGAGGACGCAGAGGTCAGCGGCGGCCGTCAGCACCGGTCGCGCAAGCCGCTGCCCGATGAGGGTCCGCCGCCCAACCCGGTGCTCGACGACGAGCTCGCCCAGCGGTTACGCGAGCGCTTCGGTCCGAGCTGACCCCATCGGAAGGTGCCGGTCGAACCAGGCGCCCACCAGCGCGTTGACCTCGTCATGGTCGACGTCGACGCTCATCGCGTGACCGCTGCGCGGAAGAAAATGGCGCTCCACCGCGGCGGCGCAGACCAAGCGCCGCTCGATGTCCTCGGCGTTGCGCGGGTTGACGCTCCGATCGCGGCCGCCGTGGAGGAGCAGGACCGGCTGGCGGATCATCGGCAGCTCGCGGCGGCACTGGCGCATCAGCCGGGCGAGCTCGTGGGCGGCGTGGGTCGAGCGC
>JBHEMT010000148.1:0-10091 GCA_046262435.1 Candidatus Dormibacteria bacterium | reverse complement strand
GGGACCGGCTCCTGCTCGATGTCGATGTGCTCCTTGCGCAGGGTCTCGGTCACCTGCCGTTCCTCGGTGAGCGACGAGCGGGTGGCCCGCACCCGCTCGTAGGGCACCACCCGGGTGCTGACGGTGACCTCCTCGCGATGCAAAACCACCTCCACGTCGGCGGTGTTGGGACGGGAGAGTCCGGCGCTGACCTCCAGTCGCTCCACTGCGCTGACCGGCTCATTCTCGACGACCAGCTCCTCCCAGTGCACCCGCACGACGTGCTTCTCCTCGCGGGAGCGGAGCACGGTGCGCAACCGAACCCGCTGGTACGGCCGCCACTCCAGCGCCCGGACATCGAGGCGCTCCTCTGAGCGGACCACCGACAGCTCGCCGTCCGCGGCGGTAGCGTCTCGCGAGGGAGGTGAGGGGGCGCCGTAGTGCGCGTTCAGCCGGCTCTCGTCCGCTGCACGCAGTCGGGTGGGGTCGACCACCGACGGTGAGCTGAGCACCCGGTCCGCGGGATACGCAGCGCGAACCAGGCCGGGCTCGGTCACGGCTCCCGCCAGGGGAACGAGCAGGGAACTTCGCTCCTGGCCGACCACGGCCCAGAGGGCGGTGCGCGACGCGGGGTGGCGGTGGATACCGAGGACGGGGCCGATCAGCACCCCGTCGTTGCTGAGCAGCGTGTCATCGGCGGCTGCGCTCGCGGGATCGTTCATCGAACTCTCATGTCCGTGCAGCGCTCATTCGCGTACATCCTTCCGGGCGGCGGTGGCGACCATCAGGCCGCGCGAAAGCCCTGCCCGTCGGGCGCGGCGGACACTCGCTGGGCGTTGAACCGGCTGATCAGGTCGACCACCTCCTCACACCAGAAGGCCAGTCCGCAGAGCTGGTAGGTGATCGGACCGTTCCGGAGAGCGGGACTGTTCTTCTCGAAGATGCGGTGCCCCGCGACCTGGAGCGCCCAGCCGGCGGCGAACGCCTTGAGCCCGGTGCGCGGTCGGGCCACCAGCAGCGGCAGCGAGGCCGCCACCGTGGGAATCCCGACCAAATGCGTTGCGCGGATGCCGGTCGTGGTGTGCTGCGAGCGGTAGTAGGCCATCTTGTCGTGAAAGCTGGCCGTCGCCGGGGGCGGTGATATGGGGTTGGCCATCGCAGTCTCCGTGCGGATGGGTGGGCTCGAGTCGCCAGCATAGCCAGGGTGGCCCGTCGGCTCGCCCTTTGGCGGCCCCGCACCGGCGTCGGCATCTCGCCGTGCGCCTGCTCGGTTGCGCATCGAACGGATGTTCGGTAGGCTGCGGCCCACTCATGGTCCTCTCAGCTACTCCCGGCGCCGTCACCGGCGACCCCGTGGCCCACGCCCTCGACAGCCTGCGCGCCGAGAGCTGGGTTGGCGAGCGCATCTCCAGGGAGGTCGTGCTCCCCGCCGTTGCGGCCCGACACGCCGCCTGGCCGGACGTGCTTCATCCAGCGCTGGTCGCCGCCATGCGCCGCCGGGGCGTCGAGGCGCCGTACACCCACCAGGCCGAGGCGATCATCGCTGCGCAGGCGGGCGAGAACGTGGTGGTGGTCACACCCACGGCCTCAGGGAAATCGCTCTGCTACGTGCTCCCCGTGCTTGACGCCTGGCTGCGGGACCCCGAGGCGCGCTCGCTGTGGCTGTTTCCCACCAAGGCGTTGGCTCAGGACCAGCTCACCGGGCTCGGTGATATCGCCGCCCACCTGCCCGGCACCCTGCGTGCCGCCGCCTACGACGGTGACACCCCATCGGGGCTGCGCCAGGCAGTCCGGCAGGCCGGCCATATCGTCGTGACCAATCCGGACATGCTCCACAGCGGGGTGCTGCCCCATCACACCTCCTGGGTACGCCTGTTTCAACAGCTGCGCTTCGTGGTGATCGACGAGCTGCACGCCTATCGCGGCGTCTTCGGGTCGCACCTCGCCAACGTGCTCCGCCGCCTGCTGCGGCTGTGCGCGTTCTACGGCAGCGCGCCGACGGTGATCGCCTGCTCGGCCACCATCGCCAACCCGCGCCGGCTGGCGGAGCAGCTGATCGAGCGACCGGTGCGGTGTATCGATGCCAACGGCGCCCCGCGAGCCGCCCGGCGCATCTGGTTCTGGAACCCTCCGTTGGTCAACCAGTCGCTCGGTGTGCGCCGCTCGGCCACGCTCGAGGCGCGCCGGCTCACCGACGCGCTGCTCCGCCGCCGGCTGCAGACCATCGCCTTCACCCGCAGCCGCTCCAGCGTCGAGGTCCTGCTCACCTATCTGCAGCGGCTCCATCCGGCGGCGCACCCAGGGGCGCCGGGGCCGGTACGCGGTTACCGCGGTGGCTACCTGCCCCTCCAGCGGCGCGCCATCGAAGCCGGACTTCGCGACGGCACGGTGCGCGCGGTGGTCAGCACCAACGCTCTGGAGCTCGGAATCGACATCGGCAACCTGGACGCCGCGGTCCTGGTGGGCTACCCCGGCAGCGTGGCCAGCGCATGGCAGCAGCTCGGCCGCGCCGGCCGTCGCGACACCGCCTCCCTGGGGGTCTTCATCGCCACCGACAGTCCCATCGACCAGTTTCTGATCCGCCACCCCGAGTACCTGCTGGAGCGGCCACCCGAAGAGGCGCTGGTCAACCCCGACAACCTGCTGGTGCTCAGCGGCCACCTCCAGGCCGCCGCATTCGAGCTGGCGTTCGAGCGCGGCGAGCGATTCGGGACCGCCGAGGTCGGGGCCCTGCTGGAGTGTTTCGCTGAGGACGGACTGGTCCACCGCTCGGGCACCCGCTATCACTGGTCCGCGGACGCCTTTCCCGCCGAGGCCATCTCGCTGCGGCGGGCGTGCGCCACCAACGTGGTGATCATCGACACCAGCACCGCGGGCGACGGGCCCGGGCAGGGCCCCCACGGGCCGTGGGCTGGGAGCGGCGGGGGCCGCCCGGGCAGCCACGGACGGGTGATCGGCGAGGTGGACCAGTTCTCCGCCCCGGTCCTCGTCCATGACGACGCCATCTACCTGCACGAGGGCGCCCAGTTTCATGTCGAGCGGCTCGACTGGGAGGAGAAGCGGGCGTACGTGCACCCCATCGAGGTGGACCACTACACGACCGCGGAAACCCGGCACAGCGTGGTGGTGCTGGAGCGCTACGCGGGGCCGGACGGTGGGGCGTGCGGACACAGCTTCGGCGAGGTGCGCGTGAGCCGGCTGGCCACCCTCTACAAGAAGGTGCGTTTTCTCACCCACGAGACGGTGGGCGCCGGTCCGATCACCCTGCCCGAGCAGGACATCCACACCGTGGCCTACTGGCAGGCGTTCGCCCCGGCGGCGCTCGCCGGCCTGAGCCGGGCGGAGCTCGAGACCGGACTGCACGGCCTGGTCGCCGCACTCCATCAGGCTGCCTGCCTCCTCTGCATGTGCGATCCGCGTGACCTCGGGACCCACGCCGAGCTGCGTGGCGCGTCGACCCCTGGCTCGATTGGGGCTCCGGCATCGCTGGGCCGTCCGGCCGGCGGCGACGGCGACGAGTACGCCGCCGGGTGGCGGCCCAAGGCGACCGATCCGCTGCCGGGGAGCGGCTCGGGGAGCCCGACCGCGTACCTGTATGACAGCACCCCGGGCGGCATCGGCCTCACCGAGCGCTGCCATGCCCGCCGCGATGAGCTGGTGCTCGCCGCCACCCGCCTGGTGGCGGACTGCGGGTGCCTCGCCGGTTGCCCTTCGTGTGTCGGCCCCGGCATGGCCGGGGTGGACGCGCGGGCGGCGACCCGTCACCTGCTTGAGCTCGCCGCCGGCGGGTGACGCCGTGAGCGCCGCGCCGTCATGGCCAGCTTCGCCGGACCGGGTGGCCACTCTGGCCGCCCTGCGCGAGCGTATGGCGGCGCTCGGGGGGATGCCCGGAAACGGCCTGGTGGCGCGCCGGCCGGCCGCCCACCCGGCGCGTCGGGTACCCGAGCCGGGCAGGCTCGGCTTCGAAGCCGAGGCCACCGCGGAGGGCACCGCGTGGGTACGCCGGGTGCGTGTGGACCTTGGCCCCTTTTTGGAGCGCGCCGGAGCGGTGCCCCCGGTGCTGCCCCGCCAGCTGGTGGCCCTCGGCTGCCGCCGCGGAGCGCCGGTCGATGCAGCGGGGGGGTGGCCGGACAGCTCGGTGGTCGTGCTCGACATCGAGTCGATGGGCCTGCGCGGCAGCGGGGTGCTCGCCTTCCTGGTCGGTCTCGGCGTCCCCCACGGTACCCACCTCGACGTCGAGCAGCTGCTGGTCGCCGACCCCGGCGAGGAGGCCGCGATGCTTACTGCGCTGCTCGCCCGGGTCGGCGGTTCGCGGCTTCTGCTCACCTACAACGGCCGGACGTTCGACATCCCCATGCTCGGCGCGAGGCTGGTGATCAACCGCCTCCCGCGCCACGCCCTCGACGAGCGCCTCCACAGCGATCTGCTGCCGCCGGTGCGCCGGCTTTTCCGCGATCGTCTGGGCGGCTGCACCCTGCGCCAGGTCGAGGTGGGGTTGCTCGGCATGATCCGCGAGGACGATGTGCCCGGTTACGAGGCTCCGGGGCGCTACAACGCGTGGCTGCGGGGAGGCGCCAGTGAGGTGCTTGCCGGGGTGGTGCGACACAACGAGCTGGACCTGTGCGCCACTGCGGTGCTGGGCGCCCGGATGGCCGCGCACGTGGAGGGGCACCTGGTGATGCCAGTCGAGGCCGCCGACCGCTACCACCTCGGCGTGCACCATTCCACCCGGGGGGTCAGGGAGGCCGCGGAGCTCCACTACCGTGCCTGTTTCGACGCCGGGGCCAACCCGCGCCGCCGTGATGCCGGTCATCGCCTCGGACGCCTGCTCAGCCGTGCGCGAACCGCGGAGGCGGTGGAGGTCTACACCCGGCTGGTCGATGCGGACGCTCGCGACCTTCGCGCTGCGCGGGCGCTGGCGATTGCGCTGCAGCGTGAGGGGAGGCTCGACGAGGCGCTGGCGGTCTGCTCGCGCGCTGAGGCCAGCCTCGCCGCCATGCCACAGCTTGTGGTGGGGCGACTGCGCGGTGCGCCCCGGGGCGGCTGGGAGCACGACTGGTGCCGCCGCCGATCCCGGCTCGAGTCGGCACATGCCAGGGCAGCGCGGCCGCGCACCCTGTCGGAAGAGCGCAGCGCGAGCCTGCGGGCGCTGTCACCACCGCGGACATCGGCCGCGTGAGCCGGGCGACGGCCTACGCGCCGCCCGCCGCTGAGCTGGGCTGGACCACCGTGCCACCGGAGTTGGCGAACTGTGCGAACGGAATCTGCCAATCGCCCTCCCCGTCACCGGCGTCGGCGACCCTCCCCGTGTTGGAGCCGATGACGACGTCCCCGGGCCGGCTGAAGTTGTAGAAGGTCTGGGCCCGGTCCGGCGAGAGGTTGACGCAGCCATGAGAGACGTTGGCAAAACCCTGGATCCCCACATCCCAGGGTGCGGCGTGGACGAAGAAGCCGTTGGTCGAGATGGCGGTATCCCAGAAAACGTGCTCGTAGTAGCCGTCGGGAGCCGTGCGCGGGATGCCGATACTGAGCGAGTCCATGAGCACGTCCTGCTGCTTGTAGCGGACGATCAGGGTGCCGCTGATGGTGGGGTTCTTGGGTCGGCCCGCGCTGATCGGCCAGCTGTAGACCTGTTTGTCGTTGGCGGTCACGGTCATCATGTGGGTGGCGGCGTCGAAGTAGGAGATGTGCTTCTCGCCGATGGTGAAGTCCATCGTCCAGTTGTTCTCGCCCCAGTAGCCGTTGCCGCCCTCGAGACCGCGGAAGGTGGCGTCCATGTGCACCTTGGTGCCTGAGGGCCAGTACACCTCGGGGCGGAAGTGCACCTCGTCGGGAGCGAACCAGTGCCATGCGCCGTTCACCGGCGGCGTGGCGGTGACATGGAGGCGGCTGACCAGGTCGGCCTGCCGCTCCGCGGGAATCGAGGTGTTGAAGCGCAGGACCATCGGCATCCCCACCCCGACCACGTCGCCGTCGTTGGGGCTCGCCGCGGTGAGCAGCCGCCGGGCCCGCAGGGTGGTGAAGCTGGTCCGGGTGCTGGCGGTGTCGCCTCCGGCGCCTCGCGCCGTTGCCGCGATGGTGTAGGTGGTGCTTGGATCGAGTGCGTCGGCGGCCTTCCATACGCGGTTGGCGGCGTCCACGGCGCCGGCAACGGGGGCGTCGTTGCCCTTTTCGTGGACCACCACGGTGTCGAGGGTGCCGCTGACTGCCTGGATGGTCACCGGCGCGTCAAGCCGGACCCCGGTGGCGTGGTCGGGTGGGGACACGGTCAAGTCGGCTGCGGCCGGCGGCGTGGCCGTGGCCGCCGCGTGACCGCCCGCGGTGGATCCAGCCGACCCGCCTGAGGGCGCTCCGCACGCCGCCAGGGAGAGGCCTGCGGCCGCTGTCGCAGCGAGCAGCCCCAGGCCGCGCGAAGGAAACCTCACAGCAGAACCGTACCATTGTTCGCCCCGCCGTTCTGGCGGGGAACGGGCCCATCGCCAGGTCAACGGGGGCGGCCCCGCAACGGTTTCACAAACTCAGGAAGGCAGCGTGACGACCACTCCTCTCATCCATCCCGGGGCCCTGCGGGAGCTCCTCGCCGGGGATCGCCCACCCGGCCTTCTCGACGTGCGCTGGCGGCTCGGCGGCCCCCCCGGCATCGACGAGTACCGTCGCGGGCACATTCCCGCCGCCACCTTCGTGGACCTCGACCGCGAGCTGGCCGGGCCGCCAGGCCGCGGCCGGCATCCGCTCCCCGACGCCGCCACCTTTGGTGCGGCGATGCGTGCGCACGGGGTCTGCCACGACCGCCCGGTGGTCGTCTACGACGCTGCCGACTCCACCGCTGCTGCCCGCGCCTGGTGGCTGCTCGGCTATTTCGGCCACCCCGACGTTCGGGTACTTGACGGCGGCCTCCGTGCCTGGGTCGATGCCGGGTATGCCCTGAGCACGGACCCCGGCGTCCCCGGGGAGGGCGATTTCGCTCCCCGACCCGGCCGGCTGCCCCTGCTCGACGCCGAGGCCGCAGCACGTCTCGCCCGTGACGGTGTGCTCCTCGACGCGCGTGCGCCCGCCCGTTTCACCGGAGAGGCCGAACCGGTTGACCCGGTTGCCGGTCACATCCCCGGAGCCCGAAGCGCGCCCACCGCCGACAACGTCGACGAGCGGGGCTGCTTCCGCGACCCGGTGGACCTGCGCCGGCGCTTCCAGGCGGCCGGCATCTCGGCGGCTGAGGAGCCGCCGCCGGTCGGGGCCTACTGCGGATCGGGAGTGACCGCCGCCCACGAGGTTCTCGCCCTCAGAGTCGCGGGGATCCCAGCCGCCCTCTACATCGGGTCGTGGTCGGACTGGATCACCGACCCGAAACGGCCGGTCGAGACCGGAGAGGGGAGCGCCCGCTGAGCGCGGCAGGTCGGGTGGCCCTGGTCACCGGGGCGAGCGCTGGCATCGGTGCGGCCACCGTCGAGGCGCTCGCCGGCGCAGGTTTCACCGTGGTCGCGGCCGCCCGCCGCGAGGATCGGCTGCGCGAGCTCGCCGCGCGCACCGGCTGTCGCTGGGAGCTGCTCGACGTCACCAGCCAGACGAGCGTCGATGCTCTGGTGGCCAAGGTGGAGCGCTGCGACGTGCTGGTCAACAACGCCGGCGGTGCGCTCGGGGTGGACCCGGTGGAACACGCCGACCTCGACCGCTACGCCGCCATGTGGGAGACCAACGTCATGGGGCTGCTTCGGATGACCATCGCCCTGCTCCCCAGGCTGGAGGCCTCGGGCAACGGTCATGTGGTCAACGTCGGCTCGATCGCCGGATTCGAGACCTACCCCGGCGGCGGGGGGTACACGGCGGCCAAGCACGCGGTCCGGGCGCTGACCAGGACCCTGCGGGTGGAGCTGCTCGGCCGGCCGGTCCGGGTGACCGAGGTGGCACCCGGAATGGTCAACACCGAGTTCAGCATGGTCCGCCTCGGCGAGCCGGCCAAGGCCGAGGCCGTGTACGCGGGGATGACGCCGCTGGTGGCCGCTGACATCGCGGAGGTGATCGCCTTTGCCGTCACCCGGCCGGACCACGTGGATATCGATGAGATCGTGATCCGGCCCCGCGACCAGGCGACGGCCCGGGACGTCCACCGACGCCCCTAGGCGGGACCCTGTCCGGCCGGCGGCTCCACGAGTCGTGGAGACGCTGCGGGACGAGGTGCTAGCTGAGCCGCTCGACGATCATCGCCATGCCCATGCCGCCACCCACGCACATGGTCTCCAGGCCGACCGTCTGGCCGCGCTCGCGCAGGTCGTTGAGCAGGGTGCAGAGGATGCGTGCCCCGGTCATGCCGAAGGGGTGGCCGAGGGCTATCGCGCCGCCGTGGGGGTTGAGCTTGTCACTGAACGGGTCAACGCCGAGCGCTCGGGCGGAGGGGATCACCTGGGCAGCGAAGGCCTCGTTGATCTCGACCACGTCGATGTCGTCGATGGTCATGCCGGCGCGCTGCAATGCCTGCCGCGACGCTCCGATCGGGCCCAGGCCCATGTACTCCGGCTCGAGGGCGGTGAGCCCGGTGCTGACGATCCGAGCAAGCGGGCTCAGCCCCAGTTCACGGGCCCGGGCGTCGCTCATCACCACCACGGCGGCGGCGCCGTCGTTGAGGGGACAGGCGTTGCCGGCGGTGACGCTGCCGTCGTCGCGAAAGACCGGCTTCAGCGAGGCCAGTTTCTCCAGCGAGGTGTCGGCGCGGGGACCGTCGTCCCTGGTCATCTCCGCGCCGTCGCCGAGGGGCACCGGGATGATCTCGTGGGCGAAGAAGCCGCTCTCCTGGGCCGCCACCGCACGCTGCTGGCTCTGCAGGGCGAACTGGTCCATCTCCTCGCGACTGATCTCCTCGCGCCGGGCGACGTTCTCGGCGGTCAGCCCCATGGCGATGTAGATGTCCGGGTACCCCTCGGCGTTGCCCGGCTGCAGCTTCGGGTTCTGGTTCTGGGGCATGTCGCTGACACCGTTGAGGTAGCGGCTGACGGTCTCCACGCCCACCGAGAGGAAGACGTCCCCCTCACCGGCTCTGATGGCGTGGGCCGCCATCCGGGTGGTCTGCAGCGATGAGGAGCAGTAGCGGGTGATGGTGGTCCCGGGGACGTCCAGCCTGGAGAGGAGGGCAATCGCCCGGCCCAGGTTGAAGCCCTGTTCGCCGCCGGGGAGGCCGCAGCCGCAGATCAGGTCCTCGATGGTGGAGCGGTCGAGTTCGGGAACAGTGGCCAGGACCTTGTCAACGATGTGGGCACCGAGGTCGTCGGGACGCCACTGGGTCAGCGAGCCCTTCATGGCCCGGCCGATCGGGGTCCGGCCGGCGGCGACGATCACGGCTTCGGGCATGGTTCTCGGTACCTCGGCAGATTGTCGGCAAATGGTTCAGGGGGGCTGTCCCACAGGTTGACGTGCATGTCAATGTTGCCATTCTGCCCCGTTTGCCGCCCGCGAACGCTGGGGGCGCCGAGCACCTCGGACACCGATCACGCCCAGGAGTTGGCTGGCCGGCGCTCTGCGGCGGCAAGCGGGCGAATCTGACCACGCCGTCGCGCCGGGCTCTATCCTCGCGGGACTGAACAGCGGGGCCCGTGGTGTTGTGGGGAGGGGAGCCAGCCGTGGAGTACGTCGTCACCGGCGCCACCGGGTTCATCGGCCGGCACCTGCTGCCCCTGCTGCTCAAGCGTGACGGGGCGGTCAGCGTTCTGGTGCGGCCGGGGTCCACCCATCGCTTTGCGGCGCTCCGCGAACGGCTCGACCCTGACGGTCGGCGGCTCCGAGCGGTGAGCGGCGACATCACCGAGCCGACCTGCGGGCTCGACGCGGCGGAGCTGCAGCGGTTGCGCGGTGCCACGGTCTTTCATCTGGCGGCGGTCTATGACCTGACCGCCAGCGCCGAGGCCACCGAGCGGGCCAACGTCGAGGGCACCCGTAACGCGGTGGCGATGGCCAACGCCCTGGAAGCGGCGTGCCTCAACCATGTCAGCTCGATCGCGGTGGCCGGACGCTTCCGGGGGCGCTTCACCGAGGAGATGTTCGACGAGGGGCAGGAGCTCGATCACCCCTACTTCAAGACCAAGTTCGAAGCCGAACGGATCGTGCGCGGCGAGGCGCGGGTCCCG
>JBHEMT010000147.1:0-15880 GCA_046262435.1 Candidatus Dormibacteria bacterium | reverse complement strand
CAGGTTTGTGTTTTTGACATACCCGGCATAAAGTCCGAAGTGGACCTCCAGGGTGTTGTCCGAGATGCCCTGCAGGCCATGCAGGTCGAATGTTCTGGCCTTGTACGGTGACTGCGTCAGCAGTGCCATCTGGACCTCCGGTTGGACGAGTGGCGCGCGCGCGAGGCGCGGGGCGCCATTGTGGCAGGAGGACGACGGAGGGGTTCTGGCGGGCACATGCGGCGACGGCCGACCCCTGACCCCTTGTGCCATAGAGCCCGCACCGGGAGTGGCCGGGGACCGTCCCTATACTCCTGCGAGTGACGTCGGCCGAGCCCACTCCCGTGTCCCGCCAGCGGCGTCGGCGGACCCTGGTCCGCGACGTCCTCGAGGTGGTGCTCATCGCCCTGGTGCTGTACGTGGGCATCTCCTTCGCGTTCCAGACCGTCCGCGTCGACGGTGAGAGCATGGTGCCCACGCTGCAGAACCACGACCTTCTGCTTGGGGTGAAGTTCAGCTACCACTTTCATGATCCCGAGCGCGGCGACGTCATCGTGCTCAAGCCGCCGCAGGTGGCCGAGACCCGCGACTTCATCAAGCGGATCATCGCGGTGCCCGGTGACACCATCGAAATCGACGGCTCCTACGTCGACCCCAACCAACCAGGGCCGGCAACGACGGCGGTGTTCCTCAAGCCGGGCGGCGTTGGTCCCTGGCAGAAGGTGGTCGAGCCCTACCTACCGGAACCGTGGGTCGACTACAACTTCTGCTGCCTCGCCGATGGTCGCTACAGCCAGGGCAAGGCAACCCCGCTGACCATCCCCAAAGACCGCTACTTCGTCATGGGTGACAACCGTAACCGGTCCAGTGACTCGCGCCTGATCGGTTTGATCCCCCGCGAGAACATCATCGCCAAGGCGTGGTTCCGGCTCTATCCGCTCGATCATCTCGGCGGCCTGGGAACGGGGCCCAGCCTGGTCGCCTCCCCGGTGCAGCCCGCGGCGGCCCTGCTCCCGGCGATGCTGTTGCGCCCGCGTGCCGTGGCTCGGCTGGTGCGCCGCCGCCGGGGTCGGGCCGCCTGAGCCGGGCCCCGCAACGCTCCGTTACCGTTGCGCCGATGTCAGGCGATAACCCGCGGCAGACCCTCCGGCAACGCGGCCGCAGCCTGGTCAGCGCCGTGGACGGTCGGCTCGGCGATGGACTGGAGCGCGCGGTCACCGACCACCATCGACGGCGGCTGACCCGTCTCGGTCAGGGGGAGGTGCTCGATGCCCGTCCCGAGACCGGGCTGTGGGCGGCTTCGGCGCCTCCACCCCGGCCGGGCAATGCCATCGAGGTGCTCATCGACGGCCAGGAGGCGCTGGGCGCGATTGCCGCCGCACTGCGCAGCGCCCGCCAGTCCGTGCACATCGCCGGCTGGCACATCACCCCCGGCTTCCGCCTGGAACACGACAAGGATTCGACCCTCCGGGCGTTGCTCGCAGACCTCGCCGAGCGCATCGACGTCAGGGTGCTGCTCTGGGCCGGGCCGCCGCTTCCCGCCTTCAAGCCCACCCGGGACGACGTCCGCGCTGTGCGTGACGAGCTGGTTCAGGGCAGCCGGATCCGCTGCGCTCTTGACTCGCGCGAGCGAACCATGCACTGCCATCACGAGAAGCTTGTGATCGTCGACGGTGGCCTGGCCTTCGTCGGTGGCATCGACCTCACCTCACTGGATGGGGACCGCTGGGACACCAGTGAGCATTCTCCGCGCGGCGCGATCGGCTGGCACGACGTGGCCACCCGCCTGCGCGGTCCGATCGTTGCCGACGTCGCCGCTCATTTCGGACGGAGGTGGCAGGAGGTGACCGGTGACCCGATGGAGGCGCCCAGCGTGCCCCAGCCGGCCGGGGAGGTGGAGCTCCAGCTGGTGCGCACCCTCCCCGAACGGGTGTACAGGTTCTCGCCACGCGGCGACTTCCAGATCCTCGAGGTGTACCTGCGCGCGCTCCGCTCGGCGCAGCGCTTCGTCTACCTCGAGAACCAGTTCCTCTGGTCGCCCGAGGTGGTGGCGGTGCTCGCCGACAAGCTGCGCCGACCGCCCGGCGAGGACTTCCGGGTGCTCCTGCTCCTCCCCGCCAAGCCAAACAACGGCGCCGACACCACGCGCGGCCAGCTCGGCTGCCTCGTGGAGGCGGACGCGGGGCCCGGGCGCCTGCTCGCCACCACCATCAACTGTCAGATGGGCGACACTTCGGAGCCGCTGTATGTTCATGCCAAGGTCGGCATTATCGATGACGCCTGGATGACCGTGGGGTCGGCAAACCTCAACGAGCACTCCCTGTTCAACGACACAGAGGTGAACGTGGTCACCCAGGACGCCGAGCTGGTGCGAACCACGCGGCACCGGCTGTGGGCGGAGCATCTCGCCCTGCCCCTCGCCGAGGTGCGCGGTGACCCCGTCGAGCTGATCGACCGGGTGTGGCGCCCCACCGCCGATGAGCAGCTCCGCCGACGGACCGACGGCGAGCCACTGACCCACCGGCTGATGCGTCTTCCCGCGGTTTCGTTGCGCGCCAAGCGGCTGCTCGGACCGGTCCGGGGCCTGCTGGTGGACGGCTGACCCGGAGCTACTCCTCGGTCAGCCAGGGCTGGACCGACGCGCTCCACGTGAGCAGCTCACCCGGCGCGAAGAAGAGACCGACCTCCTGCTCGCCGCGCTCGGCCGAGTCACTGCCGTGGACGACGTTCATCCCGATCTCAACGGCGAGATCACCCCGGATGGTGCCCGGTGCCGACTGGGCGGGGTTGGTGGCCCCCATCATCGACCGCACCTGGCTGACCGCGTCCGGACCCTCCCAGGCCATGGCCACCACCGGTGAGGAGGTGATGAAGGCGACCAGCCCGGCAAAGAAGGGGCGTTCGCGATGTTCCCCGTAATGTCGTCCGGCCAGCTCCTCGCTGACCATCATCAGCTTCATGCCAACGAGGTGCAGCCCGCGGCGCTCGAAGCGGCCGACGATCTCGCCGACCAGTCCGCGCTGGACGCCGTCGGGCTTGATCAGGACGAGGGTGCGTTGCACGGTACGGGACATGGCTCTCCTGGCGGTGACGCGGCAGTAGTCAGAGGAGCGGCTCACCGAGGAGCGCGATGAGGCGCTCCGGACGGCGCAGCGGCCCGATGGCGGCGGCGCGCAGCCCATCGGCACAAAGCCGCCTGGCAACGCGTTGCAGGTCGGCAGCGGTGACCGCGTCAATGCGGCGCGCCACCTCCTCGGGGGTGAGGATCTCGTCGGTGAGCAACTCCTGCTCGCCAAGGTATGACGCCAGCGCGCTGGTGCTCTCCAACTGCAGCGACAGACGCCCGGTCATCGCCGCCTGGGCGCGGCGCAGTTCGTCGTCCGCCACCGGCTCGCGGACCAGCCGCTGCAGTTCGGAGCGCACGGCGACCACGGCGGCCTCGACCCGCTTCGGCTCGCACCCCACGAAGATCGCGAGTGCCCCGGTGTCGGAGTGCTTGATGGCAAAGGAATGAACCTCGTAGGCCAGACACAGCCGTTCGCGCACTTCGAGGAAGAGCCGGCTGGCCATCCCCTCGCCGAGGACTGTGTTGAGCACATCCACCGCGTAGCGGTCGTCATCGGCATAACCGCCGGCGCGACAGCCGAGCATCAGGTTGACCTGCTGGGTGCGGCGGCCCTCGAAGCGCAGCCGCTCGGCGGCTGCGGCCGCGGGAACCGGCCCCGGGTCGGGCCGGCCGCCATCTCCCCATGCGGTGTCGAGCATCTCCGCCACCGCGGCGGCCGCCTGGTTCTCATCGACGGCCCCGGCGATGCTGACCACCAGGTTGCGCGCGCCATATCCCTGGCGCAGGAAGTCGCGGCAGTCTGCGGCGGTGAAGGTGGCAACCGTGGCCTCGGTGCCGGCGACATCCCGCCCGAACGCGTGGCCTGGCCACATCACCTCGTCGAACAGTGTGTTGACGTGGTCAGACGGGCTGTCGCGGTACATGCGCAGCTCCTCGATGACCACGCCTCGTTCCTTGACAACCTCAGCCTCCTCGAGCACGGGCGAGAAGACGATGTCAGCGAGCACGCCCGCGGCCAACTGGAGGTGCGCCTCGGGCACCTTGGCCCAGAAGGTGGTTGTCTCCTCGTCCGTGGCCGCATTCAGGGAACCGCCGACGCTCTCGACCGCCTCACTCACCAGCCGTGCGCTGGGATACCGATGGCCGCCCTTGAACACGATGTGCTCGAGGAAATGGGCGATGCCGGCCCGCTCGGCGGGCTCATGACGCGACCCGGCCGCCACCATCAGCGACAGCGACACCGAGGCGCGCTCCCGCATGGGCGCGACGATGACCCGAGCTCCGCCCGGGGTGCGGGTCAGTCGGTAGGTCGGCTGCGCAGTGGCGAGGGCCACTAGCGGCCGCGCGGGCCGCGGCGACCGCGGTCGCCTCCGCCGGCGCCGAACCGCCCCCGCTCGCCCTCGTCGGCCAGCTCGGGTCGCGCCGGCCCGGTGGGAGTGATCACGATCCGGCGCTCACTGTCCTTGCCGTGGCTCTCGGTACGCACCCCCTCGTCGGCGGCCAGGGCGAGGTGCACCACGCGACGCTCGTACGGTTGCATTGCGTCCATCGTGTACTTCTCACCGGTTCGCTTCACCCGGTGGGCCAGGCGTACCGCCAGCTCGCGCACCTGGTCCTCGCGTCGAGCCCGGTAGCGCTCCACGTCGATGATCAGCCGGCGGCCCTCCACCTCGTCTTCGCCGAGCATCAGATTGACCACGGTCTGCAACGCGCGCAGGGTTTCGCCACGCCAGCCGATCAGCAGCCCGAGATCCTCACCGCTGACGTCGAGGATCGCCGGAGGCCGGCCGCCGTCGGGCACGGGGTCGGCGCGCCGCACGCTGACCCGCGCGGGAAGTTCCATGCGCTGAAGCAGTTCGCTCAGCAGGTTGCGCCCCCTGCGAGTGTGCTCGTCGAGCGGCTGGACCCGAACCCGTGCCTCGGCTCCGGAGACCGTCTCACCAGGCACGGCACGGGAGCCGCTGCTGAGCACTTCGATCTCGGCGTCGTCGCGGTCGATGCCGAGCTCGGCAAGGGCCGCCTGAATGGCCTCTTCCACGCTCCCACCGCGTCGCTCCACGACTTGCACGGGTTCGGCCACCGCCGCTGTCTCGACACTCGTCTCGCTCACTCTCTCTCCATCCTGGCGGTGGCGGAGAGCCACCGCGACTGGTGCACGCGTCTGGCTCAGCGGCGCTTGCGCTTGCCACTCTTATGGCCGGCGCGGCGCGGTTGCGGGGCGCCGGCTGGCCGGGGCGGTGCGGCCACCGCGGCCACGCCGCCGTCCCCGTTTCCTTTGACGCCGCCGAGTGGGCCATCGTCGCCAGCCAGGGGGCCTCCGGTTGCGGCGGGACGGTGTTGCCCATTGCCATTGGCGTTGCTGCGGCCGATGCCCTCACCGCGCCGGCTGCCGTTGCGAGCCGCCGAGCGCACCGCGCCGCCATCGGCGTTGGTGAGCCGATCGGGTTCGTCCTGCAGCCCGGCGGAAGCCGGGGCCAGGTCGGGCCCCGCGCTGCGCACCCCGTCGGCTGCGATCCCTGCGCTCAGGTCGCGCGGCTTGAGCCGGTGCCGGGTGAGGTCGAGGGCGCGCAGGGTGGCCTGGCCGCGAACCGGCACGAAGCGCAGGTCGATGGCGCCATCGGCGCCGGCCTGAGTCAGCACCGACTCGATCAGCAGCCGGTCCCTGCCCCCGGCACGGGCGACCACGTCGAGGTCGCGCAGCGCCGGCCGGCGGTGCACGGTGACGTTGAAGACGCGCTGACCCGGCTCACTCACCTCGGACTCCGCGAAATGCAGGCGCAGGCTGTACCAGCCACCCGGGGTCAGGCCATCGAAGACGTATCCAAACGACCCGGTGCGTTCGTGGCCGTACACGCCGGACGGGGCGGGTTGATGGGCCCCGTCGGTGCTCAGCGGCTCGGGCCGGTCGATGATCGCGCCACCCTTGGCGATGTAGCGGTCGGGCAGGTAGTCGCCCACCGCCTTGCCGCCGACGTTGACGCTCTCGCGGAGGGGACTGATGTAGAGCTGAACGATCATGAACAGCGACTGGGTCACCCAGTAGATCGGCAGACCCTGCTGCAGCGAGACGCTGAAAAACAGGTAGAGCACGGGGAAGAAGTAGGCGGTGCGCTGGGTCACCTGGAGCGCGGCGCGCTCCTGGTCGCTGAGGTTGGGCGACGGCGGCCGCATCATCAGCTTCGACTGGACGAAACTCAGCGCGGCGGCAATCACCGGGATGACCAGCACCGCCGGGTGACCGACCAGACCAAGAATGTCGTTGACAATTCCTCCGGCGCGGCCCTGGCAGCACTCGGCGAGCGCACTGCGGCTCACGTCATGGATGAAGAGGAAGCTGTGCTCGCCGTGGTACTCCGCTGCGGCCGCCCGGATGCCGATATAGAGGCCGCCGAGGATCGGCAGCTGCACCAGGACCGGCAGGCAGCCGCCGAGGTTGGCCAGGGGATGTATGCCGAGCTCGGCATACATCTTGTTCAGCTCCTCGGTCACCTTGGTGGGCTGACCCTTGTACTTGGCGCGCAACTCCTTGGTGGGCTTGGCCAGGACCCGCTGCTGGTTCTGCGTGCGCGACATGGTGCGCAGCTGCCAGCGGTACACCGGGATCAGCAGGATCCGGATTGCCAGGGTGACCGCGATGATCGCCAGCCCGAAGGAACCGATCGCCTTGGCGGGCGCGAACCCATCGAACATCGTGGCCAGGTGGACGAGGGCGAAACGAATCGGTGGCGAGAGGAAGCCGTAAATGTTGGAGAGGGCGTTCACGCGAGTCCTCCGCCACCGGTGGCCTGCCGGGCCCGACGAGTCTCACGCAGCTCCTGGCGACTCATCCAGCGGTCGGGCACCGGGTCGTACCCGTGGCCCCCGAACGGCTGGCAGCGACCGATCCTACCCAGGGCAAGCCGCCAGCCGCGGAAGGCGCCGAAACGCTGAATGGCCTCGTACCCGTAATGGGAGCAGGAGGGCTCGTACCGGCACGAGCTCATCAGCGCGAAGAAGCGGCCGACGCTGCGCTGGTACAGGCGGATGAAGAGAAGGGAGACTTTGGTCATGGGGCTGCCGGTACTGCCGGCATCTCATTCTGCGCCCGGGAACCGCGGCGGGCAGGCGGCGAAGGCTGGGGACGGCTCAGGGCGATGGGTACCAACCGGTCGAGGCAGCTGACGACGTCAGCGCTCAACTCGCCGAAGGACTGTCCGGCAGCCTCCGCTCCAGCGGCGACCACCACGTCCACCCCGTCGCAGAGGGGCGCTCGCTCGCCAACAACGGCGCGCAGGCGTCGGCGGAGCCGGTTCCGCAGCACGGCCGTTCGTATCCCGCGGAGCGCGAACCCCGCCCGCATCGGCAGGCCGCCATTGGCCGCGACGGAAATCTTGACGTGGCCGCTGCGGGCTGCGGTGCGCCCGGCCAGCACCGCCGCGAACTGACGTCTGGCCGTCAGGCGGTGCCGGCTGCTCAATACCGGACGGGCGCCGGGGTCAGCCGCTTGCGGCCCTTCCGTCGCCGGGCCCGCAGGACGGCGCGACCGCCCGGGGTGGACATCCGGATCCGGAAACCGTGCGTCTTGCGCCGATACTTCTTCTTGGGCTGGTACGTCCGCTTCACGGCGAGGGCACTCCGGATATCAGAATGTGTCCAGGGGCGTGATCGCGACGCCTCGCCCGGACCGGGCAGAGAGACCGAGTATAGCCGCAGCGCTCGCCGTGGCACCGCGCTGCGGCCTGCGCCGCGGTTGCGACCGCACCGGCTTGTCCCGGCGCCTGGCGTTGCTAGAATCCCCACCCTGCTCCGCCCGGGACGCCGCCGCATCGTGTCCCCGCCCCTTTCCCCCTCCGGAGCAGGTGGTTCCGTTGTCCACCGATGTGCACAAGGTGTGCACAACCTCCCGGCCCTCGCGAGGGAGCTGGAGGTCACCACACCGGGTCCGGCAGCGGCCGGCGCGACTTTGTTTGACGTAGGCGGTGTCGAGGGGGTGTCGATGGAAGAGTCCCGGTCGGTGGCGACGGGGACGATCGACGCCCAGCAGATCTGGGCCCTGGCCCAGGAGGAGCTCCGCTTCCAGCTCGCCCGCCCCGGCTACGAGACGTGGCTCGCCAACGCCCGACTGGTGTCGATCGAAGACGGAACCCGATTCACCATCGGTGTGTCGACCCGGCTGGCCCGCGACTGGCTCACCGAGCGCTACCTGCCGACCATCCGCGAGACCCTGAGCGGGCTGGTGGCCGCGGACTGCGAGGTGACGATCACCGTCGACCCCGCGGCCCGACCTCCGTTGGACGAGCCGGTTCCTCTGGAGGAGGAGTCGCCACCATACCCGGCGAGCGATCCGGCCGCCCAGGCTCCCGACGGTACCGGCGAGGCGCGCCTGAACCCCAACTTCGCCTTCGGCACCTTCGTGGTGGGCAGCGGCACCCGCTTCGCCCATGCCGCCTGCCGGGCAGTGGCTGACGCGCCCGGCAAGGCCTACAACCCGCTCTTCCTCTACGGCGGGGTCGGCCTGGGCAAGACCCACCTGATGCATGCCATTGGGCATGCGGTGCGTGAAGGCCACCGGCGGCCGCCGAAGGTTGCGTACATCACCTCTGAGAAGTTCATGAACGAGATGATCGCGAGCATTCGCGACAACGCCACCCCGGACTTCCGCAACCGCTACCGAACTGTCGACGTGCTGCTGATCGACGACATCCAGTTCCTGGCCGGAAAGGACAGAACGCAGGAAGAGTTCTTCCACACCTTCAACGCCCTCCACGAAATCCAGAAGCAGATCGTGGTGTCCAGTGACCGGCCGCCGAAGGACATCCCCACCCTGGAGGACCGGCTGCGCTCCCGGTTCGAGGGTGGCCTCATGGCTGACATCCAACCGCCCGACTTCGAGACACGGTTGGCCATCCTGCACAGCAAGCTCGGCGCTCACAGTCGGCTGGTCCCCGATGAGGTCTGCTCCTTCATCGCGCACAAGATCCAGAAGAACATTCGGGAGCTGGAAGGAGCCCTGATCCGGGTGCTGGCGCATGCCTCCATCGGCGGTCAGCCGGTCTCCATCGAGGCAGCGCAGCGCATCCTCAAGGACATCCTGCCCGCCGGTGGCTCGCAACCGGTCAGTATGGAAACCATTCAGACCACCGTCGCGGAGTACTACAGCCTCTCCCTGGATGAGCTGAAGGGACGGCGGCGGGACAAACACATCGTCTTTCCCCGCCAGGTGGCGATGTTCATCATCCGCGAGGACACCGCCTCGTCGCTGCCGGCGATCGGCGCTGCGTTCGGGGGCAAGGACCACACCACGGTCCTCCATTCCTACGAGAAGATCTTCGAGTTGGCCAAGGAGGATGTTCGCCTCCAGGGTGACCTTCGCGAGATCCGCGAACGGCTTCACTCCCGCCATTGATGCTGGGGATGCGGCCTGTGGAGAGGGAGGGATACCCGCGGGAGAAGCGGCACCCGGAGGTGACCGAGGGACTGCCGGGGGATGCACGAGGGTGGTTGTCCACATGAGCGCAACGGACCACTCTCTCTCCTGCGATCTCACGGGGGACCTTGTCCCCACTACTCCCAGGTCCTACTACGACTGCTGTTTCCCATACCCCCCAGGCTCTTTAAGTCCTGTCTGGGGATTTCGCGATGTCACCCAGGGGTCAACCTCATGAAATGCACGGTCTCCGCGTCAGCCCTCGCCGCTTGTCTCACCCTGGTCTCGCGGGCGGTGTCGCCCCGGTCCACCCTGCCAGTGCTCGGCAATGTCCTGCTGGAGACCACCGGAGGTGGGCTGCGCATCACTGCGACGAACCTCGACCTCACGATCTCGGTCACCGCAGCTGCGGAGGTTGGTGACGAGGGTCGGGCCACCGTGCCGGCGCGACTGCTCACCGAGTACGTCTCATCGCTTGCCGAGGGACCCTGCCGGCTGGAGCTCGACGAGACCAACCAGGTGCTCAAGGTGAGCTGTGGAGTGCACCGCACCAAGATTCACGGCATCAGCGCCGCCGAGTTCCCTCCGCTCCCGGCTCGTGATGGTGACCAGGCCATCGACGTCGACGCCTTGCGACTGCAGGGCGCCATCACGCAGACCGCCATGGCGGCGAGCAGCGACGAGGCCTCGCCGGTACTCACCGGGGTGCTCCTGCAGGTCGACGGGACCAAGCTCACCCTCGCCGCCACCGACCGGCACCGGCTCGCGGTCAAGAGCCTGGAGGCCGAGGTTGTCGGCGAGCCATTGGAGGCGGTGAGCGTCATCGTGCCCGCCCGCCATCTGCTGGAGGTTGCCCGAGCCGTCAACAGCAACCGACCGGTCGTGAGGATCGCCCTCTCCGCCCAGCGCAACCAGGTGTTCCTCACCATCGGAGACGTCGAGGTGTCGTCCCGGCTGATCGAGGGCAATTACCCAAACTACGCTCAGGTGATCCCCGGGGAGTCGGCGACCACGGTCTCGCTGCCCACCGCAGCGCTCCTCCGTGAGGCGCGGACCGCATCAGTTCTGGCCAGAGATGCGGCGAACCCGGTGCGTCTTCGGATCGGTCCGGATACGCTGACGCTGGTGGCGCAGACCGCCGAGGTGGGCGATGACGAGGCGCCGCTCGAGGCCACCGTCAAGGGCGACGAAGTGCAAATTGCCTTCAACGCGCGATACATGCTCGACGCCCTCGCAGTTCTCGACTCAGAGGAGGTGTCGCTGAGTTTCAACGGCTCCCTCTCGCCGGGGGTGATCCGACCGGTGGGACGGGACGACTACCTGTGCATCATCATGCCCGTGCGGGTGCCGATGTAGCCCCGTCCCCCGACGGGCAGCAGCCTATGCTGCAGCGCGCGATGTCGTCCAGCTCTCCGGCGCCCGCCAGCCTGCGCGCCGTCCTGGAGCTCCAGGCGCGGCGGCACGCGCACCGTCCGCTGATCGCCCTGCCCGACGGGGAGCTGACCTACGCCGAGGCAGACGGGCTGGCCGACCGCATGGCCCAGTTGCTGCTGGGGCTGGGCGTACAGCCGGGTGACCTGGTGGCAGCGCTGGCGCCCAACACGGTGGCGCTGCTCGCCACCTGGTTCGGCTGCGCCAAGCTGGGGGCGGTCTGGATGCCGGTCAACGCCCTGCTGGTGGGCGCCCCTCTCCGCGAGGTCCTGGCACACGCCGGGACCGAGGTCGCCGTCTGCGACGTGCGCCTCCTCGCCGAGCTGGACGCGGTGCGGGCCGGGCTGCCGCGGCTGCGCCACGTGCTCGTGGCCGGCCCGGCGGCACGTGTTCCTGCGTGGGCGCTGTCGCTGGAGCGGCTTCTCGAGGACGCCTCGACAGCGTCGCCGCCGCCGCTGGATGAGTCCGACCCGGGGGCAGCGGCGAAGCTGATGTACACCAGCGGCACCACCGGCGAGCCCAAAGGTGTGGTGTGGAGTCGCAACTGCGAAGCCGTCTGGGCGCGCAACTATGGCGATGAGCTCTTCCTCACCGCGCCCGGTGAAACCGCGTACACCTGTCTGCCGCTGTTTCACGTCACCTGTCAGGGGACCGTGCTCGCATCGCTGTGGCGGGGTGGGCGGGTGGTCGTCGACGCCTCGTTCGACCCGCTGCGTTTCTGGCGGCGCATCCGGGAGTCCGACGCTGTCCTCTTCACCTTCGTGGGCAGCATCCTGGCGGTGCTGGCGCGCCGCCCCGAACGTCCCGGCGACAACGACAACCCGGTGCGCCGGATTCTCGGTGCCGCGGCTCCCGCGGAGCGGTGGCGCGACGTCGAACGCCGCTTCGGGGTGGAAATCCTGGAGACGTACGGCCAGACCGAGACCGCATCCTGCTGGATGTTCCCTCGCGACCTGCCCAGCGAGCCGGGGCGGGTCGGCACGCCCTCGGTGCGCTGGGAGGCCCGCCTGCTCACCGCCGAAGGTGAGCCTGCCGCTGTCGGCGAGCCGGGCGAGCTGTGGATGCGCCCACTGGCACCGCACGTGATCTTCTCCGGCTACCTCGACGAGACCGGCACGGTGTGCTCGGCCCAGGACGAGGAGGGCTGGTACCGCACCGGGGACCTGCTCGTCCGCCATCCGGAGGGGGACTACTCCTTCTCCGGCCGCCTCCGCGAAGCAATTCGCCGGCGAGGCGAGATGATCCCCGCGGCCACGGTCGAGCTGGCCGCCCTGGGGCACTCCGCCGTGGTGGAGGCCGCCGCTGTGGGGGTCCCGGCTCCGCACGGGGTCGAGGAGGAGATCAAGCTCTGCGTGGTCGCTCGCACCGGACGGACGCTCGACCCCGCCGAGCTGCACGCCCACCTGCGCGGCCGGTTGCCGGCATTCATGACCCCCCGTTACATCGCGGTTCTCCACGCGCTACCCAAGACCCCAACCACGCGGGTCCGCAAGGTGGCCCTCAGCGCCGCAGGCACGGCCGGGGCCTGGGACGCCAGGGCAGGCAGGGGCGGGAGCGAGGAGACCGCGAACTCAGCACGGGCATCACCCGATCGCCCCCTGTAAGGTGGCCGAACTCGTCGTGACCCCTATCAGGAGGCTGCTGTGGCCATCGAGCTCCCCGGCGGCACGCCGTCTCCTGCGTCCTCGCTCAGCCGGCGGCGTTTCCTGGGCACCCTGGGCGCAGCCGCCGGCGCGCTGCTCTCCGCCGACCTCCTGGCAGCCTGTGGCAGCGCGGCGCCCGCGGCCAGCTCCGGCGCGGCATCCTCCGGAGCGCTTACCCACCACCTCCCGGTGACCTCCTCCGAGGTGATCTGGACGGACCTGGGTGGGGCCATCCGCAAGGCTCGTCAGGCCGCCTACTTCGACCCCTTCACCAAGGAGTACGGCATTCCCGTCACCTTCGCCGCGGGGTTCTCGCAGGCGAAGTTCCTCGCCGGAACCAAGGCGGGCACGCCGCCCACCGACAGCTTCGACGCCACCGCTCGGTTCGTCATCTCCCTGACCGACAAGGGGCTGGCCCAGAAGCTGCCCAGCTCGGTCAACCGCAGCACCGCAGTCACCCCCGCCAAGTACCGCGACTACTGCGGCGGCGGCTATGCCTACTCGCTGGGGATGACCTACAAGCAGAACGCTTTCAGCGGCTCCCAGCCCAAGCACTGGAAGGACTTCTTCAACCTTGCCAAGTACCCCGGACGGCGCGCGCTGCCCAAGTACTCCGGCAGCGAGCAGTACGCGGTCATGGTCGCCCTGCTCGCTGACGGCGTCGCCAAGGACAAGCTCTTCCCGCTGGACATCGACCGCGCCATCGCCAAGCTTCACTCGATCAAGGACTCGATCCTCTTCTTCGACTCGTTCGGGCAGGCCAACCAGTTCGTCACCCAGGGTGCGGCGTCGATCGTGATGGACACCAACGCCCGGGTCCACGCGCTCAACGCCGAGGGAGCCAACCTCACCTACGTGTATGACGAGGCGCTGCTCTTCTCCTGGTCCGGGTTCCCCGTCCCGGTTGGCGCACCCCACGCCGATGCCATGTTCGCGCTGATCGATCTCATGGACCGTCCCGACCGTCAGGCCGTGTTCTGCAAGCAGCTACCGTACGGCCCGACCAATCCCGCTGCGTTCGCCGACATCGACGACGCCACCAAGAAGATTCTGCCCAACAGCCCGCAGAATCTCCCCAAGGCGGTCCTCGACAACCCCGTCGCAGCGGCCAAGCAGGCGGAGGAGCTGAGCTCCAAGTTCATGGCCTTCCTCGCCGGGGGCTGACCCCCAGCGATGGCCGTGAGGAGCGCGGCACCACCCCTGGCGGCCCCCCGGGGCCGGCTGCGGCTGGGGGGCCCGGGAGGCCCCCGCGCCGGCGCCATGGCGCGGGCCGGCGGAGGGGGATGGCTGCTTGCTCTACCGCTCGGCTTCCTCACCATCTTTCTGCTGGGCCCGCTGCTGATGGTCGCGCTCAGCGCTGGCGGCATCACCGGGCTGCATCACGCGCTGACCGACCGCCTGGTCGGTGACGCCCTGGGACGCACCCTGCTGATCGCGTTGCTGGTGACCGGCTCGTCCCTGCTCCTCGGGGTGATCTACGCGCTGGCCCTGGTCAGCACCCGCGGCGTGGTGCGCGCCGCGCTGGTCGGAGCACTGCTGGCCAGCTTCTGGGTGTCGGTGCTGGTGCGCACCTTGGGATGGGAACTGCTCGAGGAGCCGCACGGGCTGCTCGACAGCGCGCTGCACGCGCTGCGACTGCTCGACCCCTCCGCGCACCTCGAGATTCTGCAGACAACCCGCGGGATGGCCCCGGCGATGGTCAACGTGATGCTGCCCTACATGGTGCTGCCGGTGTGGGCGGCGCTGGGGTCGCTCGACCGCGACCAGCTGCGGGCCGCGCGCAGTCTGGGCGCCAGTCCGTGGCTGGTGCTCACCCGGGTGGTGCTGCCCCAGGCGCGCACCGGGATCGCCGCCGGCGCGCTGCTCACCTTCACCCTGTCGCTCGGCTTCTACATCACCCCCCGGCTGCTCGGCGGTCCTGCCGACGTGACCATCGGCGCCCTGGTCGGCTCCCAGTTCGAGGCCAGCCAGACGGGCGACATCTCCGAACCCGCCGCCGTCGGCCTGCTTCTGGTGGCGGCGGTGCTGGTGCTCTACGCGGTGAGCGACCGGGTGCTCCGGGTCAGCGATGCCTGGAGCCGGGCATGATGTCGCCGATGCCTCGATGAGCGCGCGCGTGGGCGACGGTCTGGGACCCGCTCTCGGCCGGCTTCGCCCTGTTCTGGCGGCCGTCGCGGTGATCGTCGGCGTCTTCCTGCTGCTGCCGCTGATCGCCATTCTGCCGTCCTCGCTCACCGCCGGCGAGTTCCTGGTCTTCCCTCCGCAGGGCCTGTCGGCGCGGTGGTACGCCAGCGTTGCCGGCGACCCCGGCTGGCGGGACGCCCTGCTCCGCTCCGTGGAGCTGTCGCTGGCCGGGGCGGCGCTCGCCGTGGGCGCCGGCACCATGGCTGCACTCGGCCTGAACCGCCTGCGCCGCGGCAGCCGGGTGGTCCGAGCCTCACTGCTCGTCCCGCTGGTGGTTCCCGGGATCGTCTATGCGCTCGGCCTTTACTCGCTGCTGGCACGGGTCGGGCTCGACCGATCGGAATGGGGGGTGATCGCCGGTCAGGCCACCCTGGCGCTGCCCGTCGTGGTCATCGTGGTTTCCGCGGCGCTGGCGGCAATCGACCCGGCCGTGCCGCTGGCCGCGCGCAGCCTGGGCGCCCGAACCCCGCGGATCATCTGGACGGTGGAGCTGCCCCTGGCGCGTCGGGGAATGCTCGCCGCCTTCGTCATGGCGTTCACCCTGTGCTTCGACGAGGTCATCGTTGCCCTGTTTCTCTCGCCGCCGTCGTCGGACACGGTGCCCACCCACCTCTTCTCGCAGTCGCAGGACAACCTCGGTCCCGACCTGGCCGCGGTGGGCATCCTGGTCGTGGTCAGTGCCCTGGTCCTGCTGGGGACGGCGGCGCTGCTGCTCCGTCCCGGCCGCCGGATGGCGGCGTGAGCGTTCCGGTCAGCCTCGACCGGATCTCGGTGAGTCTTGGCGGCCGCACGGTGCTCGACGAGCTCTCGCTCCAGGTGGCCGCCGGCGAGTTCATCACCCTGCTGGGAGCGAGCGGTTCGGGCAAGACCACCACCCTGTCGGTCATCGCCGGCCTGGTGCAGCAGACCTCCGGGGTGGTGCGCATCGGCGGAGCCGACGTCAGCCGGCTTGCCCCCGAGGCACGCGACGTGGGCGTGGTGTTCCAGAGCTACGCGCTCTTCCCCCACCTCAGCGTCGCGGAGAACGTCGCCTTCCCATTGCGGGCGCGACGGGTGCCCGCCGCGGAGCGCACCCGGCGGGTCGAGGAGGCGCTCGAGCTCGTCCAGCTCGGCGGCTTCGGCCCGCGCCCCGCGAGCCGGCTCAGCGGTGGCCAGCAGCAGCGGGTGGCG
>JBHEMT010000146.1:0-6358 GCA_046262435.1 Candidatus Dormibacteria bacterium | reverse complement strand
CCGTTGCCCGAGGCGCTGTTCCCGCCGGGGATATGGGTCGCGGTCTGGTTGAGCAGCGCCTTCACCTGGTCGGGGGTGGCGTTGGGGTGCTGGGAGAAGATCAGCGCGGCCGCACCGGAGGCGGCGGCGGTGGCCTGGGAGGTGCCGCTGCCCCGGAAGAAGCGCGGGGTGATGCCGCCGGTGGCACCGTAGGTCTGGTCGATGTAGGAGCCGGGGTCGCGCAGGCTCTGGATGTGGGTGCCCGGAGCCACCAGGTCGGGACGGCGGTTGCCCACCGCGATGCTCGAGAACGACGGCACGGTGTCGTCGCCGATCACCGAGTCGTTCGACTGGGAGGCGCCCACGGCGAGCACGGTGGGGTCGTAGGCGGGGTCGGCGAGGCCGTCGAACTTGGAGCCGCTGCCCTGGTTGCCGGCGGCGGCGATCACCATGATCCCGTTCTTCCAGGCCACCTCGGCGGCGTAGGCGAGCGGGTCGGTGCTGTAGGGCTGCTGGCTGTCGGTGCCGTAGGAGAGGTTGAGCACCCGGATGTTCATGCCGTTGTCGTTGCGGTGCTGGACCACCCAGTCGATGGCGGCGAGCATCTGGGAGATGTCGGTCACCCCGTGGGCGTCGGCGACCTTGATGCTGATGATCCGGGCGTCGGGAGCCATGCCGATGAAGTGGCTGGTGTCACCGGCGTAGGCGCCGGTGGCCTCGGTGTCGCGGCCGGCGATGATCCCCGCCATGTGGGTGCCGTGCCCGTAGGTGTCCAGGTAGGTCTGGGCGGGGTTCTGGCTCTCGAAGGAGAGGTCAGGACCGTTGACCACCTTGCCCGCGGCGGTGAGGCCGTTGACCGGGGCCACCCCGGAGTCGATCAGGGCCACGTCGACGCCCTTGCCGGTGAAGCCGGCGGCCCAGAACTTCTGGGCGCCGTACTTGGCGGTGGTGCTGGAGATCGAGCCCAGGTCGGTGGCGGGGTCGTAGTTGGTGACGTCCATGAGGTGGCCGGAGCCGTTGGCGGTGATCGCGCTGATGTCGGAGTCGGCGCGCAGCTCGGCCAGGGCGGCGCGGGGGACGCTGGCGGCGAAGCCGTTGATCAGGGCGAAGCGGAGGCCGACGCTGCCCCCGGCGGCGGTGACCGCGGTCTCGGCGGCGGGCTCGCGGCCCGGGGCGGCGCGGACGATCACCGAGCTGGAGGCGCCGGTGGCGCGAACGATCGAGGGAGCGGGGGCGGCGGAGGCCTGGAGGGGCACGGCCACGGCGGCCACCGTGCCCAGGGCGACGGTGAGGGTGCGCCCCAGGTGGTCGCGACGGGGCCGCTCGCTGGAACGGTAGTCCCAGGTCACCCCAAACAGCTTGTGGCCGAGTTCCGGCATCCGATTCACCCCTACGCGGCCCCCCCAACGTGAACCGTCGAGGTGATTCTTCGGGGTGGCCGACCTGATACCGATGCACTAACTGCTACGACAATCAACGGAAATGTTCGGCGGCTGTGAAGATCTGGTTGCGTGCCGCAGCTGACGTCGCCGTGACAGGCTGACGACAATCCGCATCCGGCGTCACGACGGCCGATCCACCCATAGACTGCGGCCATGCCCACCACGCCTCGGATCGCCATCCGTCTGACTCGGCTGGCCGTCGTGGGGTTGGCCATGACCGCCTGCGGCGCGCACGGCCCCGCCGGCTCCTCGGTGTCGGCCACCGCGCCTGCCTCCGCTGCACCGATGACGCCGTCGGACCCTGCCGCGTCCAGCGACACCCCCCTTCCGGCAGCCACCACGGCGAGCGGTCCGCACCGGTGCCACACCAACCAGGTCGCCGTCCAGTTCCTTCCGGCGCAGGGCGCCACCGGACACTCCTTCCGCAGCGCAGCCCTGCGCAACACCGCGGGGGGGACGTGCACGGTCTATGGGTACGTGGGGATGCTCCTGCTCGACGCCGCTGGGCGGCCCCTGCCGACGGTGGTGCAGCGCGGTGGCGGGATGCTGGGCACCCCCCCACCCGCGCTCGTCGCCCTGCGGCCCATGGCGATCGCGTACTTCGAGATGGAGTACAGCAACATGCAATCAGGGCCCTCGCCCTGCCCCACCTCCGCGCAGGTCGAGGTAACCCCACCCGACGAGACCACCCATCTCCTGGTCGACCTCCCGCTGGCCCCCTGCGCCGACGGCCGCCTGATCGTCACCGCGCTCCATGACGGTGCCCCTCGGGCCTGAGCCCGCCTGCCCGGGCCGTGCGTACCATCCGCCGGATTCCGTTCGCACGGGGAGACGTACATGGCAGAGGTGAAGGCGGAGCTGGTCGGCAATCTTTGGAAGATCGTCACCCAGGTGGGTCAGCAGGTCGAGGAGGACGAAACCCTGATGATCCTCGAGTCCATGAAGATGGAGATTCCGATCACCTCGCCGGTCGCGGGCACGGTCCGCCAGATCCTGGTCACCGAGGGCGAGGTGGTCCAGGACGGGCAGACGGTGGCGATCGTCGACTGAGACCTTCAGCGCCGGAGGTTTCGTCCCCGCGGGCGGCGCACCGGAGGAAGTGAGAATCCCCTTCCCCGGTCCGAGGACCACATGGCCTCTGGAGCCATGGTCAGGGACGCCAGCCCGAGCAGGGTCGCGTCGTAGTTGACTCGCCAGCCCGAGAAGTCCTTCCACGCCTGGTCCCGGTTTGCCTTCATCGGGGCACCCGTCGCGGCGAGGCGCTCCCAGGTCTGGTCGAACTCCTCACGGGTGACTGAGATCTCTCCGTCGGGTTGGGGGTCGGCCGGGTGCGGTATGGCGAAATAGTCGGCGATCTGATTGAGGCAGACGAACCCCCCACGGATGCACAGGGCCGCGTCCGGCGACGGACGCAGGTCGAAACAGGCGAGGGTGAGCGACGCCGCATCGAGCACGCAGCCGGCCGCCACCAACCACGAGCGCTGCGGCTGCGGCGAGCGGAAAAACACCAGTGCCGCGATCGAGGTGTGGCTCTCCTCGACGTCGGCGAACCATTCGCGCCAGCGCACCCAGATGGGATCGAGCCTGTCGATTCCGCGAATGCGCGCGTGGCGTTCGAGCAGGGTCACCGGCGATGCCGGCGCGCCGGCCACGGCGTCGAGCAGCGAGACGGCGGTCTCCCGCCGCGAGAAGGCCGAGTAGATCTGGGGCAGGAAGGCGATCAGGAGCGCCACAAGCACGAGGCCGAAGGCCGCCTCGATGAAGGTGAAGGGCAGCCCGACGGGGTGCGCCGGCCGCGCGAACCCCAGGGTGAGAAGCGATGAGTACGACACGGTCGCGGCATTCCCGGGGCTGTCCCCCAGCGCCCAGAGGATCAGGGCGAAGCCCGCGCCCGTGAAGAGGAGCCACGACCCTGCCACCAGCATCAGGGCCAGCGGGGCGTAGATCGATAGCCGGCGGTCTCTGACCTCGTAGGGCAGCGAGCGCCGTACAAACGGGGCAAACAGCCTGCGCAGGAGAAGGAAGGTGAGTCGGCTGAGCAGGACGGCCTGGGCTCGGGGAACGATGAAGTTGCGCACCGCGGACATGAAGGTGCTGCCCACGATGAGGGCGCCGAGGACGACGCCGAGGCCGCGCAGAGCGAACACCCCACAACGCTAGCGAAGCCCAGGGACGAGGCGCAGGCCGGCCCGCGGCGCTCGCATGCCGCAGAGGAGGCGCCAGCGCGTTTGGCCGCGCGACACGGTGACGGCGGGGTCACCGCCGAGAAAGCGTGGCACGATGCTCGAATCATGCTCAGCGCTCCGGACACCCTGCGTCTGCGCACCGCCGAGAATGTGGGCATCGACTACCGGATCGCGGGCATCGGCAGCCGCTTCCTCGCCCGACTGCTCGACGAGCTCCTTCTTCTCATCGTCGAGCTTGTGCTCCTTGCGGGTGGGGGGGTCCTGCTGTCCAGCTCGGTCAGTACCGAGAGCGGTCAGGTGCTGGCGGTGCTGCTGATCGCCGGGCTCGCTCTCGTCGGTCGCTGCCTCTACTTCGTCATTCTCGAGTGGACCATGGGCGGCCAGACCCCGGGCAAGCGGCGACTCGGCATCCGCGTGGTGCGCGCAGGCGGGGGAGGCATCGGCTTCACCGACTCGTTGATCCGCAACCTGGTGCGTGCCTTTGAGGAGCTGCTGCTCTTCGCGCCGACGGTGGTCTCGATGTTCGCCGACCGGCGGTCGCGACGGCTGGGCGACTTCGCTGCCGGCACCATCGTGGTGCACGAGCGCCGCCCGCGGGTTCGGGGAGGGGAGAGCTACGGGGGATTGGCGTTCGCCACCGCTCCGGTGCATCTCCACATCGCCGACGCCGGCCCGCCCATCCCTGGTCTTGGTGCACTCGGGCAGCATGAGCACTCCTTGCTGCGGTCCTTCCTCGCCCGGCTCGACATCCATCCCGTGCAGCGTCAGCGGCTGGCCGCCGACATGGGCGCCAAGCTGTGCGACCGCATGTGCCTGGCAGCTGACAGCGCCGAGCGCCGGGTGCCCCCGGAACTGCTCCTCGAACGCATCTACATGCAGCTCTCCCAGCGGCTTGCGGCTGGCTCGTGACCGCAGACCAGTTCGTCGCCCGGCGGCAGCCGGCGTGGGTCGAGCTCGAGGCGGCGATTCGCCGGACCAAGAGCGGCATCCGTTCGATGCCGGCCCGCGATCTTGAGCGTTTCGGGGTGCTCTATCGTCACGCGGCGTCTGACCTCGCCATCGCCCGGCGCGACTTCGCTCACGAGGAGGTCACCCGGTATCTCGGGGAGCTGTGTGCTCGGGCCCACCCGCTGGTCTATCGCGGCGAAGGGCTACGTCCCGCCGCCATCCCGCACTTCTATGCAGTCGAGCTGCCCCGACTGTTCCGCGCCTCCTGGCCATACATGGTTGCCAGCCTTCTGCTCCTTGTGGCCGGGGCCGCAGCGGGGTGGGCCGCGGTGACCCTCCGGCCCGACCTGGCACCGGCGCTGGTGCCGTCCTCGCTGTTCGACCAGATGGCTCGCGGCAGGATCGGCGGCGACATTCCTGACGCGGGCATCGCCTTCGGGTTCATCACCACCAACAACATCCGGGTCGCCGTCATCGCCTGCTGCGGCGGGGTGCTTCTCGCTCTGCCGACCGTCTTCATCCTGCTGAGCAACGGGTGGGTGCTCGGCACCCTGGCTGGGGCGATCCACCAGGGCGGTTTTGACCTGGCCTTCTGGTCGCTGATCCTTCCCCACGGGGTGCTGGAGCTCTCGGTCATCGTCTTCGCCGGAGGTGCCGGGCTGATGCTCGGGGACAGCTTTCTGCGCCCTGGGCTGGCCAGCCGCAGCGATGCCTTCGCCGGAGCTGCGCGACGCGCCTTTCGCCTGGCCCTGGGCTTCGCCTTCCTATTGCCGATCTGCGGAATGATCGAGTCGTTCATCTCGCCGAGCGGTCTTCCCCGCGCGGCCAAGCTCGGAGTGGCCCTGCTCACCGGGGTGCTGCTCTATGCCTGGCTGCTGCTGGCCGGGCGCCAGCGCGGCCCCGCAGCCGCGCTGCCGGTTCTCGGAGAGTCCGCCGTTGAAGCGCGCCCGGAAACCACCGCGGCCTGAGCTTGGAGCCCGCCCTCAAGCCACGCGAGATCCCCGCGGGTTGAGATCGGGCGGTGCTGCGTAGACTGAATTCATGGACGTCGTTCGGATCACCCCCCGCGGCTACTGCCACGGGGTGGTTGAGGCCATTCGCATTGCCAACCGGGTGGGCAAGGAGCGCGCCGGCGAGCCGGTGGCCATGCTCGGCTACCTGGTGCACAACGAACATGTCACCCGCGAGCTCGAGGCGAGCGGGGTGAGCTTGGTGGACGCCGACAACCGCATGGACGGGCTGCGCCAGATCGACTCCGGGACGGTCATCTTCACCGCGCACGGCGTATCGCCCGCGGTTGTGCAGGCGGCCACAGAGAAGGGCCTCAACGTGGTGGACGCGACCTGCAGCGACGTTACCCGGACCCACGACCTGCTGCGCCGGCTCGTCGACGACGAGTACGAGGTGATCTACATCGGCAAGCGGGGGCACCCCGAGCCGGAGGGCGCCGTCGGCGTCGATCCCGCGCGGATCCGCCTGGTGGAGTCGGTGGAAGAGGTGGCTAGTCTCGACTATGCGCCGGGCGCGAAACTGGCCACCACCTGCCAGACCACGCTGTCGATGTGGGACACCCAGAAGATCATCGACGCGCTGGTGCAGAGGTATCCGCAGACTGAGGTGCACAACGAGATCTGCCTGGCCACCCAGCAGCGTCAGGAGGCGGCGGTCCTCGCTGCCGACGACGTCGATTGCGTGGTGGTGGTGGGCAGCACCCGCTCGTCGAACAGCAAGAGACTGGTTCAGGTTGTCGAGGAGAAGGCCCACAAGCCCGCCTTTCTGGTTGATACCGCCGACGACCTGCGC
>JBHEMT010000145.1:0-6475 GCA_046262435.1 Candidatus Dormibacteria bacterium | reverse complement strand
CACGGTTCACCCCCGCGGCGGCCACGGCCAGCACCACCTCGTCGCTGCCCGGTTTCGGTTCCGGCGCGTCGTGGAGGACCAGCTGCTCGGGCCCGCCCGGCTTGAGGACGCGGATGGCGCGCATCTGGGCAGGGTGGCATGCCGCGGGTCGGGTCCGGCCGTCGTCCGGCGGCCGATGCGGCCTGCGCCGGTCACTGTCCCATCCCGCACACACCCGGCTCCCGCGGAGCGCCGGTGACAATGTTTCTGCAATGGACGCCGCCGGCACGACCCTGCCCACCCCGCGACAGCCGGCCCCGCGCTGGCGCGAGCTGCTCCAGCAGGGCCGCACCCCCTTGACCGTCGGTCTGATCACCATCGAGCTGCTCGCCGGCCTGGAGTCACTGATCGTGACCGCCGCAATGCCGCGCGTGCTGCGCGACCTCGGTGGGGTCAGCTTCTACGGCCTGGTCTTCAGCGGCTACTTCCTCGCCGGGCTCGCCTCCATCCCGGTGGCCGGCCGCGAGGCCGACCGGCGTGGGCCCGCGGTGCCATTCCTCATGGCCTGCGCGGTGTTCGCCGCCGGCACCCTCCTCTGCGGGTTTGCCCCGTCGATGCCATTGCTCGCCGCCGCCCGGCTGCTCCAGGGCTATGGCGGCGGCGCGCTGTACACGGTTGCCTATACAGCGGTCGGCCGCGCGTATCCGGAGCCGCTGCGGCCCCGCCTCTACAGCCTGCTGGCCGGCACCTGGGTCGCCTCCGCGCTGGTCGGGCCGCTCACCGGCGCGGTACTCGCCTCCACCGTCGGATGGCGGGCTGCGTTCTGGGCGGCGCTGCCCCTGCTCGCCGCGGCGGTGGCGCTGGCCACCCCGGGGCTGCGCCGCAGCGGGGGCGGCGACGCCGGTCAGGAGCGGCTGCCGGTGCGCCCTCCGCTCCAGCTCGCCGCCGGAACCGGGCTCTGCATGGCTGGGCTCTCGGTGGCCTCGTGGCTCACCGCACCCGCGCTCGTCGCCGGGATGCTGCTCATGCTTCCCGCGCTGCGCGTCCTGCTCCCCGCCGGCACGCTGCGCGCCCGGCCGGGCCGCGGCGCCGCGGTGGTCGCCGCCTTCCTGCTCAACGTCGGCTTCTTCACCGCCGACTCCTTCGTCCCCCTGGCGATCACCGGAGTGCGCCACCGGAGCATCGCCGTCTCCGGCGTGGCGGTCACCGTGGTCGTGGTGGGGTGGTCCGTCGGCGCCTGGTACCAGGGCCGGCGGGCGCTGACCGTGCCGCCGGTGCGCCTGCTCCGCCAGGGCGCCGGGCTGCTCCTCGCGGGAACGCTCGGGGTCGCGTCCACCGTGCTCGGAGCGCCGCTGGCGCTGGCCATCGGTCTGTGGGCCGTCGCCGGGGTGGGCATGGGCCTCGCGTACCAAACGGTGTTGCTGGCCAGCACCAACGCCCGGCCCGGGGAGGGTGACGGCTCGTTGATGGCCGCCCGTTTCCTCTCCGGACGGCTGGGGATCGCTTTGGGCACCGGAGTGGGCGGCGGCCTGATCGCCACCGCGGTGGCCCTGCACCTTCCCCTTGCCGTGGGGCTGGGCGCCGTGTTCACCCTCGGCCTGCTGGGCAGCGCGACCTGTCTTGTGCTGAGCGGGCGGGTCAGCCCGGCGCGGGTCGCTGCGTAACCGCGACCTCGGGGGTCCCAGGCACGGGCTCCCGCGGGGCGGGGAACGGCGTCTGGGCAACCGGGGCCGGACCGAGCGATCGGAGCACATCCAGGGAGCGCAGCCGCCGGTCGAGGTGCTGAGCGAGCTCGCGCTCGGCGATCTCCTCGAGCACGGCAACGGTCTCGGGATCGAGCCGCAGCCGCCGGTAGACCTCCGCCTGGTCGGCGGCGATCACCCGGAGCACCTTGATCGCGCGGACGCTGCACGGCACCGCCCCCAGGTCATGCGGCGCGCAGCTGCGGCAGAGCAGCCCACCCGCCACTGCGCTGAACACCGCCGGCGACTCGGGCAACGGCGCCGCGCAGTTCGCGCACACATGCAGTTCGGGCGCGTAGCCCAGCCGGTCGACCATCCGCCGCACGAACCACG
Organism: Candidatus Dormibacteria bacterium; assembly: GCA_046262435.1. Taxonomy (GTDB): domain Bacteria; phylum Chloroflexota; class Dormibacteria; order Aeolococcales; family Aeolococcaceae; genus JBHEMT01. The sequence goes on along the minus strand of JBHEMT010000145.1, from coordinate 4,421 downwards.
CCACCGCAGTGCGCGGATCGCGCAGCGGGTCGGCGCAGCCCTCGATCGCGCTCACCACCAGCTCGAAGATGCCCTCATCGAGTGGGTGGTCAGCCTCGAGCACACGGTCGGCCACCTCGGCGCACAGGGCGGCGCAGGTGGAGCGGCGCACATCGTCGAGGCGGGGCGGCGGGCCGCTCAGCTGAGCCTGGGTGAGGGTGCGCAACTGGCCGCGCCCGGTCGCCAGCTGCACTCGGCTCTGGGCAAAGAGGTCGGTGTGCGGTGCCAGCCGGCTGCCCGCCTTGCGCACACCGCGGGCTATCACCCCGAGTTTGCCGTGCTCGCGGGTGAGCACGGTCAGCACCCGGTCCGCCTCCGCATAGTTGACCCGGCGCAGCACGATGCCGTCGTCGGTGAAGGTGGCCACCTGGCCATTGTGCCGCCGGCACTATTCCGTCCCCACAGCTCGGTCCGGGCGCGGCGAGGCCGGGATGCGGTTCAGCCCTGGCTCGACTCGGCCCGTGGCTCGGCCTCCCCCGAACGCGCATCGAACTCCTCCCGACGCCCGTTGGTCTCGCGCAGGAACGGAGTGGGGCTGAGGATCCGGACCGACTGGATGCTCTGCCGGCGTACCGCCTCGACGGTGAGGGTTGCCGTCCCCAGCGCCAGGGTCGCACCCGCCTTGGGAATCTCGCCGAGGCGCTCGTAGACCAGCCCTCCAATCGAGTCCGAGTCAACCTCGTCGCCGAGGTCGAGATGGAGCAGCTGGGCGACGTCGTCGATCGGCACGCGGGCGTTGAGCAGCACCTCACTGTCGCTGAGGAACTGCATGTCCTCCGGCTCGGCGATGTCGTACTCGTCGCGGATGGGTCCGACGATCTCCTCGATCAGGTCCTCGATGGTGACGATGCCGGCGGTTCCGCCGTACTCGTCGACCACCATCGCGATGTGCACTGTCCGCTCCTGCATCTCGTGGAGCAGCTCTCCGAGGCGCTTCGCCTCGGGGGTGAAGTAGGCCTCGCGGGCGAGCGCGCGCAACGACTGCGAGCTGTCGGCCCGCACCTCCTGGCGGAGCAAATCCTTGGCGTAGACCACCCCGACCACGTTGTCCAGGGTCTCCTCGTAGACTGGGATCCGCGAGTGGCCGTGGTCGATCACCAGCTTGATCAGCTCGCCGATGGTGCGGTCGTGCTCGATGCCGATCACGTCGACACGCGGAATCATCACCTCGCGCACCGCCTTGTCGGTCATCTCGAGGATGCCGTTAATCATCTGGCGCTCCTCCTGCTCGACGACGCCGTCCTGCTCACCGACGGCCACGAGCATCTTCAGCTCCTCCTCGGTGACGAAGGGCTTGGGCACGTTGCGGCCCCTGGTCGCGATCCGCAGCAGCAGCCGCGAAACGAAGGTCAGCGCTCCGACCACCGGCCGGAGCACGCGGGTGATCAGGGCAACCGGGCTGGCGAAGATGAGCGCCACGCGCTCGTTGAAGCGGAGCGCCAGCGACTTCGGCGCGATCTCGCAGAAGACAAGCACCACGACCGAGAGCACCGCGGTCCCGATCGCCTCGGGGACGTTGCGGTAGCTGCGCACCTGGATGACCGCCGCTGCGGTGGAGGCGAGGATGACCGCCACCGTGTTGATCGACAGGATGGTCGAGAGGTAGCCGTTGGGGTCGTTGTGAAGGCGCACCACCACCCGTGCGCGCCGGTCACCCGTCTCCGCCAGGGTGCGCATCCGGATCCGGCTGACACTGGTGAGGGCGGTCTCCGCGGCGGCGGCCAGCGCGGCCAGCACCAGTCCGACCGCGAGCAGCACCACCTGCCCGGACACGCCGGGGTTCACCGGCTCACCCGGACGGGCGGCATTTTCCTCGCCTCTGAGGGCCTCATCGGAACAGCTCGCTGACGCTGCGGCCCTCATGCACCCGCACGATCGCCTCAGCGATCAGGGGCGCCACGCTGAGCACGCGCAGCTTGGGATGGGCGTCGAAGGGACGCTGGTCCTCACGCAGCGGAATGGTGTCGGTGATGCAGATCTCGTCGATCGGGGCCTCATGGAGCCGCTCCAGCGCGCCCGGCACCAGCACCCCGTGGGTGGCCACCACATCCACTCCGGTGGCACCGTTGACGCGCAGTGCCCTGGCCGCGTTGCTCAGGGTGCTGCCGGTTGAGATCAAGTCGTCGATGATCACGCAGTGTCGCCCCTTGACGTCACCGATGACGTTGACAACCTCAACCTGGTCGTCGCGGGGCCGTCGCTTGTCGCAGATCGCGATTGGCGCGTCGAGGATGCGGGCCAGGCGGCGAGCTCGTTCCGTGCCGCCCACGTCGGGTGAGACCACCACCACGCCGTCGCGATGGCGCTCGCGGACGTGCCGGGCCAGAATCTTGGCCGCGTTCAGCGCGTCGACGGGGATATCGAAGAATCCCTGGATGGCCTCGGCGTGGAGGTCGACGGTGATCATCCGCTGGGCACCGGCAAGCTCGATGACGTTGGCCATCAGCTTGGCGCTGATCGGGTCGCGCGGCTGGGTCTTCTTCTCCTTGCGCGCGTACCCGTAGTAGGGGATCACCGCGTTGACCCGCGTCGACGACGCGCGATGCAGCGCGTCGAGGATGAGAAACAGCTGTACCAGGTTCTCCGAGACCGGATGGCAGGTGGGCTGAATCACGAAGACGTCGTGACCACGCACCGACTCGGCGATCTTCACGTCGTACTCGCCGTCGGCGAAGCGGCTCACCTGCATCTCGGTGAGCGGCACACCGATCTCGCGGGCGATCCGCTCGTTCAGCTCGGGGTTGCCGTTGCCGCCGAGCAGAAGCAGCTCTCCGTTGCTCCCGCTCACCGCTCGCCCTCGGCCACGGCATGGCGCAGGCGCCGCCGCTCCACCCAGCCCGCGACCGTGCGCCGCTCCGCCCTCTCCACCGCCAGAGCGCCGTCGGGAACGTCCTCGCTAATCGTGCTCCCCGCCGCGACGTAGGCGTCCGCCCCAATGCGGACGGGAGCCACCAGCATGGCGTCGGAGCCGATGAAGGCGCGGTCGCCGATGGTGGTCCGCGACTTGGACCAGCCGTCGTAGTTGCAGGTGATCACCCCAGCGCTGACGTTGACCCCCGCACCCACGTCGGCGTCCAGCACGCAGGAGAAATGACCGATCCGGGTGCCCTGACCCACTCGGCTGTTCTTGACCTCCGCATGCGTGCCCAAGCGCACTCCGGACTCGAGATGGCTGCCCGGCCGGACCCGGTTGTAGGGCCCGATCACGACATCATTGCCGAGAACGCACTCCTCCAACGTGGATTGCCCGATGGTGACCGCGTCGCCGGCGGTCACGTCGCGCAGGTGGGCGCCGGGGCCCACCCGGCAGCCACGCCCGAGCTCGGTGCTGCCGCGCAGCACGGTGAGCGGGAGCAGCACGGTGTCCTGCCCCACAACCACCGTGCTGTCCACAAAGGTGCTCATCGGGTCCTCGATGGTCACCCCGCCGCGCATCAGCGACTCCAGGGTGCGGCTGCGCAGCACCACCTCAGCCTGAGCCAGCTGGACCCGATCGTTGATTCCCGTCGCCTCGGTGGCGTCCTCGAGGACGACGGTCTCGACGAGGTGGCCGTCGCGGGTGAGCAGCCGAACCAGCTCCGTGAGGTAGAACTCACCCTGGGCGTTGGCATCGGTCACCCGCTCCAGGGCCGGCCAGAGCTGAGCCGCGGCGAAGGCGTAGACGCCGGCAGCACACTCCGCCGGCTCCGGCCGGCCGGGATCGAGGTCGCGCTCCTCGACGACCGCCTCCACCCTGCCGGCGGAGTCGCGGACGACCCGGCCCAGGCCGCTGGGATCCTCGGGGACCGCGGTGAGCATCGTCGCGCTGGCACCGGTGCCGTGGTGCCGCTCGAGGAGAAGGGCAAGCGTCTTCGGGCGGAGCAGGGGGACATCGCCGCTGAGGACGAGGACCGTGCCGTCGTGCCGCAGCTCGGCCGGGACCGAGCGGAGCGCGTCGCCGGTGCCCCGCGCCTGCTGCTGGGTGACACTGCGGGCGCCGAGCCCGGCAACCAGCTCGGCAACCGGTCCGGGGTCGGGTGCCAGGATCACGATCGGCGGCTGATCAGTTGCCCGGACAGCGAGCTCGAGCACGTGATGGAGGAGCGGACGACCCCCCAGCGGATGGAGCACCTTGGGCAGATCGCTCCGCATTCGCTTGCCCTGCCCGGCGGCGAGGACGACCGCCAGGGTCGTGTCACCCACCCGCCGAGTATACGGGGCGCCCCAGGGTCACCCCCGGGAGGGCGCAGAGGGCACCGAGTTTCGTCGAGGACGCCCCACCCGTTCCAGCGCACGGAGGGCGGGTAGCATCAAGGCCACCCTGGGGAGTCGCCAAGTGGTAAGGCAGCGGACTTTGGATCCGCTATTCGAAGGTTCGAATCCTTCCTCCCCAGCCACATTTT
>JBHEMT010000144.1:0-4327 GCA_046262435.1 Candidatus Dormibacteria bacterium | reverse complement strand
AAGTTCAGGGGCCGAGCAATGCGTCCCCCAGGACTCTCGCGATCCGCTGCTGCCACTCGTCGCTCGACCAGCCTCGCCCCGCGGTGGTCAGGCGGAACACGTCGGGCCCGCAGAGGACCAGGGCAAGATCGGTTGCCTCACTCTCACTCAGCTCTGGGCGAAGCCCGCCCTTCCTGGCCAGCATCGCGATGAGCCGGCGGTAGCCGTCCACTCGTAGCCCTTCACGGTCGGCGAGGAACCCGGCGATCTCGGGATCGCCGGTGGCGGCAGCTTGCAGAACGGGCAGCAGCGGCCCGATCCGCTCGAAGATCTCCCGCGTGCCTGCCAGCATCAACTCGACCGCCCGGCGCATGTCCGTCTCGCGTTCCATGGCCTCGAACCAGGCGCTCTGGTCCGGGGGGGTGTTGCTGTCACCGAGGACCGCGTAGTCGTGGGCTTCCTTGAGCAAGGTCGTCTTGTTGTGGAACGTGAAGTACAGCGTTTGCACTGCCACCCCGGCCTCGGCGGCCACCGTGGTGAGGGGCACGCTGAAGCCCTGCGAGCAGAACACCGCGTAGGCGGCCTTGACCATCCGCCTACGGGTCAGCAGTGCCCGGGCCTTGCGCGGGTCGGTGCGCTCGGGCCGTCCGGGAGCGTGTGCCACCTCGCGAGAATACTATATCGAGACACTAGTTGCAAACTCTAGTGTGCCGTGCTAGTGTCCGCACCGATCCGGGCGAAGCAGGACTGGAACCCTGCCGCCGGAGGACGAGGAGTTGGGCCATGGCAGTTCTGGTGGTGGCACGAGTGAATGGCAGTGCGGCAGACGCCGAGCAGTGGCGCGAGCGCAACAGGGGCCTTCCCAAGCAGCAGGGGTTTCTGTTCATGGCCGATGGGCCAACGGATGAAGGCTGGCGGGTGCTGAGTGCCTGGGAGTCCAGGGGGGACTTCGAGAAGTACTTCGACGCCGCTGTGAAGCCCAACCTGCCTCCGGGTGTGGACGGCATGGCGACCACCGAGTTCCACGAGCTCGCCTCGGTCGTCAAGTAGCTCTCCGGGCCGGCCGCAGAGGCTGCGGCCGGCCCCGTCGCGCGGGCGTGCTCAGCGTGGTATGGCGCTTGCGCTTCTCGCTGGACGCTCAACGCTGAACAGGGTGGCAGCCCGCACCCCTCGCTCCGCCTGCGGCCTCCCCGTCACGTCCGCCGGCACCGATGCCGAGCCGGTCGTGGGGCTATCGCTGCGGGATCATCTCCAGGGTCCGTTCGTCGAAGTACGTCACCTGACTCTCGGGGAGCAGCAGAATCCGCTCCGGAGCCAGCTGGGAGACGAAGTCTGCATCGTGGCTGACCAGCACCACGGTGCCCTCGTAGTGCTGCAGCGCCGCCAGCAGCGCCTCGACCGACTGCGGGTCGAGGTTGTTGGTGGGCTCGTCGAGGAGCAGCAGGTTGGCCCGTGCCACCATCAGGCGTGCCAGGGCAAGCTTGGTCTTCTCGCCGCCGGAGAGCGTGCCCGCCTGCTGCCCCGCGACATCACCGACCAACCCGAAATGGCCGAGCACACCGCGGAGCTCACCCTCGCTGGCGTCGGGCACGCTGCTGCGCAGGTTGTCCAGCACCGATGCCGTCGCAACGATGTCCTCGTGCTCCTGGGCGTAGAAGCCGAGCTTCACCTTGGCGCCCAGCCGGACGTGGCCCGCATCTGGGTTCTCGCGGGCGGCGAGGCAGCGAAGCAGGGTCGTCTTGCCGGCGCCGTTGACACCCACCAGCAGCAACATGTCACCGCGCAGAACCGTGACGTCGACCCCGGCAAAGACCGGATGACCGCCATACGACTTGGCCAGGCCGGTGACCTCGAGTACCTGGTCGCCGGCGCGCTCCGGCTCTGGGAAGCGCACCCGCAGCTGCCGGCGCTGGATCGCTGGAGCATGGTCCTTGAGGCGGTCGTTGAGCGCGTCGATGCGTCGCTGCAACGCCTTCCGCTTGGCGGCGTGGGTCGCATTGCCCTTGGAAAACACCTTCTTGGTCTCGGTCAGGCGTGAGGCCTCGCTGCTCAGGCTGCGCGCCTGGTGGGCCCGTTGGGCGGCGTTCTCCGCCCGCTGCCGGACGAAGTCGCTGTAGGTGCCCTTGTAGCTGTCGATCTGGGCGTTTTCCAGCGCCAGGACCCGGTCGAACGCGGAGTCCATGAGCTTGACGTCGTGGCTGACCACAAGGACGGTGGCGTCGGTCTGGCCGAGGAAGTTCATCACCCACTTCTTGGCGGTGACATCGAGATGGTTGGTCGGCTCGTCGAGGATGAAGAGGTCGCCGCCGGCGAGCAGCAGACGGGCGAGGTCGAGCTTGCGCCGCTGCCCACCAGAGAGCTTTGCCACCGGGGTGAGCAGGGCCCCGTCGTCGAGGCCGACCCCAGTGGCGATCTGTTCCGCCCTGCCCTCGAGCTCGTAGCCGCCGCCCTGGGTGAAGCGCTCCTGGATCTCGCCGTAGCGCTCGACCGCCTGGATCAGCTCGTCGCCGTCGCTGCTCGACATCAGCACGACCAGGCGTTCGATCTCGTGGTGCATCGCAGTCAGGGGGCTCGCCTGCAGCAGGTAGTCGAGCGCGCTCTGGCCCTCCGAGGCGTCGAGCCGCGGCGTCTCCTGGCGCAGGTACGCGGTTCGGTCGGGCACGGTGACGGTACCCGCGGTGAGGCTGTGGTCACCGGCGATCGACCGCAGCAGCGTGGTCTTGCCCATCCCGTTGGCACCCACCAGCGCCACCTTCTCGCCCTGCCGAATCAGGAGCGTGGTGTCATTGAGCAGGGTGCGCGCGCCGATCTCGACGCGGGCGGAGCTGAGGGTGAGCACGTGTGGGCGTCCTGAAACGGGGCGAGAGAACGTCTTCAGGGTACAACGCCGGCGCGTTCGCGGCCGGCAACGCAACCCGTACGCGGGCACTCGCAGCGCGGGTGACGTCGCGCCGTCGATTGGGCGCAGCCTGGCACCTGGGCTTCAGGTGCCGACCAGGGCCACCAGCGCGTCGAGCGAATCCGCCTGCCAGCGGGGCGGAGGCGCACCGGCCGGCAGATCGGCCGGGCGGCGCCGCACCCAGAACACGTCATGCCCTGCGCGTGCCGCGCCCGCGACGTCGTGTGCGGAGCCGGCGATGAACAGGCAGTCGGCCGCCGATGAAGTGCCGGCTGCCCGCCATCCCGCCGCATACGCTTCTGGACGAGGTTTGTACCAGCCGCTTGCCTGGGCGCTGACCACCGCCCGGAGGGGCACGTCGAGGGCGGCTGCCGCCACCTCGGCGAGGCGGTGCGACGTGTTGGTGAGGACCGTGACGGGCAACCCGAGCCGGCGCAGCGCCGGCCCCACGTCGGGGTAGGGGCGCAGCGCGGGCCAGCTCTCCAGCAGTCGATCGACCCGCTCTGGCTCGAGGCCAACCTCGGCAGCAGCCTGGGCCACGATGGACTCGTAGGCGCGATAGGTTGACGCCGCGGTGATCAGACGAAGTGACGCGGACCGCCAGCGGCTGCCGAGGGCGCCGTCACCCGCCACGGCCTCCCACAGGCTCCAGGAATCGATCAGGGCGCTGAGCAGGTCGCAGCACACGGCCTGGTAGCGCTTCGGGGAGCTCGGGTTCCCCGACTGCACTGAATCGGCATGTTCTCCCGTCACCCGGACGGCGTCACCGCGGCCACGGCGGAGGCCACCGGCGCGTCCAACTCCAGAGAGATCAGCTGCTCAACGGCGGCGGACGCGTTGGCGCCGAGGATAGGTTCGAGCAGGTCCCGCGCCTTGGCCGTCAGACGGGCCGCGTCGAGGCCCTCGACGTGGTCAACAGACACGGTCTCAGCGTGTCCGTCACGCATGCGAACAGTCATTCGCGTCGCGTCCCGGGGCATGGCCACGTCAGTGGTCACACGCACCTGGCCGCGCAGGGCCACGACGTCCGGAGAGCAAACCCGCTCATCGGAGAACTCGCGCGGCCCCCCGCGGCCGTCAAGGAGGCCGACAGCGGCGCAGTGGTACACGGAGAACTTACTCTCGAGCCCGGTTGCCGGTGACCGGATTGCCATGACGTCGAGGACCACCGGGTTGACAAACACCTCGACATCGGCGATCTCGCCTGGGTGGTCAATGCGCTCACGAAGGAGCCGGGCGGCGTCTAGGGTCGGGTGGCTCACCACCCCGCAGGCATACGGCTTCTCCGTGTTGGCGAGCAGTTCCCAATGGTGACCGAGACTCGCCACCATCGCGTCGAGGTCGACATCGGCTGAGACCAGCGCGGCCATTCCGCGCCGTCCCTCCAGGCCGCGGGCGGCGGCTGTGAAGCCGAGACCCACCAGCTGGGCGGCTTCGACACCGGACTCC
>JBHEMT010000143.1:0-2823 GCA_046262435.1 Candidatus Dormibacteria bacterium | reverse complement strand
GCTGGCGGGCGGGCCCGGCGAGGTGCTCCTCGATACCGCCGTCCTGCTGGCCCCGCTGCTCTTCCTGGCTGGTCTCTTCACCGGCGTCCCGGCGACGGGCTGGCGCCACCTGGCGGCCGCGGTCGACCCCTTCAGCGGGCTGCATCGAGCCCTCACCGGAGCCTACGGGGGGGCGTACGAGGCGCTGCCGGACACCCTCCTGCCGATCGCCGGCTGGGTGGGCGGTGGCGCGGTGGTCCTGGCCCTGCTGAGCCGCCAGCTGCTGAACCGCAGGTGAGCTGGCCCTCGGGCCGCCGACCTCGTGGGGCGCGCGGTGCTGCAGCGCTCCTGGCTGGCGTCGCTCTGAGCGGCTGTGCCCCGTCGGCCGGCGCCCGGTTGACCCCGAGCGCCCTGGGGGTCCCCACCCGGGCGGCAGCCGCGGCACTGGCGGCCACCACGGTGGCCACCAGCCCAGACGGTGGCATCTATCGCAACCCCGACCATGTCGAGGTGCTCGCCATCGCCCGCCGTCCCGCGGCGAAGGTGGCCGACGCGCTGGGCCGCGCCGCAGCCTGGCGGCCACTGCAACGGCTGGGTCCGTTCACCTACGTCGCGCTGTCGATCCGAGACGACGGGCTGGTGGGTTCCGACCCGCAGCTGAACGATCTCCAGATCGCCAGCGACTTCGCTCCCGCGGGCAGTGCAACCGGGCCGCTGCGGGCCTTCTATCACCCCACCTATCCGCTCGCCGCACTCTCTGCGGCGACTCTCAACGATGACTGCTCAGTGCATCTCGACCCCGGCGCGACCGGGATGGTGATCCTGGTCTATCCCCCGGTCACCCCGGTCAACGGCAGGGTGGTGTGGGGCCGGTTCGACGGCTTCGCCCTCAGCCTTCCCGGCGACGCGGGGGCGGTCGGTGCCGCGACCGGGCCTCTGCGCGCGCTGCCCTGCCATCCACCGGAGGCGCCGCCGCCATGAGCGTGAGCGCCACGATGGCCTGGTCGGTGCACCTGCCCACGGTCGACGTCACCCGATGCACGCTGCTGCTGGAGCCGCCGGCCCCGGGCGACCCCTGGCCGCTCTCCCTCGCCCTCAGCGTGGTCGACCGGGCGGGGGCGCAGCGCCGAGGCCGCCCTGACGCGGTGGGCGCGGGGCGCGGCCGGCCGCTGATCACCCGCGCCGAGCTGGACTGGGACGGTGCCCCGCTTCACCTGGCCGCCACCCATGCATCGGGGTCAGGCCTCGACGAACTGGTTCTGGAGGCCCCCGCGTGGGACCAACTGGTGGGCCTGGGCGGCTGGTCGGAGGATCGCTGGTGGGAGCTGGTCGACGCACTGGCGGATGCCACCGGTGCGGTCTCCGGGGCGGTGGGAGATGGGGAGGCGGTGGGGTGCGACCCGCGTGCGGGCGAGGAGTGGATTGCGGCGCTGCGCCGTCAGATCGGGCTGCTGCTCCCCGCCGCGCCCGACCGGCTGGCCGGGCGAGCAGCGCTGTACCGCGAGCTGCCGCTCAGCGGGCTGGTGGTCGTGCTCCGGTGAGCGCCCTTATCGGCGCCCACACCCGGCTCGGGATCGCGCTGTGCGTGGTGCTGCTCGGTGGGGCGGCCTGGGCGGTGATCGCCCAGCTTCGCCACACAGGCGCAGCGGCGCTGCGCGCCTACCTGGTGCTCTGCGCCGGCGCGGTTGGGCTCGAGGCGATCGTTGGGGTCGTGTTGGTGGCCACCGGCCACCGGCCACGCAGCCTGATCCACTGGTTTTACGGCGGAGCAGCGCTCATCTCGCTGCCGATCGCGGATGGCCTCTGCCGCCGGCTGCCTGCCAGGGAGGAGGGTGTGATCATCCTGGGCGGCGCGGTGGCGGCGCTCCTCTTCGCCTTCCGGGCAGTGACCACGGGCTGAACCGTGGTCCTGAGGTCAGGCGATGCGGGACGCGCCCGTTACCGGACGCGCCCCGCGGACGCCGGGGGAGGGGCAGGGAGCGTCAGGCGGGAGCGGCGTCGAGGAGGCGGTCCAGTGACCCGTCGGCGGTGATGCAGGTCTGGAACTGGACGGTGCCACCGTTGACCGGGAAGGGCGGCAGGCCGCTGTGGACCCACTGGCGGACCGCCACGATGCGGAGGCGATGGGCGGTGCCCCCGCCATCCCACCAGGTGATGATCGAACCCACGCCCATGTGCATCAGCGGGGTGAAGACGCCCGGGTTGTGGCCCACGAAGAACAGTCGGCCACCGATGCAGCCGTCGATGGCGGCGGAGCCCCGGGTCAGTGGGGTACGGCCGCTGCAGTCACCGTAGTAGCCGACCCCGGTGTTGAGGCTGCCGTCCTGGCTGACCAGGCGGCTGCGAAAGGTCGGAGCGGGAGCGGGAGCCGGCGCCGGAGCCGGAGGGGCGGCATGGACCGGAGCCATGGGTGCTGGGGCCGGCCCGGCGGGCGGCGCGATCGCCGGCTGCGCCGGTGCGGCGGGAGCGGGAGCGGCAACGGGGTCCGAAGCAGGCGAGGAGGCGACGTCGAGGCGGCCCGGCGCACCCGCACGGGCGGCGAAGGCCGCCAAGGGGCGTGCCGCGGCGACATGCCGGCCGGTCACGGTGGGGACCTCGCCGGTACCGCTCAGGCCGAGTCCGGCCACGCCGGCGAGGACGGTGGAGAAGACCAGAGCGCGAACGGGCAGCTGGCGACGGGCGTGATCGAGAGCCATGACACCTCCGGGTGTCGGCTTCTCCTGGCTTCTTCGGTAAACCCGGCTGTCTCCGGTTGGGAGACCCGTGGCTTTGCGTCACCCCCTCACGGAGGTTTTGCTCTTGTCGGAAGCCGACGCCGTCAGGCTAGATGGGGGACGCGGCGGG
>JBHEMT010000142.1:0-15388 GCA_046262435.1 Candidatus Dormibacteria bacterium | reverse complement strand
GTTGGCCCGGGCGACATCGCCGACGAAGACGAAGTCGCGGGTCTGCAGGCCGTCGCCGCGGACCACCGGTGGGGCCCCGGTGCACAACCGGGTCGCGGTGATCGCCACCACACCGGCCTCGCCGGTGCCGTCCTGGCGCGGCCCGTAGACGTTGCCGTAGCGCATCGCCAGCGTACGGATGCCGTGCTGGCGGCCGAAGGTGAAGAGGTAGAGCTCCTCGGCGGCCTTGCTCGCCCCGTAGGCCGAGCGCGGAGCGGCCGGCTCTGCCTCGGTGGCGGGGAGCGCCGCGCTGTCGCCGTAGTAGGCGCCGCCGCTCGAGGCGGTCACCACCGCGGCCGCCCCGGCCCGCCGGGCGGCGTCGAAGAAGCCGATGCTGCTGGCCACCGAGGTGCGCACGTGTGCCCCCGGGTCACGCTGCGCCCGCGCCACCCCGCCCCGGGCGGCGAGGTGGAGAACAGCCCCGGGGGCAAAGCTGGCGAGCGCCGCGGCCGCCTCGTCGGATCCGCAGTCGGCGACCAGGAGCTCCACCCCCGCCGGCGCCTCCCAGCCACACGCATGGCTGAGATCATCGATCACCAGCACCGTGACGCCCCCCGCGTGGAGCAGGTCCACGGTGTGCGAGCCGATGAACCCGGCGCCCCCGGACACCGCGACCCGCCCTGGCCAAGCCTCGGTCACCCGCCACGCACCCGGGCCGGGCCGTGGTCGAGACCCAGGACCGCGCGGGAGCGCTCAACCACGATCAGTGCCACCGCCACCAGCGCGGTGGGCACGGTCACGCAGGCGCGCACCAGCAGGGTGAGCGCCGCCCCCACCTCGAGTGCGGCACCGGCGCGCAGCAGCAGGGCGGCGGTCACCGCATCCGCCGTGCCCAGCCCGAAGGGAAGCCCGCTCAGGCTGCCCGCGGCCTGGGAGAGCCCGTACAGTCCGACCGCCGCGACCAGGCTCAGCTGCGCCCCGAGCGCGTGGGCGAGGAGCCAGATCTGCAGGCCGCTGAGGGCAAAGATCACCAGGGTGAGCCCGGTGAACAGGGCCATCGCGGGCCCGGTCGCGATCAGCGCCACCACCTCCCGTCCGCGGCTGCCCACCCTGCCCTGCCAGCGGCCGAAGGGCCTGGTGCCCAGGCGGGTGCTGAGCACCACCAGGCCGCGGGCCAGCAGCCAGGGGGTGAACACCAGGACGGCCCCGGCGCCGACCAGCAGGGCGGCCACCGGCGGGGCTCCGAGCAGCGGCGCCGAGCATGCCAGGCCCACGGCTCCGAGCAGAACGAAGCTGACCCCCCGCTCCGCCGCAACGACCACGAAGCCGGTCCCCACCGGCACCCCGTCGTCGCGGTGCCACAGGTAGGCGCGGGAGAGGTCGCCGCTCGCGGCCGGGGTGACCGCGCTCATCGTCTGGCCGACCAGCTGGGTGGTGACCTGGCGCGCGAACGGCACCTGGGCGTGCAGCCGGCGCAGCAGGCCGCGGGTGCGCAGGGCGCGCACCGCAATCACCGGGACATTGAGCGCGATGACCGCGGCGATCGTGCCCATGTCGGCACGCCGGACCGCGTGCCATACCCCCCCGATGCCCACCCGCCAGAGCACCAGGGCGCTGATCGCCAGGCCCACAACCAGGGTGACCAGCTCGCGCCTCCGGCCCGCTCGCCGCGGAGCGGCCTCGGCGATGACGGCCTCGGACTCGGCGGCCCGCTCGACGTCCAGGCGCGGCTCCGTCGCCGTCTGCACGGTGCCCGGTCCTGACTCGGCCGCGGCGGCGGCGGACCCGGCCACTGCTCCGTCTGCGTTGCCCATGGCGGTGCATTCTCCCGATTCGGCGCTCAGCTGCACGTCTCCGTGGGGGCGCTGCCCTCGTGGCCATCTCCGGCAGGATGGGCGACCATGCCCGACGCTCTGCGCGCCCACCGTCGCCACGTGGCCGGTGTGCTGATTGTGGTGCTCGCCTTCGTGGCTCTCGAACTGGTCTGGGTGGCCGCGGTGCCGGTCGGGCACCCCAGCGACGAGTACTCCCACCTGGGCTACGTCGCCAGGATCGCCCACCAGCACCAGCTGCCCGGAGCGATGCAGCCGGAAAAGCAGCAGCCGCCGCTCTACTATCTGTTCGGCGCCGTTGTGGAGATTGCCGGAGGCGGCTTCCGTGCGGTCCGGCTGGTGTCGGTCGCGCTCGGCGCCCTCACCCTGGCCGCCGTTGCCGGGGTCGCCGCCCTGGTGCTGCCCCGGCGGCCGTGGGCCCCCCTTCTCGCCGCCGCGCTGGTTGCCCTGCTCCCCAACGTGGAGGCGGTGAGTGCCGCGGTCAGCGACGACAGCCTGGCCAACCTCTCGGGCGCCCTGCTTCTCCTCATCAGCCTGGGGGTGCTCCGCCGACGCCCGCCCGGGCGCCGGTTGCTCGCGCTCACCGGTCTCGCCATCGGGGTGGCTCTGCTCAGCAAGGAGACCGACTGGCCGCTGGTCGTCCTGCCGCTGGCGGCGGTGCTCTGGGCCTCGGCGCCGGCCCGGCGGCTCGCCAACCTGGCCGGGGTCGCGCTGCTGGCCGGGGCGGTGGCCGGCTGGTGGTTCATCCGCAACCTGCTCGCCTTCCATGCGCTCACCCCGCCGCTCGGCCCGCTGACCACCGGGACCAACGTTCGCCTTCGCTCACTCGGCCAGGTGCGCGGCGCGCTGTCGCTCACCCTGCGCAGCCTCCTCGGCCCCACCGGCGCCACCGGGGGCGTCCTGCCCCGCTCCGCCGCCGCCACGGGTCTGATGGTCGCGCTCGGCGCGGGCATCGTCGCCGGCCTGCTGATCGCGGTGCTGCGGCTGCGCCGGCGCTGGCCCGGCCTGCCGCCGCCCGACCGCGCCGTTGTGGCCGTCCTGGGGGTGGCCGCCCTGCTCGCGCTGCTCGCATCGGTGGCCAACTCGGTGCTGATCACCCTTGAACCGCAGGCACGCTACCTGCTGGTCGCCGTCGCCGCCCCGGCGGTCGCTCTGGCCGCGGTCGCCGGGGACGCCGCCGGCGGGAGGCGACGACTCGCCGGCAGGGGCATCGCGGCGACGGTGGGAGTCGCTCTACTCGTCCTGGCGCTCGACTCCCTGCGGGTCGCGGCCGTCCAGCCGTGACCCGGAGCGCGACTGGGGGGCTAGGACTTCCCTGAGAAGGAGGAGATCAGGGTCAGCGCCGCGGGGCCGAGCAGGATGATGAAGATCGTGGGAAAGATGCAGCCCATCATCGGGAGCAGCATCTTCACCGGCGCCTTGTGGCCGGCCTCCTCGGCGCGCTGCTTGCGGATCCGGCGCAGCTCCTCCGACTGGATGCGCAGGACGCTGGCCACGCTCACCCCGAGGGGCTCGGCCTGGACGACGGCGCGCACGAAGACGGAGAGCTCGTCGACGGCGTTGCGCTCCGACATGGCGGTCAGCGCCTCCATCCGGGGCCGTCCCAGCCGAACCTCGTTCATCACCTGCTGGAACTCGGCGGCGATCAACCCGGACTCGGTCTCGCAGATCTTCTGCATTGCCATGTCGAACGACAGCCCGGCCTCCATCGAGATGGTCAGCAGGTCGAGCACCCCGGGGAGGCCGCGGCGCATCTCCTCAGCCCGCTTCTTCAGCTTTCCCTTGAGCCGCGACGAGGGGTAGAAGTAGCCGAGCGCGAGCCCGGCGAAGGGTGCGCCGATGGCGATCGCCCCGTGCTGGTTGAAGAAGCGCACCCCGAAGAAGGCGAGGCCGAAGAAGCCGACAGCGGCAAAGACCTTCTGGGCGAGGAGAGTCTCGGGGCGCATGTCCGAACCGGCCTGGAGGATGAGCAGGCGCAGCTGCTGGATCTGTCCCGCCTTGGTCCGCCTGAGCATGAAGTTGCCCACGCTGCCCATCACCGGCATCAGCACACGCTCGGTGATCGGTTTCTGCAGCTCGATCGCGTCGAGCTCGACCGGGTCCGGCGGAGCCACATTCTCCAGCCGCCGCTGCAGCAAGCTGGGTTCGGCGTCGGGAACCAGCTGCATCGCCACCAGGAAACAGCTGATGCCGATCACCAGACCGAAGAGCAGGACGGTGGTGGAGAGCATCGTCAGACCTTGATGTTCACGATCTTCTGGATGATTCCGTACCCGCAGAGCAGGGCGAAGCCGGCGGCCGCGAGCATGCCCTGCCCGATTCCGGACTTGAACATCGGGCCGAAGTAGCTGGGCGCGATCACCTGGAGAATTCCCGCCAGGGCGAAGGGCAGGATGATCAGGATCCACCCTGAGGCCCGGGCCTGCCCGGTCAGGGTGCGGATCTCACCCTTGATGCGCACCCGCTCGCGGATGGTGAACTCGATGGTGTCAAGGATCGACGCCAGGTTGCCGCCAACCTGCTGCTGGATTTGCACTGCTGTGAGCATCAGGCGCAGGTCATCCGACTCGTTGCGCGTGACCATGTGACCCAGTGCCTCCTGAATCGAGACCCCCAGCTGCACCTCGCGGGTGACCCGCATCAGCTCCGGCCCCATTGGCACCGGCGCGTTCTTGCCCACCAGATCGATTGCCTGGGCGAAGGTGTAGCCCGCCTTCACGCCGTTGCTGATCGAGAGCACGGCGGGGCCGAGCTGGCTGTCAAACATGCGCCGCCGCTTGGAGATCCGGCGCCTCAACCAGAACTGGCTGCCGCCGTAGCCCAGTGCCGCGCCGATCACCGCAGCGAACGGCGAGCTGAAGCGCAGCAGGGCGAGCACCCCGAGCAGCACGGCGACGCCGAGGCTGATCGCCAGCCACTCGGCCGGGCGCAGCTTGTAACCGGCGAGCATCAGTCGCACCGCCAGCTTGTTGCCCCGCTCCGACTTGTCCACCCGGGCACCGCCGAACCGGCGCACCGCGCCGCGCAGCGCATCGGTGGGCGCGGTGCGCGCCGCCTGTTGCTGATGCCACTCGCCGCCCGGCTCACCGGCAAGGCTCCGATAGTCCTCGAGCCGGTTGAGCGGGGCGTCGTCTGGCCCGGCGTCGCCGATCAGGCTGAGCACCACGCTGAAGATTGCCGCGCCGCCCACGACCGTGAGCAGCAGCGTGATCGGGCTCATGAGCTAGGCGGTCGGGCTCGGCGTGGCGTCGGCGGGGTTGAGCAGTGCGTAGCGCACGATCGAGCCGGTCTTGCCGCCGATCAACAGCTCGCTCACCCGCTCCGCATCGGCATGCGAGAGCTCAACCACAATGACCAGCGCTCCCGACACCGGCGCCGGCCCCGCGGCCGGAGTTGTCGCGCCGCCCACCGGGATCACCGGCGCCCCGACCGCGGCGGCGGCCGGCGGGGTCTGCACCTGCGACAGGCTGCCCGAGCGGAGCACCCGGACGTTGTGGAAGCAGGTCATCACCGGCTGGTTCTCACCAGGCTGGCAGATGATGTCGATGCGGTCCTCGGCCTGCACATAGCCGCCCACGCCCTTGACCTCGTCGAAGGGAATGCTGATGGCCACGTCACCGGGCCTGAGGGTCCGGGCGACAGCTGAGGTGTCGGAGGCTTCGAGTTCGCTGCCCAGGATCACCGCGCCGGCGATCAGCCGGACGCTGACGAACTTGCCCACCGCATCCTTGAGGTTGGTGACGTTGTCGGCGGTGACCGCGCTGGCCGGATAGGGCACCAGCCGGACCTCGGCGGCGGTGACCCTTGCCCCCGGGCTGAGCGGAACCAGGGAGACCAGGATCTGAGCTGTGCCGCCTGAGGCTGGGGCGGCCACGGCGGTGGCCGGGCCCTTGTTCAGAGTGAGCGCGGTCACGAACGCGCCGGTGGCGACCACGGCACACACGGCGGCGACCAGGACTTTCTTGCGCTTCTGCGCGGCAGCCACAGACACTTCTTCGATACCCACCTGTAGTCGACCAGAGCGACGAGGGCATCGTGGGCCAGGGGGAAGGCGGGGGCGAGAGGCGTCACATGACTGTGAACGATCCGCTGCGCGCTGGGCATGGCTCCGCGCCCACAGCAGAGATGCCGTGACCGCGGCGCCATACACCCCGGCTGGCCGGCCCTCCGAGCGGCTCGGCTACGATCGCCGGGTGAGCGATGGTCCCCGCCCGACCCGGCTCTACCTCATTCGTCACTGCGATGTGCGCAACCCGGGCGGGCTGATGTACGGCCACCTGCCCGATTTCCCCCTCTCCGAGCTCGGCGTTCGCCAGGCCCACGGCCTGGGCGAGGCGCTGGCCGCTTCCGGCGCCCGGACCATCTTCACGAGCCCCCTGGAGCGGGCCCGCCAGACCGCCGAGATCATCGCCGCCCACCTCGACGGCGCCACGGTGACCGAGACCGATGACCTCGTTGAGGCCGAGTTCGGCCGCTACCTGCAGGGCGTGGCGTACCGCGAGATCCTCTGGCGCCGGCCGCTGTGGTACCTGCACATGCTTCGGCCCGGCATGCTGGCCAACGACGAGTCGGTCCCGGCGATGGCCGCCCGGGTGCAACGCCCCCTGCAACGGCTGCTCGACGAGCGCCCCGGTGAGGGAGGCATCTGCGTGAGCCACGGCGATCCCATCCAGGCCTTTTGGGTCAGCGCCGAGGGCCGGCGTGCCTACGCACTGCACCGTCTCCAGTGCGCCAAGGGCGGCCGTCTCGAGCTGGACTATCGGGATGGCGCCCTGGTCGGCAAGCGCTACATCCCGCCCGCCGAGGCAGGAATCCCCGCCTCCCCTGAGCCGGGCATCGAGGCCACCGCCTGAGCCGGGCGGCCACCCGGCCTGCCTGCGCCTACTGGGACGACCAGTCCCGGTCACTGCCCGCGCTGACCAGCTCGCGTTCCGGCTCGGGCGCCGGGTTGGGGCCACCTCCGCGCTCCGCTGCAGGCAGCCCCCGGCGCCGGCGGCGCAGCCGACTCTCCACCGCGGGCTTGATGTAGAGCTTGACCATCAGCCCGGTCATGATCGTGCCGAAGCTCAGGTACACCAGGGGCACCCCGTTGTCGCGCTTGACCAGGAACAGGGAGTACTGGCGCAGCTCGGGAAAGGCGACGCTGAAGGTCACCGGCTGGCCGCTGGGGCCGGGCAGGACCAGCGGCAGCGAGCCGCGCAACGGCAGCGGCACCGCGTGAGCGTCGGCAAAGTAGGGGGTCATCCGGGCGGTGTCGAGCCCGTTGACGTCCTGGGTGCGGCCGCTGTTGAGGCCCAGGTCACCGACGTACAGCTGCACCTGGAGCACGGGGTTGCGCGCCTCCTGCCCCCCGGGCGCGTACTGGGGGTTTGCCGTGTCCAGGGTGCCGTCGGCGGCGAGCGGCACCGTGGTGCGGGCGTCGGGAAAGATCGCCAGCTTGGCGCCGAGCTGAACCGGAGCCCGACCGCCGGGAATGGTGTAGCCGAAGTCGGGCACCTTGAGCACCCCGGTCTGCACGTTCTTCATACCGCCGAAGAACTGCAGGAAGCCGTCGTAGACCACCCGCCCCTGCGGGTTGCGCACCACCACCCGTGGTGACCACCCGTAGTCCTGCTGGTAGAAGTCGACACCCCGGTAGCCCAGGAACTCATTGACTCTGATGTCGCGCGTCTGCACCGCCCGCCCCCGGTCGAACACGGTGACGTTGCTCACGAAGTCGCGCGGCGCCCCACTCGCCTGGTACGTGGCGGCGAAACGGTTGAGCTGCACCTGGTAGCCGGCGTGCCGGCCGTCGAAGAGCAGCCCCTCCTGGATGGTGTCGTAGTCGCTGCGCGCCTCGGTGACCCGCTGGCCCTCGGTGACGGTGACGATGCCCTGATAGCCGGTGGCCTTACCCCAGCAGACCGCCACCAGCAGGACGAAGAACGACGCATGGAAGAGCCACGAACCCCACTCGCCCCAGTACTGCGGGGTGCGCGGGTGGCCGCGGAGCGTGCGGACCACAAGCGCACGCCCGCGGCGTAGCACGCAGGCGGCCAGGGCGATGTACAGGCTGGCGAGGAGCGCAAAGAACAGCGGAGAGACGAACACCTCGGTCAGCGGCAGCCCCAGGGTCGTGCCCAGGGCGTTGAGACTGTGGTGCCCGGCCAAAAAGTCGTCCACCTTGGTCTGCGCGGAGGTGTCCTGCTGGGGCACAAACGAGCCCACCAGCACGAGCGCGATCAACCCGATCAGAAAGAGGATGGCCGTGCGCATCCGCGTGTACTCACGCCAGAAGCGACGGGCCCGCGCGCGAAGCTGGGTCATGCTGGACCAGATCATTGTCACCCGGGGAACGCGACCGCCGCCGCGGCGGGCTGCGGCTCAGCGTTCCAGGTCGGGGCGCAACCGTCCCAGCGGGTCGAAGGCCCGGCGCAGCCGGTGGGTCAGCTCACCCTCGCGGCCGCGGGCCAGCGGGAAGTTGGCACGCAGCCCGCCGGGCAGTGCACTGTGCGGTGCCAGGCGCAGGCTGGCCTCGACGATCACCGCCATGGCGCCGCGGCTGCCCAGAACCAGCGCGGTCAGGTCGTAGCCGGTCACATCCTTGGGCAGCTCGCTGCCGGTCCGCACCCGGGTGCCGTCGCTGAGTACCAGCTCGAGTGAGAGCACCGCCCGCCGGGGCAGCGATCCCACGGCGAGTGCAGATCCCAGCCGCTCAGCGGAGCCGTCGGCGGTGGCCGCCAGGGCCGTGCCCGCCCGGCCGGCAGCGGCCGCGACTGCGGCCAGCTTGGCACCCGCCTGCGCCCGCAGCACGCCATGGGCGGCATCGACGGTGATCGCGTCGAGGGCGCGCAGGGAGAGCAGGACTCCGGCGACCACGCCGCGCTGGGCACCATCGCCGCTGGCGACGCTCACCGGGAGACCACTCTCGTGGCAGAGGCGGCACACCGCGGCAACCTGCTCGGCGGTCCGTGGAACCACCAGCTCGCCATCCTTGACGGCGCCGGCGCCGACCGCCTCCACCAGTCGGCGGCGCAGCTCCGGCTTCATCGAGCGGCAGTCTAGCCGCTAGACTCGCGCGCCATGGCCTCTCCGGATGGTGCCGGTCTCGACGACCTCACGGCCCTCTCGGAACGCGTCCTGGCCCTGGTCTTCGCTCAGTCGCCGGCCACCGCCCGGGGCGCCGGCGAGCACCGCCTCGACGGGGTCCTGGCCCCGGTTGGCGCCGCCTGCCGTCCCGCCCAGCTGTCGGCCATCGACGCCCTGCTGGGCGAGCTCCGCGACCTGGAGATCGACGCCCCGGACGCCGCCGAGGCTCGCGCCACCCTGCTCACCATCCGGCACCGGCTCGAGGCTGCCCGCTTCACCCTGGTCGACCGCGGCGGGCCCAGCCGCCTGCCCGACGCGGCAATCGCCGAGGCGGCCGACGTCGCGTCCTATGTGAGCCGCGCCTACGCCCCCGCTCCGGACCGTGCCGAGGCCCTGGTGCGCCACCTAGGCGAGCTCCCCGGGTGGCTCGATGCCGCCCGGGAGGAGTTCGAGGACAGCTTCGCACCCGGGCCCAGGGAGATCGCGGTCGACTCCGCCCGTGGGTTCGCCGGCTACTACCGCGAGGAGCTCGCCGCCGCCCTGGGACCCCTTCCCGGCGATCTGCCCGGCCGGCTTCGCCAGGCCGCGACCGAGGCTGCCGCGGCCTGCGACCGGTTTGCCGACGACCTTCAGCGCCGCCCTGCCAACGATGCGGCCGCCCTGGGGGAGACCCAGTTGCTCCGCATGCTCTCCGCCCAGGAGGGGGTCGACGAGTCGGTTGCCAGCCTGCGCGACCAGGCCGATGCCGAGCTGGACCGGCTCCGGGGCGCCTTCGACGAGGTCGCCGGCCGGCTCGGCGCGGCGGGCGGCCTCACCGGTGCCCTGGCCGCGATGGAGGCCGACCATCCCACGGCCGGCGGACTGCTGGCCGCCACAGAGGCCACCCTCGAGGCGCTGCGCCGCTTCTGGGAGGAGCGCGACGCCCTGACAATCCCAGGGGGACACAGCTGCCTGGTGCGGCCCACCCCTGCCTATCGGCGCTGGTCGACGGCTTCCTTCGAGCCGTCGGGTGCCCTCGAACCCGACGGCCTCCCCCACTTCTACTTCGTCACCACAGTGCAGCCCGACTGGACCGCTGAGCAGGGCGAGCAGTGGCTGCGCCACCTCAACCTCGCCTCGCTGGAGAACATCTCGGTGCACGAGGTCTACCCGGGGCACTTCGTCCACGACCTGCACGCCCGGCGCCAGCCCAACCCGCTGCGCCGCTCGCTGTGGACCCAGGGCTTCGGCGAGGGCTGGGCGCATTACACCGAGGAGATGGCCGTCGAGCAGGGGCTTGCCGAGGGGCGTCCCCTGCTCCATCTCGCCCAGCTTCAGGACGCGCTGCTGCGCGCCTGCCGGATGCGGGGAAGCATCGGGTTGCACGCCGAGGACTGGTCGGTCGAGCAGGTCACTGAGCTCTTCGTCGACGCGGCTCGTCTGCCCCGCCTCCCCGCTGAGCGCGAGGCGTTCCGAGCGACCCACGACCCGATGTACCTCCTCTACACCTACGGCAAGCTCGCCATCCAGCGCTGGCGGGCGCTGCGCGAGTCGCAGCCGGGGTTCTCGCTGCGCGGCTTCCACGACGCGATGCTCGACTCCGGCGCACCCCCGCTGGCCGCGGTGGAGGCCCTGATCCTCTCCGCTCCGTGAGCTCGATCGAGGCGCGGTCGGTCCCTCCGTGACGGCGGAACACGACAGGCTCGCCGAAGTCCCCGCGGGGCGCGCTCCCTGGCGGCGCTGGGGGCCCTACCTGAGCGAGCGCGCCTGGGGCACGGTCCGCGAGGACTACAGCGCCGACGGTGACGCCTGGGGTTTCTTCCCTCACGACCACGCCCGCTCGCGGGCCTACCGGTGGAACGAGGACGGCCTCGGCGGGATCTGCGACGACCGCCAGTTGCTCTGCCTGGCGCTGAGTTTCTGGAACGGCCATGACCCGATCCTCAAGGAGCGCATCTTCGGGCTGACCGGGACGGAGGGAAACCACGGCGAGGACGCCAAGGAGTACTGGTGGTTTCTCGACGCGACACCGACGCACTCTTGGATGCGCTGGCGCTACGTGTATCCGCAGCTCGGCTTTCCCTACACCGAGCTGCTCGAGCACAATCGCGGCCGCAGCCGGGACCTTCCCGAGTACGAGCTGGTCGACACCGGGGTGCTCGACGGAGGGCGGTACTGGGAGATCACCGCCGACTACGCCAAGGGTTCCCCAGAGGACATCTGCCTGCGCCTGCGGGTGCGCAACTGCGGGCCGGAGGCGGCCACCCTGCACCTCCTCCCCACCCTGTGGTTTCGCAACACCTGGTCGTGGTCCGGTGAGGCGCCGCGGCCACGACTCTCGGTCGCCGGCGGCCGGGTGCTGGCGCAGCATCCCAGCCTCGGTGATCGGGTGCTCAGCGGTGACGGTGCTCCGCGACTGCTCTTCTGCGACAACGAGACCAACACCGCTCGCCTCTGGGACTCTGCGGACTCGCCGGCATTCCCCAAGGACGGCATCAATGACCACGTCGTCGCCGGGGCAGCGACGGTCAACCCCGCCCAGGAGGGCACCCGTGCGGCGCTCTGGTACCAGCTGGCCGTGGAGCCCGGGGCCACCGCCGAGGTCCGCCTGCGGCTCAGCGACGGCGCCACCGAGCTCGGCGACGACTTCGCCGGGCTGCTCGGCCGCCGCGCTCTCGAGGCCGACCAGTTCTATGCCGCCCTGACTCCGGCGGGAACCTCCGAGGACGATGCCGCCACCATGCGCCAGGCCTTCGCCGGCATGCTCTGGTCCAAACAGTTCTATCACTACGACGTCGACCGATGGCTGAGTGGCGATTCCGCCCAGCCGCCGCCGCCGGCGGCGCGCGAGAGCGGCCGCAACCAGAGCTGGCGCCACCTCAACAACCGCGACGTCATCTCCATGCCCGACACCTGGGAGTACCCCTGGTATGCGGCCTGGGACCTCGCCTTCCACTGCATCCCGCTCGCCCATCTCGATCCCGAGTTCGCCAAGTCGCAGCTGGTCCTGCTCTGCCGCGAGTGGTTCATGCATCCCAACGGACAGCTGCCCGCCTACGAGTGGAACTTCTCCGACGTCAACCCACCGGTGCACGCCTGGGCGGCACTGCGCGTCTTCGAGGTGGACGGCAGCCGCGACTACGAGTTCCTCGAACGCATCTTCCAGAAGCTGCTGCTCAACTTCACCTGGTGGGTGAACCGCAAGGACGCCGCGGGCAACAACGTCTTCGAGGGCGGGTTCCTCGGGCTCGACAACATCGGCCTCTTCGACCGCTCCGCCGAGCTGCCCGTGGCCGGTCGGCTGCAGCAGTCCGATGGCACCGCCTGGATGGCCTCGTTCTGCCTGGGCATGCTCGAGATGGCGCTGACCCTGGCCGCGCACGACCCGGTCTACGAGGACATCGCCACCAAGTTCTTCGAGCACTTCGCCCTGATCGCTGTGGCCATGGAGCGCAGCGGGCTGTGGGATGACGAGGACGGGTTCTACTACGACGTGATCAGCCTCACCGCCGGGGGCAACATCCGGCTGCCGGTGCGCTCCATGGTGGGCTTGATCCCCCTGCTGGCGGTCACCGTTCTGCCGGCCGCGACCCTCGCCAGGCTTCCCGATTTCGCCAGGCGGATGGCCTGGTACACCGAGAACCGCAGCGACCTCGGCGACATCGTCGGCCATATCCACCGCCCCGACCGGGATGGGGACCGGCTCCTCTCGGTGGTCTCGCCGGAGCGTCTGCAGCGCATCCTGCGGCGGATGCTCGACTCCGAGGAGTTCCTCTCCGACCACGGCCTTCGCTCGCTGTCGCGCTTCCATCGCGACCATCCGCTCCGGCTGCTGCTCGGCACCGCCAGCTTCGCGATCGACTACGAGCCGGCCGAGTCGACCACCCCGCTGTTCGGCGGCAACTCAAACTGGCGCGGCCCGGTCTGGTTTCCGCTCAACTACCTGCTGATCGAGGCACTGCGCCGCTTCCATGACACCCTCGGCGACGATTTCGCGGTCGCGTGCCCGACCGGCTCCGACACCCGGCTCAGCCTGGCCGGGGTGGCCGACGAGCTCAGCGACCGGCTGGTCGGTATCTTCCGCGACACCCACGGGCGCCGGCCGGTCTTCGGCAGCTGCGCCCTCTTCCAGGACGACCCCGCCTGGCACGACCTGCTCCCATTCCACGAGTACTTCGACGGCGACACCGGGCGCGGACTGGGAGCGTCACATCAGACCGGCTGGACCGGGCTGGTGGCGGAGCTGATCGCCGCACGGCAACCCGCCCTGACGCCGTCGCCTCCCTCCGGCGACGCCGCCTAACCGGGCGGAACGTGCGCCGGCAGCACTCCCTGCTGGGCCATGCTCGCCGCGTTGTAGAGCAGGAAGAAGAAGACGCCGAGGATGAGCGTGCCCGCCGCCGAGGCCACCAGGGCCGTGCCACCGGCGAACGAGGTGCGCGACCACTCGTAGCTCTGCTCGCCGCCACGCGGGCGGCGGAACATCAGCCCGGCGACGCCCAGGTAGTACACCACCGAGACCGCACTGGTGAGGATCCCCCAGAAGGCCAATGAGGTCTGCCCCGACTCGATCGCCGCCTTGAACACGAGGAACTTGGCGAAGAAGCCGACGGTGGGTGGAAAGCCGCCCAGCGAGAACAGAAACAGGGCCATCGCCGCGGCCACGTAGGGGCGCCGGAACCAGAGTCCGTGCAGGTTCTCGTAGCGGTCGAGATCCTCGCCGCGGCCGGCCATCACCGTGATCACGGCGAAGGCCCCGATGTTGGTCACCGCATAGGCGGCGAGGAAGAAGAGCGCGCCCACAGTGCCCAGCGGGTCGGAGCCACCGACCGCCACCCCGATCAGGATGTAGCCGGCCTGGGCCACCCCGGAGTAGGCGAGCATCCGCTTGACCGAGCGCTGGGTGAGCGCCGCCAGGTTGCCCACCACCATGGACACGATTGCCACGAAGACGATCAGTCCCTGCCAGTGGGTGTACGCGGGCACCAGTGTGTAGGTGAACACCCGGATCAGCGAGGCGAAGGCGGCCACCTTGGTGGCCACGCTCATGAAGGTGGTCACCGAGGTGGGCGCTCCCTGGTACACGTCGGGAGTCCAGGTGTGAAACGGGGCGGCGCTGACCTTGAAGGCGTACCCGACGAAGATCAGAACCACTCCGACCAGGAACAGCGGGTCGATTCGGTGGTCGAGCTCGGCAGCGTGCTGCAGCGACGCGCCGATCAGGCTGAGCTGGGTATGCCCGGTCTCGCCGTAGATCAGGGCCATCCCGTAGAGCAGGAAGCCGGAGGCGAAGCCGCCCAGCAGCAGGTACTTCAACGCCGCCTCCTGGGAGCGCTCCTCGTCCCGAGAGAAGCCGCTGAGGATGTACAGCGCGATGGAGAGCAGCTCGATCGCCAGGAAGATGACCATCAGGTTGGCCGCGCCCGCGAGGAACATCATCCCGGTGGTCGCCGCCAGGATCAGGGCGTAGTACTCGCCGTAGTGCAACCCCCGCTTGTTGAGGTAGCCGGGACTGATCAGCACGGTCACCGCAGCGGAGAAGAGCAACACCCCGTTGATGAACAGCCCGAAGCGGTCGAACAGGAATGCCCCGGAGTAGATGGAGTGGGGATGGTCGAGGCCGGCGAACTGGATGGCCGTGCAGACCAACGCGGCGACGATTGCCACGAAGCTGAAGCCGGCGAGCCAGCTGCGCCGTGAGGCGGGCACGACCAGGTCGAGCATCAGGGCCAGCAGAAAGGCGCCGCTGAGGATCAGCTCAGGAAGCAGGCCGGTGAGGTCGTTGAAGCTGGGGGTGACCAGCCGGGGAAGGTCGGCGAGCGCGGGGACCACGCTGAGCAGGCTCATGGCACCGTGCAGGTGGGCGCCCCGGCCACGCAGCTCGCCGCGCTCGCCGTGTCGTTGGCACCCTGGGGATGCTGGGCGGCGTTGACGTAGCTGCGCGCCGACTGGTGGGCCAGGTCGCTCACCGGCCGGGGAAAGAAGCCGAGGAACACCATCAGCCCGACCAACGGCAGCAGGATGAGGCCCTCACCCACCCGCAGGTCGCGCACCAGCTCGGTGCGCGGCTGCTCGGGGTCGTGCATCAACCCCTGGTGCAGCCGGAGCATGTACCAGGCGGCCAGGGTCACCCCCACCCCGGCGAGCACCGCCAGGATCGGGCTGGCAGCAAAGGCGCCGAGCATGATCGTGAACTCGCCGACAAAGGAGTTCATTCCGGGCAGGCCGAGGCCGGCCAGGGTGATCACCAGGAAGAGCACGTAGAGGACCGGCATGCGCCGTTCCAGTCCGGCCAGCTCACGCCGGTCACGGGTGCCGGTGCGCGCCTCGATCATCGCCACCACCAGGAAGAGCCCGGCGATGATGATCCCGTGGTTGACCATCTGGATGATGGCGCCGTTGATGCCGTTGCCGTTGAGGCTGAAGATGCCCAGCAGGATGAAGCCCAGGTGGCTCAACGACGCGTAGGCGACCAGCCGCTTGATGTCGTTCTGCACCAGGGCCATGAGCGCGCCGTAGATGATCGAGAG
>JBHEMT010000141.1:0-4847 GCA_046262435.1 Candidatus Dormibacteria bacterium | reverse complement strand
GCGGGCACGTGGATATGCACCCCGTGACCCTCGAAGAAGGCGCGCGGCGCGCCGTACTGCTCGGCGTGCACTCGGGCCCAGGAGAGCGCCGCCCGAGCCGACTCCTCCATCACGCTGCCCAGCTGCCCGGTGAGCAGCAGGTCGCTGCGTCCCTCGAGGGCGAGCGCCTCGATGGTCACGATGTCACCGCCGATCTCGCTGACCACCACCCCGGTGACCGAGCCCACCTGGTCCTCGGCCTCCGCCTCGCCGTAGTCGTGCCGCTGCGGGCCGAGGAAGTCGCCGAGGTTGCCGGCGGTGACCACCACCTGGGCGATCTTCTCCGCGGCGAGCTTGCGCGGCACCTTGCGGAAGACCTCGGCGATGCTGCGGTCGAGCTGGCGCACGCCCGCCTCGCGGGTGTAGCCGTGGAGCAGCGCCACCAGCGCCTCGCGGGGCAGCTCCACCTCACCCTCGTCCAGGCCGTGCGCCTCGCGTTGCTTGGGGATGAGGTGGCGGAGCGCGATCTCCACCTTCTCGTCCTCGGTGTAGCCGCTGATTCGAATCGTTTCCATGCGGTCGCGGAGCGGCGGCGAGATGGTGTCGGCGACGTTGGCGGTGGTGATGAAGAGCACCTCGGAGAGGTCGTAGGGCACCTCGAGGTAGTGGTCGCTGAACTCGCGGTTCTGCTCGGGGTCGAGCACCTCGAGCAGCGCTGCCGAGGGGTCGCCGCGGTAGTCGAGGCCGACCTTGTCGATCTCGTCCAGCATGATCACCGGGTTGCGGGTCCCGGCGGTCTTCATCGCCTGGATGATCCGGCCGGGCAGCGAGCCGATATAGGTGCGCCGGTGGCCGCGGATCTCCGCCTCGTCGCGCACCCCGCCGAGCGACATGCGCACGAACTTGCGGTCCAGCGCACGGGCGATGGAGCGTCCCAGCGAGGTCTTGCCGACGCCCGGAGGGCCGACCAGGCAGAGGATGGGCGTCTGCAGCGTCCGCGGGGGGCGGGGGGCCTCGACCTTGGGCGCGGGGGTACTCGGCGCATCGCTGGCCGGGGGCGGGTCACCGCCGTCGTCACCGCCGGCGGGGGCGTCGACCGCTGTCGCGGTGCTGCCGGCCTCCACGGCAGTGGCGGCGGCGGCAGCCGCGGCCTCGGTGGCCTCGGTCTCGCGCAGGGCCGCACGCTCCCGCGAGCGCTGCCGGACGGCGAGCCACTCGAGGATGCGGTCCTTGACCTTGGGCAACCCGTAGTGGTCCTCGTCGAGAATCTCCTGGGCGCGCTCGATATCGAGCCGCTCCGCCGGCGGCGTCCCCCAGGGCAGCTCGATCAGCCAGTCGAGGTAGGTGCGCACCATGCCCAGCTCCGGGGAGGCGGAGGGGATCTGTTCCAGCCGTCCCGCCTCCTTGAGGGCGCGGGCGCGAACCGCCTCGGGCATGTCGAGCGCCTCGATGCGCGCCTTGACGTCGTCCTCGTCCTCGGGGGCAGCGCCGTCGAGCTCGGCCAGCTCCTTGCGCAGGGCGCGCAGCTGCTCCCGAAGAATGTGCTCGCGCTGCGCCTTGTTGATCGTGCGCTGCACGTCCTCGTTGATCTTGGAGCGGAGCTGGGCCACCTCCGACTGGCGGGCCAGCAGAGGCACCAGGGCGCGCAGCCGGGTGGCGACGTCGAGCTCCTGAAGCAGCGCCACCCGGTCCTCGATGGCGAGGTCGGGGGCGGTGCTGACGACGTCGGCGATGCGGGCGGGGTCGGTGGACCGGGCGACGTGAGCGGCCACCTCGCTGCTCACCCCCGCGCCGGCGCCGACATAGTCGGTGAACAGCTGGCGCACGGCGCCGGCAAGGGCGGCTGTCTCGGAGGCGTCGTCGACGGTCTCCTCCACCGGGACGACGGTCGCCGTCCAGGAGTCGCCACCGGACTCGAAGTGCAGGATGCGAACCCGCTGCTGGCCCTCGACCAGGGCGTGGGCGCCGCCGGTGGGCAGCCGGCGCAGGGCGCCCACGCCGGCGATCACCGCGATGGGGTGGAGGTCCTCGGCCTCGACCTCGTCCGACTCGGCCACCCGCTGCACGGCGAGCACCACCCGGCCGTCGCCGTGGGCGGCCGCCTCGAGGGCGGCGACCGACCGAGGACGGCCTGCGGCCAGCGGGGCCAGCTGGTGGGGGAAGACGACGTTGTCGCGCAGCGGTACCAGCGGCAGTGTCTCGGTGGCCGGAGTCGCGTCCTCGCCGGCGGGGCCGTCCGCATCCCCAGGGGCGGCGACTGCATCGCCCGCCACAGCAGGCACGGTGGCCTGGGTCCCGGCGGCATCGGGTGCGGTGGGGTCGGTCGGATCAGCCAAGGAAACTCCAGCGTGGTGGTGGAGTCAGCCTACCCGCCCTCATCCGTCGTGAACCACGCTCCCGCCCAGCTCAGGCAGTCCACAGGTCTCCGCAGCAGCGTTTGCTACAGGGTCGTCAGCCGCGGCGGGCAACCACGAGGACGCGGCGGCTCATCGCCGCCTCGGTCGCCGCCATCTCCTCGAGCTGGCTCCGGATTACCTCCGGGCTCTCCCCGGTCTCGGCGGCGAGCTCATCGACGGCGTCCAGGAGCAGCGCCGAGCTACGCCGGAGGTGGGTCCGCCAGTTCGCCGTCTCCTCATACCGGAGCACGTCGAAACCCGCGGCGGACAGCAGCGGCCGGTGGTCGTCGACCTGGGGAGGACGGCCCACCGGCTGCGCGTGGTAGTCCCAGGAGGTGAACACCAGGCGCCCTCCGGGACGAAGCACCCGGGCCAGCTCATGCAGAGCCAGTGCCTTGTCGGGGGTGAACAGCAGGGCGTCGATGCTCATCGCCGCGGTGCAGGAGCCGGGGTCGAGCCCGGTGGCCTCGAAGGTGCCCACCCGGTAGGTGGTCACGGCGGCCAGACCGATCCGGGCTGCGCGGTCACGGGCACCGGCCACGGCTGAGGGCGCGATGTCGATGCCCACCAGGCTCGCGCCGGTTTCGGCTGCCACCCAGAGGCCGGGCCCGCCGCGCCCGCAGCCCGCGTCCAGGACGAGGTCCCCCGGGCCCGCCCCAAGCTCGGTCGCCAGGTCGCGGAGCTCGGAGCGGGTGACGTAGCTGTAGGTGTCGAGCTCGGCGGGGTACTCCTCCCCGTACACCTGCTGCCAAGCGCGCGCGTGCACCGCGGACACCGGACCGGCAAAGGTCCTGTCGAACACGGCGCGCCAATCGCGGGTGTCAGGCACAGCAGCACAGGGTACGACCGGACATCAGCGCCGGAGGGCGCGAAGGACGTCTCTGAGCCGGTGGGGATCGACCCCGGCCACCTGCTCGACCACCACCTCGGCCGCACCCACCCACGCCGCCGCCTCGAGCAGGGCGCGGGCCATCCCGACCAGCGCACGCGGCTCCACGCTCACCTGGCGCGCCACCAGCGCGGCGCCACGGCGCACCGGGTCAACCCGGCCGCAGAGCCGGCCGCGGTGCAGCAGGGGCATGGCGAAGTATCCATGCACCCGCCGGGCCGCCGGCGTGTACGCCTCGAGACGGTGACTGAAGCCGAAGACGCGCGCCGTTCGACGCCGGTCCCAGACCAGCGAGTCGAACGGGGAGAGCAGCACGCTGCGCCCCAGCGGCTCGCGGCCGCCCAGCCCCTCGAGCGCATGGGGATCACACCAGGCCGGAGCCGGCCATCCCTCCACGGTCGCCTGAACCAGCCCCGCCTGCTGGGTGGCGGGACCCACCACCGCCACCGGGATGCGGAAGTAGTCAGCGAGGTCGTTGACGGTGGCCACCCCGAGCCGCTCCGCGGCCAAGCCGACCAGGCGCGCGTAGCAGGCGGCGTCGTCCAGGTCGACGGCCAGCAGGCACGCGGCGATGGCCCGCTCCGGCAGGTCATAGATCCGCCGCCAGCGACGCCGGGTTCGGCAGACCACCTCGCCGCGAGCGAGCAGCCGCTCCACCGCCAGCTTGGCCGGCGACCAGTCCCACCACTCCCCTCCCGCTCCGGCTCCCCCCAGCCCGGCGGAGTCCAGCGGGCCGAGGTCGCGCAGCCGGGTGAGCACCTCGCGCTCCGCGATGCGCGCCGTGGCATCGATGGATGCGTGCCTTTGCACGGAGCGCCGGCGACGCGCGGCAAAGACCGGCCACTCCTCGAGCGGCAGCACCGAGGCGGCGTGCGCCCAGTACTCGAAGGTGGCCCCGGCCTCACCCCACAGCCCGGCCTCGATGGCCGCGCGGGGCACTGGCCCCAGCCGGGCCAGCGGCACCAGCTCATGGGACCGGGCGAGCACTGCGATGGTGTCGAGCTGGACTGCCCCGAGCCGGCGCACCGTGGCCGACACCGCCGCGGCGGCGGCACGCGCGGCGACCCGGCGCGGCTGGCGGTCGAGGCCCTGGGCCCGCAGCGCGAGGTGACGGGCGTCAACAGCGCTCAGCTCCACGCCGGCCCTCACGGCAGCGGCCGTGCGGTGGCCCAGTCGTGCTCGAAGGCGGCGGCAAAGTAGTCCGCGACTGCCGTGGAGTGGAGCACCAGGGCCGCCTCGCGGTTCGCGCCGAGGCCGGCTCCGCTCCAGTTGGCTGAGCCGACCACGGCGACGTCGTCGGCGACGACTCCCTTGGCATGTCCTGTGGTGCAGCGCAGCGGGTCCATCACTGCCACCGGCAGGCCCAGCACCCCGCCCGTGAGGCCCTGGTGCGCCGCCGGGGGCTGGCCGAGAAGGAGGCGCACATCGCCGCCCGCCTGGGCGAGCCCCCGCATCGGGCCAAGCAGGGTCCCGACGGCGGTTGCCTCGCGGTGCACGTAGGGCACCAGAACCAGGAGGCGGTGGCGCGCGGCGGCCAGCAGCGGCGCCAGCGCCTCGGCGATGCCGAGGCCACCCAGCAGCAA
>JBHEMT010000140.1:0-39223 GCA_046262435.1 Candidatus Dormibacteria bacterium | reverse complement strand
CGTCCCCCGTCGTCATCATCCGTCCCGGTGTCGCCATCGTCGGCGAGCAGCCGCATGAAGATGACGCTGAAGGCGGCAAAGAGCGCGATCTTGCTGAGCAGGGCCAAGCAGGCGCCGGCGATCTGCTGATCGGTGAGAACCCCCAGCCCCAGGACCCGGGGCGCGCTCGCGTACGCGGCGTAGAACGGGTGCCGGGCGAGCGCAAACACCAGCCCGGCGAAGGTCTGGGGAATGGTGGCCAGCAGGATGTAGCCGAGCTTGGGAACGGGTGCGAGGCCCCGGCGGCCGGTCGCGCGCGGCTCGATGATCGGCCACCAGAAGCTGAGTGACACAGCCAGCAGGCTCAGCTGCTGCAGCGCGTACAGACTCTCATGGCGCAGGGCCAGATCGAAGAGCGGGCTGGCGTGCCACACGAAGAAGACCAGGTTGACCACGATGATCGCCACCACCGGGTGGGTAGCTCGGCGCAGCCACCGTGGCGTTGCCACTCCCGGTGGCACCGCGAGGAGGAGCAGGGCAGGAATCACGCCCATCACCAGGGTGAGCTGGAGCAGGTGCGCGGTCAGCCAGTAGTGCGCTGCCATGGTGGCCAGTGGACTGACGAAGGCAACCAAAAGCAGGACCACAGCTGTGGCGAGTGAGCGCCACCGCCAGCGCAGCTCCGCCGGCGTCGCCGAGGCCGCAGCGGCACGCAGGAGCAGGGCGCCAATGACTGCACACCCGCCGACTCCGGTGAGGAGCAGCGGGTTCCAGGTGAGCACCGTCGGGGGGACGACTGGCACCACCCCACCGTAGCAGGCCCTCCGCGCTCTTCACAGTGCTGCATCAGCTGTGCCCGCGCCCGCCGGAATCGGGCAGGATAGCCACGATGTCGACGACTCTCCGTGGCGCCGACCCGCGGCCGTCCGCGGGCCCGACACGCATCGCCCGCCACCGATGAGCGCCGCGACCGCCCCGCGGCCCTACCAGGCCTCGGTGACCACCACCGCGCCACCCCATGACGTCCTCGACCAACTGGCGCGCAGCTCGGTCGCCGGGACCGCGGTCACGGAGCGCGGCGACAGCTACGTGGTCTTCCAACCGCCCGGCCGCTCCTTCCGCCCCGAACTGGCCGCAGCGGTCACCGCAGCCGTGGTGATACTCGTGCTCGCACTCGCCGCGGTGTCGGTGCTCTTCATTGTGCTATTGCCGCTGGCGGCGCTGCCCTTCGCCCCGCTCCTCCTCCACCACCGGCCGGCCTGCGCTGTCAGCGCGCTCGACGACGGGGGCGGACGCACCCAGGTGGTGGCCCACGGCGAGGCCGCCCCCGAGCTTGCCGAGGCGCTCGACGACTTCCTCCAGCGGCTGCCCACCTTCGGCTCCGTCCCACCGTCGCCCGGCGGCCCGGTCGATCAACCCGCAGCCACCGAATCGCCGGCCGGAGTGGCCGGGTTTCGCCCGGCCGCCGCAGGAACCCTGCCGGTGGGCGCGGTCCGGCTCCCCGGGATCGCCGGGGCGGATACCGTGCCCGGCTCGCCGGCGGCCGGCACCGCGGTCGTGCTCTTCGACCCTGCGTCGCCGACCTGCCGCGAGGTGTGCCGCCTGCTCGACAGCCGCGGCGTGTCCGTCACCACGGTGCGCTTTCTTGAGCACACCCCCACCCGCGCCGACCTGGAGCGGGTTGCCCGCCTGCTCGAGCTCGGCGACGTGCGCCGCATGGTGCGCACCGATCACCCGCTGTACGCCGATCTCCAGCTCGACGAGGCGACCCAGGACCAGGTGATGTCGGCCCTGACGCTGAACCCCGATTTGCTCCAGCGGCCCATCGTGCTGCGCGACCACCGCGCGGTGATCGCCAGGCCGGCCGAGCGGGTTTTGCTCCTGCTCGACGGATTCCTGGGCGCGCCGGCGCCCGTCGCCTAGCCGAGCAGCCGGATCACCGCCACCACGACGCCCTCGAGGGTCAGGTCCCGCACGTAGATCGGGTCCATGGTGCTGTTCTCCGGCTGGAGCCGGATGCGGTTCGCCTCACGGAAGAAGCGCTTGACGGTGACCTCGGACTCGCCCGTGGTGTCGTTCTCGATGCGGGCGACCACGATGGTGCCGTTGGCGGCGTCGCGACGGGGGCGCACGATGACCACGTCGCCGTCGTGGATGCCGGCCTCGATCATCGAGTCACCATGCACGGTCAGGGCATAGGAGTCGTCGCCACCGGCAATCTCGGGGCCGACCCCGATGTAGTCCTCGATGTTCTGCTCGGCGAGGAGTGGCGAGCCGGCAGCCACCCGGCCGATCAGGGGGACCCGAAAGAGGCCACGTTCGACGGGGCGCGGCGCGGCCGGCGCTCCGACAACCTCGACGGTGCGCGACTTGGTGGGATCGCGACGGATGAAGCCCTTGTCCTCGAGCGCGTTGAGGTGGTTCTGCACCGTCGACGACGAGCTCAGACCAACGGCCTGGCCGATTTCACGGACCGTCGGCGGATAGCGATGGGCCTGGGAGTGCTCGCGCAGGAACTCGAGGATCTCGAGCTGGCGCGGGTTGGGGGTGTCGGCCATGGTCTCTCCTTGCCGGTCGGCAGCGGGCCGACTGTACCACCGCCCGGCGGTTTGCGCAAACAGATGTTCCCCGGGGGTGGGACGGCACCCGGGGGGTCGGCGACATCCCCTGCCGGCTTGGCCGGAGGGACCCGCACCCCGCCGTCAGCGGGGCCGGCCGGACATGAGGCGCGCTCGTGCGCCGAGGATGCGGTCCGCGGCCTGCTCCGGGTCGAGGGCGTCGACGTCCAGAATCAGGTCGGACACCGCCGCGTAGCCGTCACGGCGCTCCGCGTCGAGGCTGCGGATTGCCTGCAGCGGGTTGCCGCCGAGCAGCGGGCGGGGCTTGGGATCGCGTGCCACCCGCGCAGCCAGGGTCTCGGGCCGCGCCCGCAGCCAGACCACCCACTCCGGGGTGAGCAGGCCGCGCCCCGCGGCGGTCAGCACCGCGCTCCCCGGGGCGCAGACCACCGAGGGGCGGCGGGCGGCCAGGCCGCGCTGAAGCACCTTGAGCTCGAGCTTGTGGGTGACCTCGACGCCGTCGTGTTCGGTCAGCGATCGAGCATCGTGCCCGGTGGCGGCGACCAGCTGGTCGTCGTTGTCCCAGAAGTCCCAGCCCAGCCTTGTGGCCAGGCTGCGCCCGGTCCGGCTCTTCCCGGCGGCCATCATGCCCATCACCACCACCCGGTGGCCGGGACCTGACGGTGGCCGTCCGGTCATGCCGCCAGCCCACCACCGACGAGCTCCACCACCTGGTCGACGGCTCGGCCGAGCGCTTCGTCGCAGTCCAGCCAGCGCGTCGCCGGATCGCCGCGAAACCAGGTCCGCTGTGCCTTGGCGTAGCGGCGGGTCCGGGCGGCGATGGCCTCGCTCGCCGCCGTCTGGCCAAGCTCGCCGCTCAGGATGGCCAGGCCCTCCCGGTAGCCGATCCCGCAGCGGGAGAGGTCGGCCGTGGGCACACCCCGGGCCAGGGCGGCGCGGCACTCGTCAACCAGCGCACCCGACCCGACCATCCGGCCGGCGCGCTCCGCGATCCAGCGGCGATGAAGAGCCGCCGGAGGACGCAGGGCCACGCGCAGCCCCTGGTTGGGAGCCTCGCGGCGGCGTAGCTGTTGCACGTCGCCGGGGCCCGCGTCGAGAAGCTCGAGCGCCCGCAGGACCCGGCGCGGATTGGGCAGGTCGACCACCGCCGCGGCGGTGGGATCGCGCCGCAGCAGCTCGGCGACAAGCGCCTCCAGGCCTCCCGGGGCTGCCAGTCGCCTCTCGCGCTCCCCGCGTCTGCCGGCATCCGGCTGCGCCGCCGGCAGGATCCAACCGTCCAGGAGCGCCCGCACGTACAGACCGGTGCCGCCGACCACGATGGGTCGCACCCCACGGGTGGCGAGATCGGCCAGGCACGCCCGAGCCCGGGGCAGCCAGTCCGCGACGGTGAAGTCGGCCCCGGGGTCGGTCAGGTCGAGCAGGTGGCAGACCTGCCCGCGCAGCTCGGCGGCGGTGGGTGCGCAGGTGCCGACCCGCAGCCCGCGCACCACCTGCCGGGAGTCGGCGTTGACCAGCTCGCACCCACCGAGCCGCTCCGCAATGGCGACGGCGAGCGCCGTCTTGCCGGTCGCGGTGGGCCCGACCACGGCGAGCACCGGCGGTCCGGTGTCCGCCGTGGCGCCGGGCTTGGCTGCCGCACCAGCCTGACGGAGGCCCATGTCAGGGTCTGCCGAAGGCGCGGCGCAGCTCGGCGTCGGAGCTGACCAGCACGGTGGGCCGCCCGTGTGGGCAGGTGATCGCCCCGGGGGTGACGGCCAAGCGGTCGAGCAGCCGCTGTTGCTCGGCCAGGCTGAGGCTGTCGCCCAGGCGCACCGCCGCGTGGCAGGCGACCAGGGCGGCGATGCGGTGATGCCGACCTCCCGGTGGCCCGGTGCTCGGGCCAACGGTGTCGAGCACCTCGAGCACCAGCCGCGGGACGTCGAGGCTGGCGGATGCCGCCGGCACCGCCCGGCAACGCAACGCGTCGGGACCGAAGCTGTCGACCTCGAAGCCGCACTCGGCAAGCAGACCTGCCACCTCGGCGAAGCGCGCCAGCCGACCCGGATCGCAGGGGATGATCGCGGGCAGGAGCAGGAGCTGGGAGCCCCCGCCTCCGCGACCGGGGTCGGCCCAGCCGGCGAGCAGCTCCGCGTAGAGCACCTTTTCATGGGCGGCGTGCGGATCGATGAGGAGCAGTCCACCGCCCGCGCCCTCCGCGACCAGCCATGCCGAGCCCACCTGGCCGACGGCGCGGGCTCCGCACAGGGCGGTGACCGCGCCGCCGGGCAGGCCCGGATCGTCCTCGCCGCCGGATCGCCCAAGGCGCGGATCGGCGGCCACCGGCGAGTCGGCGCCCCGCTCGAGGCGGGCAGGGTCGCTCCGGTCGCCGGCCGGTTGCCGGTCCGCGGCCGCGGTGTGCCAGGTGGCGCCAGAGGGCTCGGCAAGCCCCAGGTCGGACTGGCCAACTCCTCCAGCCCCGTGGCCCGCCTGCCAGTCCACCGCGTAGGGGCGCGACCCACCCAGCGCGTGCCAGCAGGCGCGCTGCACGGTGCCCAGCACCGCTCGTTCCTCGCGGAAGCGCACCTCCCGCTTGGTGGGGTGGACGTTGACGTCCAGGTCGCCCGGATCGACGCTGACCGCAACCAGCCCGTACGGGTGCCGTCCCCCGGGAAGCAACCCCCGGTAGGCCTCCTCCACCGCGTAGAGCACTGCGCGGTTGTGCACTCGGCGGCCGTTGACCACCAGGGTGAGCGCCGCTCGGGTCGCCCGGTGCGCACGCGGCTGGCTGATCGCCCCCAGGACGGTGACCGGGCCCTCCGCTGCGGTCACCTCGAGCAGCTCGGCTGCAGCCGCGGCGCCGAGCACCGAGGCCAGCGCCTCGCGGAGGTCGCCCCCGGGGTGGCGCACCGCGCGCCGGCCGTCCACCACGCAGGTCAGCGCCATGGCGGGACTGGCCAGCACCGCATCGGCAGCGACCCGCACCGTGGCCGCCACCTCGGTCCGCTCCTGGCGGAGGAAGCGAAGCCGCGCGGGCGTGTTGAAGAAGAGGTCGCACACCTCGACGGTGGTCCCCACAGGCGCGCCCCACGGGCCGCGCTCGACGAGCTCGCCGCCGCGCACGCGCAACCGCGCGCCGCCGGCCTCGCCGGCTACCCGCGAGCTGAGGGTGAGCTCGCTGACCGCGGCGATGCTGGCCAGCGCCTCGCCACGGAAACCGAGGCTGGCGATCCGCTCCAGGTGACGGACCTCGCTGATCTTCGAGGTGGCGTGTCGAGCCACCGCCAGCTCGAGCTGGTCCGCGGCAATGCCCCGGCCGTCGTCGCTGACCCGCAGCCGGACCGCACCGCCGCCCTCGATCACCACCTCGACCCGGCCGGCTCCGGCGTCGACCGCGTTCTCCAGCAGCTCCTTGACCACCGACGCGGGACGCTCGACCACCTCGCCGGCCGCGATGGCATCGGCGACCGGCTGGGGGAGCCGGCGGATCGACGGCGCTGCGCTCACCGCGTCCATCGTTCGGCCTGGGCGCGGAGACCCGGCGACGTCGACCAACCGGTCAGCGGTTCCATCGCCGCCGCCACTCGGCCAGGGTGTTGAGCGCGGCCAGCGGGGTGAGGCCATCGAGGTCGAGGGCATCGAGCTGGTCGAGGACCGGATGGGTCGCGGGCGCTGCCGGCAGGGCGAGGGCCAGCTGGTCGACCGCGGCGGGCGCCGGCCCGAGCGGACGGTTGCGCTCCAGCTCCTCGAGCAGGCCGCCGGCGCGTTGCAGCACGCCGCGCGGGACGCCGGCCAGCCGGGCAACGTGGATCCCGTAGGAGCGGTCCGCGCCACCGGCGACGATGCGATGAAGAAAGACCACAGCCTCGCCGTCCTCGACCACCTCGACCCGCGCGTTGCCCACCCCGCGAAGGGTTGTCGCCAGTTCGGTGAGCTCGTGGTAGTGGGTGGCGAAGAGGGTCCGGCACCCGAGCTGGGGCGCGTCGTGCAGGTACTCGACCACCGCCTGGGCGATCGCCAAGCCGTCGTAGGTCGAGGTGCCCCGCCCGATCTCATCGAGGATGACCAGGGAACGCTGGGTCGCGGTGTTGAGGATGTGCGCGGTCTCGGCCATCTCCACCATGAAGGTGGAGAGCCCGGCGCCGATGTCGTCCTGCGCGCCCACCCGGGTGAAGATCCGGTCGCACACCCCGATCCGAGCGGCGGCCGCGGGCACGAAGCTCCCCGACTGGGCGAGCAGGGTGATCACCGCGCACTGACGCAGGTAGGTCGACTTCCCGGCCATGTTCGGTCCGGTCAGTACCAGCAACCGGGTGCCGTCCACGTCCAGCGTGCAGTCGTTGGCAACAAACCCTCCAGTGGCGAGGCTGCGCTCCACCAGCGGGTGGCGGCCACCCGCGATCTCCAGCACCCCGGAGCGGTCCACCACCGGGCGCACCCAGCCCTCGGTGTCGGCCACCTCGGCGAGCGCCGCCGTGACGTCGAGCTCGGCGGCAGCCGCCGCCGCCCGGAGCACGGCTGCCGCGGCCGTCGCGACCGCGGCCTGGAGCTCGTCCAGGACCTCGAGCTCACGGGTCAGGGCCCGCTCGCGGGCATGGAGGACGAGCGCCTCCTGTTCCTTGAGGTCGGGGGTGATGTAGCGCTCCGCGCCCACCAGCGTCTGTTTGCGGACATAGTCGGCCGGAACCGGGTGCTGCCGCTGGGCGTGGGACACCTCGAGGTAGTAGCCGAAGACGCGGTTGTAGCCCAGCTTCAGCGCCCGGATACCGCTCCGCTCACGCTCCACCGCCTCCAGGCCGGCGATGAAGTCGCGGGCGCCGGCGCCGGCGGCGCGGAGGGCGTCGAGCTCGGTGTCAGCTCCCTCGCGCACCGCACCCCCATCCCGTCTGCTCGCCGGCGGCTGCTCGACCAGGCTCGCCTGCAACCGCGCGGCCAGCTCGGGGGGCACCGCGCAGGCCTCCCCGGCAGCGGCCATGGCCGCCGGCACACCGTTCAGGCTGGCCAGCGCGTCCCGGCATGCGGGCAACGACTGTAGCCCGTCGCGGACCGCGCCCAGATCCCGCGGCGACGCCGCGGCGGCGACACAGCGGCCGGTCAGCCGCTCCAGGTCCGGCACGCGACCGAGCGCGCGGCGCAGCTCGGCCCGTACCCCGCGGGCGCTGACCAGGGCAGCCACGCCGTCGAGTCGCTCGCCGATAGGGCCCGGATCGAGCAGCGGCTCCTGCAGGCGGCCGCGCAGCAGACGGCCACCTGCCGCGGTCGTGGTTCGGTCGAGCAGACGGAGCAGCGAGGCACCGCCGGATCCGAGGGGGGCCAGGATCTCCAGGTTGCGCCGAGTCGCGGCGTCCAGTCGCATCGCGGTGCCGCGCTGGCGGATTCGCGGATGCACGAAACCGTCGCCGAGCCGCAGTCGAGCCCGTTCCGCCCAGGCGAGCAGTGCTCCGGCCGCTCCCTGGGCCTCATACATCTCCTCCGCACCGAAGCCGCGCAGCGACGCGGTGGCGGTCACGGCGAGCAGTCGCTCGCGACCCCGGGCGCTGTCGAAGCGCTGAACCGGAAGGTGGGTCCGCAGGGCGCGCGGGACGAGGTGGTCGGGCACGCGCACGCCCTCGGGGATCACCAGCTCGGCGATGTCCAGCTGGTCAAGCTCCTCGGCCAGCGCTCCCGAGCCGAGGTCGCCGCTCAGCTCGGCGAGCTGGAGCTCACCGGTGCTCGCATCGAGTGCGGCCAACCCAACCCCGGCTGCGGAGGGCAGCAGCGCTGCGCAACGGGCGACCGTGCCGGGGTCGATCAGCCCGTCCTCGACCACCGCTCCGGGGCTGAGCACCCGGGTGACCTCGCGGCGCACCAGGCCCCGTCCGGCGTCACCGGCCGGTTCCACCTGGTCCCAGATGCACACCCGGTGTCCGGCCTCGAGCAGTCGCCGGATGTAGCCGGTGGCGGCACGCTCCGGGACGCCGCACATCGATACCCGCCCGGCACTGCCGAAACCGCGCCCGGTGAGAGTCAGGCCCAGCAGCGGCGCCGCGGTCTGCGCGTCGCTACCGAAGAGCTCGAAGAAGTCACCCAGCCGGGCGAACACCATGGCATCGGGAAATTCCGCCTTGACCGCGTTGTACTCGCGGAGGATGGGGGTGGTGGGGGGCGTCTCCCGCAGGTCAACGGAGGCCCGCTGCGCCACCTCCGTGGCGGAAAGGACGTCCGCGGTGGGACTCGGCGCGGCCTCGCCAAGGTGCAGCGCGGCCACGCCCTGGTGCGGCGCCGCGGCCCTCCCCCGCCTGCTCACGCCGCCTGGGGCACCGGCTCCGCCACCAGCTGCCAGGCGCTCACCGCCCGGACGGTGGCCTCGACGAGCTCCCCCGGGGGCCGGTGGGCGGGCGGCAGGAAGGTCACCTTGCCCTGGCGCGTGCGCCCGTACGGACGCCCGTCATCGGCAGTGCCCTCGACCATCACCTGCACCCGCTGCCCGACCAGGGCGCGGTTCAGCTCCAGGGCCACCTCGCGCTGCAGAGCGAGGAGCTGGTTGAGCCGCCGCTTCTTCTCCTCGCGGGGAACGTCGTCGGGCCGCCGTGCGGCCGCGGTGCCGGGACGCGGCGAGTACGCCTGGAGGTGGACCACGTCGAAGCGCACCTCGCGCAGCAGCCGTTCGGTCCCGGCGAACTCGGCAGGGGTCTCACCGCAGAAACCGGTGATGATGTCGGTGCTCAGCGCAAGCCGGGCGACGCTGCCCCGGGCAATGTCAATCACCCGGCGATACTCGGCGACGGTGTAGATCCGGCGCATCCGGCGAAGCAGCTCGTCGTCACCCGCCTGCACCGGGAGGTGGAGTTGCTCGCAGGCGGTGGGCAGCGCCTGCATCGCAGCGAACAGTTCGGGCACCGCGTTGCGCGGGTGTGAGGTCAGGAAGCGCTGCCGCATCAGCCCCGGAACCGCGTCGACCGCGGCCATCAGCCCGGGAAGGCCGGCCCCGGTCGCGGGGTCACGGTAGGAGTTGACGTTCTGGCCGAGCAGGGTGACCTCCCGCACCCCGCGCTCCACCAGGCGATGCACATCCTCGACCACGGCGGCGATCGGCCGGCTCAGCTCGCGGCCGCGCACGAAAGGGACGATGCAGTAGGTGCACATCTCGTTGCAGCCACCGATGACCGGAACGTACGCGGAGAGCCGGTCGGAGCCGGGCAGGGAGATGGGGCCGTCGAGTCCGTCGGCGTAGACGGTTTGCAGCTTGCTCAGGAAACCGTCGGGCTCGCGCACGTCGAAGACGTAGTCGAGGTCGGGCAGCCGGTCGAGCAACGCCGAGCCGTGCTCGACCCCCATGCAGCCGGTCAGCGCGATCCGCCGGCCGCGGCGCTCGCGCTTCCAGGGGGCCAGCTCCTTGAACTTGCCGTACACCTTCTGCTCAGCGTTCTGGCGCACCGCGCAGGTGATCAGGATGGCCACGTCGGCGTCCTCCAGGGCCACCTCGGGAATGCAGCCCACCTCGGCGAGCTGCTCGGCGAGGCGCTCCCGGTCGGCGTCGTTCATCTGGCAGCCGATGTGCCAGAGGTGGACGCGCGGCGGCCGGCCGAGCAGCGGAACGATCGGCTCGCGGCGCGCCTCCCGCTGCCCCAGCGGCACCGCCCGGAAGTGAGTCGCGGACGTGCTCAGGCGGTCGAGACGGATGGGAGCCTGCATCGCCCCAAGCCTACCGGCTGGCGGGCGGCCGCCGCGAGTGGCGCGCTCTTGGATTGGCGCTTCGAACGGTTGCCACGCGGGTGCTGACCCGCTCGCTAGCGGACCTCGACGAGCAGCCGGATCCCGGTGCGTTCCTCGCCGTCAATGGAGATGTCGATGAACGATGGGGTGCAGACGAGGTCCATGCCGCCGGGGGCGACGTAGCCGCGGGAGATGGCAATCGCCTTGATCGCCTGGTTGATCGCCCCGGCGCCGATCGCCTGTACCTCAACCTTGCTCTGGGTTCGAATCACCCCGGCGATGGCGCCCGCCACCGCAACCGGCTTGGACCCGGCCGAGACCTTGAGGATTTCCACGGGGCGACTCCGCTGCGAGGCTGTTGCTGGGACGTCAGGCCGTATCAGCCGTGCGAATCAGCAGTGTATGTGGAAACAAGCCTGCCGGCCGGTTTGCGGAGCACCGAGTGGAGTGGCGCGGCCGTCGGGCTCAGCCACGCTCGCGCCGGGTGCTCTACTTGGCGTACTCCACGCTGCGCGTCTCGCGCATCACCACCACCTTGACCGGCCCAGTCTGGCCCGCCTCGGCATGGATGCGCTTGGCGATGGTGCGCGCCAGGATGCGAGCGCCGTCGTCGCTGACCGTCTCGGGGCGCACCATCACCCGCATCTCCTTGCCGGCCTGCACCGCGTAGGCGCTCTCCACCCCGTCCATGCTCTCCGCAATCGACTCGATTCGCTCCAGCCGCTTGACATGGGCGGCGAGGTTCTCTCGCCTGGCGCCGGGCCGGCTCGCCGAGATGGCGTCGACGGTCATCAGCAGAAAGGCACCGACGGTGTGCGGCTCCTCGTCGTAGTGGTGGGCGCGGACGGCGTCCACCACCGCGGCCGGCCGGCCGAGCCGCTGCAGGATCTCCGCACCAATCAGCGCGTGGGGCCCCTCGACGGTGTGCTCCACGGCCTTGCCGATGTCATGGAACAGGGCGATCTCCTTTGCCTCCTGC
Source organism: Candidatus Dormibacteria bacterium (assembly GCA_046262435.1). Taxonomy (GTDB): domain Bacteria; phylum Chloroflexota; class Dormibacteria; order Aeolococcales; family Aeolococcaceae; genus JBHEMT01. Next base: position 28,015 of record JBHEMT010000140.1, on the reverse strand, counting down.
TCGTCATAGCCGATCTCAGCGGCGATCGCCCCGGCCAGCGCGGCGGCCTCGCGACTGTGGGAGAGGACGTTGTGTCCGTACGAGGTGCGGAAGCGCAGGGTGCCGAGCAGCTTGGCCAGCTCGGGATGCACCGCCGGCAGGCCCGCCTCAAAGACCGCCTGCTCCCCCTCCTCGCGGATCTTGGTCTGCATCTCGGAGCGGGCCTTGGCCACCATCTCCTCGATCCGCGCCGGGTGGATGCGCCCATCGGTGAACAGCCGCTCCAGGGTCATCTTGGCCACCTCGCGGCGGACCGGGTCAAAGCCGCTGAGGACCACCGCCTCCGGGGTGTCGTCGATGATGATGTCCACCCCGGTGGCCGCCTCGAGGGCACGGATGTTGCGCCCCTCGCGACCGATGATCCTGCCCTTGAGCTCCTCGCTGGGGAGGTGCAGCACGGTCACCGATGCCTCACCGGTCTGGTCCGAGGCGTGCCGCTGCAGGGCGCCGATGAGTAACTCCCGAGTGCGCCCGTCCACGTCCTCACGGACGCGCACGTCCGCCACCCGGATGCGCTCTGCCACCTCCCCGTGGAGCTCGGCCTCCACCTGGGCGAGCAGCTCGCCACGCGCCTCCTGCTGGGTGAGCTCGGCCACCCGCTGGAGCTCCTCCTGCACCGCGGCGCGCTCCTGCTCGACAGTGCCGCGCAGAGCCTCGAGATCGGTTTCGCGGCTCTCCAGCTTGGCCTGACCATTCTCGATCTCGCGGCGTCGGCGGTCGAGGGTCTCCTCCCGCTGGGCGGCGCGCTGCTCCTGCCGGGCCACCTCGGCACGCCGTTCGCGCAGCTCGGAATCGACCTCCGCCTTGATCCGCAGTGCCTCTTCCTTGGCACTGAGCAGGAGGTCGGCCGCCTCGCGCTCGCCCTGACGCCGGGTCTCCTCGGCATCGGCGCTGCGGCTGCTGGCAGCGGCCTCGGCGCTGACAGTGCGGGTTTGGGCCGCACCCAGCTGCCGGCGCGTGTACAGCACCGCGCCGGCAAGGGCGAGCACGGCGAGAACGAGCCCGATCAGGGCAACGATCACGGGGGAGGAACCTCGGGTACGAAGGGGACGTGAGGTGCTTGCCACCTCGCGAAGGGCGCCGCGACGACGGCGGACCCGGGGGCCGACGACGGGGTGCCCGTCCGGCTGTTCGACCGCACCCCGCGCTGTGGGTGCGGTTTTCCGTGGTCGCTGCGGTGCGCCCATTGTAGGGGCGCGGTGGGCGGCGAGGAAGGTGTGGCTTCGATGCATCTCCGTCACCGGCTCGTCCACCGCACTCCCCTAGGCTCGTGGCGTGGTCGACCAGAGTTCACCTCGCCTGCGGCCGGAGCTGACCCCGGCTCACCCGGATCGGGCGCGGACCTCAGGCCGGGCCGCGGTGGGGGCGCTGCTCGGCGCCAACGCCCTGCTCAGAGTGGGCGCCGTGGGTGCCGGCGTGGCGGTGCAGCTGGACGTCACCGACCTCGGCGGCGGTCACCCAGCGGCCATCGGCGTGGGCTTGATCGGCGCCACCCAGGCGCTCTCCGAGATGGCCTGCTCCCCCTTCCTTGCCCGCTTTGCCGACCGCTGCGGACGCAGCCGCTTCCTGGTCGGCGGCCCGCTGCTCGGCGGCATCGGCACCCTGCTGGTGGCCGCCGCAGCGGCTCCGGGACAGATTGGCGCGCTGCGCATCCTCGAGGGCGTCGGCGCAGCCGCCTTCACCCCCACGGCACTGGGCACCATCGCGGCGGCAACCCGCGCTGACCGCTCCGCCCGCGCCGGGGCCAGCGGCGCCTTCGAGGGGTCCACGCTGCTCGGCTACGCCGGTGGCTTCATCGTCGGGCCCTTCGCCTACCAGGCATTGCACCGCGGGGCGTTTCTTCTCCTCGCCGCCCTCTACGGGCTGGCGGCGCTGGTCTGCGCCCGCTTCGTTCCCCGGGTCCCCCCACTCCCGGTCAGCTCGCTGCGCGTGGTCTGGCGAGCCATCGCCCGGCGCGGCCCGATCCGGGTCTTCGTGCCCGCCTGGATCGCGGTGAACGCGCTGATCGGAGCGTGGTCCTTCAACGTCGCCTCGCTGCTGCGCCGGCAGGCCGACCCGCACCAGACCCTGGTGCACGGCTTCGACGCCCGGGTGATCGGCCTGATCATGCTCGCCTGGGTGCTGCTGCTCCTGGTCGGCATCGGGCTGTGGACCCCCATCCTGGCGCGCATTGGCGGGCCGGCCACGATGCGCCGCGCCGTCCCCGGCGTCTTTGTGGTCACCGCTGGGCTGCTCGCCATCAACCATCTGCCGGGCCGCTGGGCACCGGTGTTCCTCCCGCTGGTGGCCGCCGGAGTGCTCATCCAGGCGGGCTTCGGCCCCGCCGCGGTGGCCTACCTGGCCGACTGCTCGGAGCAGCTGGTTGCCGACCGCTCGGCACTGATGGCCTTCTACACCGTGACGCTCGCGGCCGGTGGAGCGCTGGGTGCGATCCTGGGCGGGATCGCCGCCCGAATCGCGCTCGCCGACGGTCTCATCGGTCTCGGGGCCCTGCTTGGGCTCGTTGCCCTGGTGGCCCTGCGCCAGGTGGTGCGGCAGGCGCGCGGCGACCAGGCGCGCCATGCGACCGCCGGTCCCGAGCTGGCCCTGCGGGGCAGCCGGCTCAGCCCGCCCAGCGCCGCCTGAGGACAGTCAGCCTCAACGCTCAACGAGGTGCCCGGCACTCGCCTGCCGGCCGAAGCGCTGCGCCTCCTCCAGGCCCCCGCGCAGCGCCTCAATTTCCCTGCTGAGCACATTCAGGGTGGAGTGCGGTTGGGCGCCGGGGTCGTCCGCGCTCAGCGCCAGCAGCTCGGTCAGTCCGGCCACCACCGCTTCCATCGAGCTGGTCAACGCCCGGGTGCGCGCGGCCAGCTCGCCGGCGAGCGCGCGCAGGCGACGCGCCGTGGCCAGCTGGGTCTCGGTGGAGCGCAGCGAGGCCTCGAGCTCGGCGCGCGTGCCCGCGTCGACGGCGGCCGCAAGTTGCGCGGTGGTCTGCTCGTGCTCGCGCTCCAGCTGCTCGACGTCCACGCCCGCCGCGAGCTGGCCAACCATCCGCGCCTGAACGGCCAGGCCGCGGATCGTGGGCAGCGCGCCCCGCGCGGCCAGCTCCATCTGCCGGCAGCGCTCGGCGGTCGGACCGGCCGGCACCGTCCTGACGATCCGGCGCATCCCCTGCGAGGCTGCCTCGGCGCGGACGATCAGCGCCCGCTCCGGGGTGCCCGACGGTGGCAGCCGGACCCGGCCGCCGATGGCTGCCAGCAGTTCCCGCGCTCCGACCGCGGCGAGCAGGGGCAGCAGACCAGCGGCGACCGCCCAGGCACCCGCTCCGGCGAGCACTGCGGCGACGGCCACCAGCATGCCAACCCCCAGGACCACGGGGTCGAACCCGCGGATGCGCAGTTGCCGGTTCATCCTTCCCACCTCAGAAGTTCGAGACCACGTCGGCAAAGACCGCCTCGACCCGGCTCGGGTCCGGGGCGTTGTAGCTTCGCCCGTGGGTGGCTTCGGAGATCCGCCGCAGCGTGTCCAGGTCGGCATCGGTGCCGTAGCCGATCGTGAACACCGGCACGGGACGCTCCACCGGCTGGCGACGCAGAGCATCGAGGAGAGCACCGAGGTCGTTGTTGTTCGAGTCCTCGTTCTGGCCGTCGGTCATCAGCATCACCGCGTTGATCCGCTCCGCGTCCCAGCCCTTGCGCACCTCGGCCACTGCCTCCTTGGTCACCCGGTAGAGAGCCGTGGCGCCGTCGGCCTGGAGGGTGCCGATGTCAGTGGTCAATGCGGTGCCGTTGCTGGCCACCGGGGCGATCCCGTCGAGATGGTTGACGTCGCTGGAGAAGGACCAGAGGCCCACCTCGTCGTCGGGCGCGAAGGCCTTGACCGCGGTTGCTGCCGCCCGGCGCACGTTGTCGATCTTGTCACCCTGCATGGAGCCGGAGACGTCGAGCACCACCAGGATTCTGGCCCGCTTGCGCAACGAGTTCCAGGAGGTGCGCACCTCGTCGAGCACCGCGGGAGCGGGCAGCTTGAGCACCACCGGGGGGCCGGCGGGGATGATTCCGTCGGCCGTGCTCAGGGTCGGCGAGGCCTGGCCGTTGTGGTCGCGAAAACCGGCTGCCACAAAGGGCTGCTGCTGGTCGGGCTGAAGCAGCCAGCCCAGGAAGGTCGCCGCGGCCCTGCGCTGGTCGGGGCTCACCCAGGACTCGGTGAGCGTCGCGTAAGGATGGTCCGCAACCAGGGTGCCGTCGGAGGGATACACCGCGACCAGGGGCGTCGCCGGCCGGGCGGCGTCGTAGCGCAGCACCTGCTGCTCTTCGGTGGCGATGGCCGAGACATAGCTCAGCCCTGCTCCATGGGCATCAGCAGCACGCAGCCCGTCAAGAAAGGTGGAGACCTGGCCGCTGTAGTGCAGGACGCTGCTCTCGACCGCCCGGACGAAGTCCTGCACTCTGGGATCGTTGACGTCGCTCGTGGTCAGGTCGGCACGCACTCCGGTGGCCGCGTAGTAGGTATCCAGCAGGGCGAACAGGCCCGCGGTCGACCCCACCGGGCTGGTCTTGCCGAGCCGGAAGCGACCCCACTGGGGGTGCCCGTAGGCGCCCCAGCCTCGGGGATCCTGCGCGAGCCGGAGCACGTCCGCCCAGCCGATGGCGGCGTGCGGCCAGCCCAACGCCTCAGCCATCGGTCGTGGCATGGCCAGCACCAGTGGCGACTGGATCAACTGCGGGGCGACCAGCGGAGCCGGGTCGCCGCGGTCGTGGCCAGCGGTGTCGTGGCTGAGGATGCCGAGCCAGCTCGAGGCGGCGGGGGACCAGACGACCGGGTTGGGGCCGTCCTTCGACGCGTCCCAGCCCGCTGCCAGCGCTTTCTCCGCGACCCCCGAGAGCACCGCGTTGACGCGCACGTCGACGCAGTGGCCGTCCAGACTGGGGCGGTTGGCGTCGTACCGGGCTGCCAGTCGCGCCAGCAGGTCCGACTTCTCCGGCGAGGCGGCGACGGTGACCCCGACGCAGTCGGACCGCGGCACGCCGCCCCCGGCGCCGGCCGCACTGGCGGTGCGCGCGCCCGCTGCGCTCGAGCCACCGTGGCCCCTGAACCCGACCACAAGGGCCAGCACCAGTGCCAGCCCGACCACCGCCGCCGTCCATCTGCCCGCCGAAGACTGCCGCTGTCCTGTGACCATCACTGACCTCCATCACTGCGTCCGCTGTGTGGAGGTGACGCTAGGCACGGACCGCTGTGCCCACATCCGCAAAAGGGCTCAGCGGCTACTCAGGTTCGGTGCTCATTTCTCGCAGCAGTCCGTGCTCGTGCACCCAGGCGGCGAGCTCGACCCGGCCGGAGAGGTTCAGGCGGTTGAAGCTGTGGTGGATGTGGTTGTCGACGGTGCGCTCGGAAAGGAAGAGGCGGTGGGCGATCTCCTTGTTGCGCAATCCTCGGGCCACCAACAGGGCGACCTCCAGCTCGCGCCGGGTCAGGGGGTTCGCAAAATGGGCGCCGGCAGGCAGCGGCGCGGGCGCCCCACCGGTCCCCCTCGCACCCGCCACCTGCTCCGTCTCCTGCACGGGTTGGGGATGGGGCAGACATCGTCCCAGCGCCTCACCCAGCCCCAGCACCGCCACGCCGGAGACCACGGCAGCGGGCCAGCCGATCCCGAGCAGGTGGCCGGCGACGACGGTCGCTCCCGCCAGGAGGAGCAGCACCCCATGCACCGACCGCCGGAGCAGCTGCCCTGGCCGGTCGGCAGACGTTCTGGGGTTCATGGAGCTGGTTCAGAAGTTGGAGATGACGTCGTTGAGCAGGTGGGAGGTCGTCCCCGGCTGATAGGAGAAGCCCTGTCCGGCAAGGCTCAGGTCGTGCAGCCGGCCGCTTCCCGCGGGCCCGACCGTGAAGATGCGTACCAGCCGGTTGGCGGGCTGGTTCCGCAGCCAGCTCTCGAAGGGGAGGTCGGCTCCGGCCCTGGTCTCCTCCGGGGACAGCTCCACCAGCAGCACCGCGTCGACCCTGGCCGGGTCGTAGGTCGCCGCCAGGGCGTCGACCGCGGCCCGCAGGGCGGCGTCGGGGTCCACCGCGCCCGGCGCCGGCCGGATGGCGCTGAGCGCGCGAGCCACCGCCGGGCTGCTCGGCAGCAGCGGCGCCAGTTCGCCATAGGGTCGCGACGAGCCGGGCGGAGCGGGGAAGGTCCACACCCCGGCAAGATCACGCGGCTGGAAATTCCGGACGGCGTCGCTGAGGCTGGCCAGCGCCGGTCGGAGCACGTTGGGCGAGGCGGTGGTGTCGACGAGAATCAGCACCCTGGCTGCCCTGCGCAGCTCCTGCCACGCATCAAGCATGGCCACCAGCGCATCGCCCGAGGGCACCACGACCTCCCTGGCCAGCGGGTCCGGCCGGGGGACCAGCCGCGCCAAGGCGGCGCCGGGGGCTCCGAATCGGTTGCGGAAGCCCTCCGCTTGAATGGTTGCCTGCTGCGCTGGAAGGGTCAGATAGTCGAAGAAGCCGGTGGCGGCTGCCTGTTGCAGCGACCAGCGTAGCGGGACGTAGGGATGGTCAGCGACCAGGGTGCCCTCCTTCGGGTAGATCGGCACCAGGGGCGTGTGCGGCGCCCCGTGGTGCGTGCCCGCGATCACTCCCCGGTTGTAGTCGGCCAGCTCCTTCTCCTCCACGGCCACCGCGGAGATGTAACTGGTGGCGGCCCCGCGGTTGTCGGCGTCGCGAAGCGCGAGGAGAAAGTCACCGGCGGTCTCCCCGTAGTGGATCACGCCCGACTCGATCCCGGCGGCGAAGTCGTGAACGCGCGGCTGGGAAACATCGGCCGAGGTGAGCGGAACCCCCCCGACCGCGGCGAAGTAGCTGGCCACCAGGGCATGCAACCCGGAGGTGGAGACGGTGGGGTTGGTTTTTCCCAGGCGGAAGCGTCCCCACTCAGGGTGCTGCACCGCACCCCACCCCGCGGGGTCGGCGATCAGGCGGCTCAGGTCCGTCCAGCCCAGCTGCGCCCCGGGGTAGCCGAGGGCTGCGGCCATCGGCTGAGGCATGCCGATCACCGTGGGTGACTGCAGCAGGTCCCCGAGCGGGGGAAGCACCTCGGTCGCGCCGCGCTGGGAGCGTGCTGCAAGCAGCTGCACCCAGGCCGAGCTTGCCGGAGACCAGACATCCGGGCGCTCCGCGGCAAGCCCGCTCCAGCCGGTCTCCAGTGCCCGCTCTGCGTCGCCGGAGTTGACCTCCTCGACGACTACCCGCACACACGCCGCGCCCGCCGGCTGCGCGGCGTTGTAGCCCGCCGCCAGGGTGCTGAGCAGGCCGAACTTCTCCGCAGAGGACGCGACCACGAGCCGGCCGCACGCCGCTACCGCACGCGAGGATCCCGCGACGAGGCCGAGCACACCGATCAGCGCAAGCGCGAAGAGCAGCGTGGCGCCCAGCTGAACCTGAGCCCGGCGGAGTGCCGTCATCGCAAGGCGATCGTACAGCCGGCCGGAGCGCCGGTCACGCACCCTTGCGTCACCATGAAGACGAAGCCCCCGGCGGCCCGCGTACGAAGCTAGTCCGGTTCCCCCGGGTCGGGGACCTCGAGGCTGCGGAGCACGTGGTGGATCACGTCCATGGTGTGGCCGCGCCGCTGCAGGGCGGCGCCAACCCGCTGGCGCAGGGTGCGGGCGTCGTCCTCGGGATGACCCGCCACCACGCGGCGCCCCACGCTCAGCGCCTCGCGGCGGACCTCTTCGGGGTCCAGCCCCGCGACCGCGGCGTCGACCGTCTCGGCTCCCACCCCGCGGCGGCGAAGATCCTGGGCGATGCGCGCAGGTCCCTGGCCGGTGCGGACCCGGCGCCGACTGACCGCCTCGGCGAGCGCGCCGTCGTCGATGTAGCGGGAGGCAACCATCTGGGCCGCGGCGGCGGCCACGGTCTCGTCGTCGAAGCCGCGATACGCCAGGCGCCGCCGCAGGCTGGCCTCCGACTGCGCGGCGCCGCGCAGGATGTGCAGCGACGCCGCGACGGCCGCGCCCAGGTCGTCGGGGGCGACCGGCGGCTGTTCGGTGCTCAGCCGACCGGCACCGGCGCCGCAGACCCGTTGGCCGCCGCGGGCACCGCGCCGACCTCGGTGAGGTCGGGCTTGGGCAGCAGCGACAGCCGCACCTTGGCAGCCAGCTCGTCGAGCAGCTCCTGGTTGCTCCGAAGGAAGTCACGCACGTTCTCACGACCCTGGCCGAGGCGCATGTCGCCGTACGAGAACCAGGCGCCGCTCCGCTCGATGATCTTGGCATCCAGGGCCATGTCGATCACGCTTCCCGCGTACGAGATGCCCTCGTTGTAGAGAATGTCGAACTCGGCGTTGCGGAAGGGCGGCGCCACCTTGTTCTTGACAACCTTGACCTTGACTCGGTTGCCGACGACGTCGAGGCCCTGCTTGAGCGAGTCGATCTTGCGGATGTCCATGCGCACCGAGGCGTAGAACTTCAGCGCCCGGCCCCCAGTGGTGGTCTCGGGGTTGCCGAACATCACCCCGATCTTCTCGCGCAGCTGGTTGATGAAGATCACCGAGGTGTCGGAGCGGCTGATCGCCGCGGTGAGCTTGCGCATCGCCTGGGACATCAGCCGGGCCTGGAGGCCGACATGGCTGTCCCCCATCTCGCCGTCGATCTCGGCTTTGGGCACGAGTGCGGCCACCGAGTCGATCACGATCACGTCGACAGCGCCGCTGCGCACCAGCACCTCGACGATCTCCAGCGCCTGCTCGCCGGTGTCGGGCTGGGAGATGAGCAGCTCGTCGGTGCGGACCCCGATCTTGGCTGCGTACTGGGGGTCGAGGGCGTGCTCGGCGTCGATGAACGCGGCCACACCGCCTGCCTTCTGCGCCTCGGCGATGACGTGCAGGGTGAGCGTGGTCTTGCCCGACGACTCCGGGCCATAGATCTCCACGATCCGGCCCCGAGGAATGCCCCCGACCCCAAGCGCGATGTCGAGGGTGAGGGCGCCGGTGGGGATCGCCTTGATGTTGCGGTGGGCTGTCGACTCACCGAGCCGCATGATCGCCCCCTTGCCGTGCGACCGCTCGATCTGCCCGAGGGCGGTGGAGAGTGCCTGGTCACGTTCCTTGCTCACGGCGTTGCTCTCCTTGGTGGTCACGGCGACGCGCCGCCCGGTGGTGGTGATGATGCCCGGGACAGTACCACTATCCAGTATGTTTGTCAAAGCCTTACTCCGAAGCGTGGGGATTGCGATATCGGGACGATGGCCCGGGCCGGCGACACCTGGGTGTCGTCCGGGGAGAGAGTCGCAGGGGGCAGCGGCGGGACGCGCGGGTATCGAGCCAGGGGGCGAACATATGTATGGTACCGCCCTCGCCCCGGCCGGGCAAGCCCCGTCATGCGATCGCCGCGGCGGCCGCCAGCAGCGCCTCGCGCACCGCCGTCTGCCGGTTGGCGTCGCGACCGAGATCACGGGTGAGCCGGACCACGCGGACCGCGTCGGGAGTGGCCACGCCGATGAAGATCAGCCCCGCCGGCTTGGCCTCGCTTGCCCCCGGGCCGGCGACTCCGGTGATGGCGATTCCCACCTCGGCACCGGCCGCACTTCTCACCCCCACGGCCATCGCCCGAACCACGGGGTCGCTCACCGCGCCATGGCGCTCCAGCAGGCCCGGCTCAACCCCGAGCAGGCGCACCTTGAGGTCGTTGGCGTAGGCGATCACCCCGCCGCGCACGTACGCCGACGACCCGGGCGCCGCGGTCAGCGTGGCGCCGAGCAGACCGCCGGTGCACGACTCCGCAACGGCGACGCTCCACCCCCGGCGGGAGAGGAGCCCGCCAAGCGCCGCGGCTTGGGCCAGCGAGACCGCTCTCCCCGGCTGCTCCTCCCCCGCCCCTGCCGCCGCGTCCGCCCGGCGCACCGTCAGAGGACGAAGCGGCGGTACCGCCACAGGTAGTCGAGGCCGCTGGCCACCGTGGCCAGCAGCGCCACTCCCACCATCACCTCGGCAATGGGCCGGAAGCCAGGGAACGGCCGGGAGAGGATCAGCGCCCCGATCATCAGGTTCTGGGTCAGCGTCTTGGACTTACCGCCCAGGGTGGAGCTGAGCACCACCCCCTGGTTGGCGGCCACGGCGCGCACCCCGGTGATCAGGAACTCGCGCGCGAAGATCACCACCACCACCCAGAAGGGCAGCGTCCCCGCGGCCACCAGCACCGCCAGAACGGTGATCACCAGCAGCTTGTCGGCGAGCGGGTCGAGGAACTTCCCCAGCTCGGTCACCAGGTGCCGCGAGCGGGCAACGTAGCCGTCGAGGCTGTCGGTTGCGGCCGCGCCGGCGTACAGCGCGCAGCCGACCTGGTCGTGGTATGCGAAGGAGGAGGTGAGCGCCACCCCGATCACCGGGATCAGCAGCAGGCGCAGGATGGTCAGCTGGTTGGGCAGCGTGAGGTGCTCGCCCAGCTGGCGCACTACCGGTAGTTGGTGAACTGCAGGGGCCGGTCCAGCTCCATGCCGCGCAGGTCGGCGATGACCGACTGCAACGTGTCCTTGTCCTTGCTGGTGACCCGCAGCTGGTCGTCCTGAATGCGCACCTGGATCTTGGGGTGCGCCGCCTTGATCTTCTTGCTCAGCTCCTTGGCCAGTTCCTGGTCGATCCCCTTGCGCAGCTTCAGCTCCTGGCGCACATTGCCCTTGGCGGCGGGCTCCGGCTTCTGCGGGTCGAGCACCTTGATGTCGATGCCACGCTTGAGCAGCTTGCTCTGGAGCACGTCGATGATCGCGGTCAGCTGCATGTCCGAGCCGGTCAGCAGGGTGATCAGGTCCTTCTCCAGGTCGATGTCGGCGGTCACCCCGCGAAAGTCGTAGCGGTTGGTGATCTCGCGCTTCGCCTGGTCGATGGCGTTGACCAGCTCCTGGTGGTCGAAGTCGCTGACGACGTCGAAGGAGAACTCACTGGCCATGGCCGCGAAGGATACCGCCTGGCTCGGCCCCGACCCGGCGCAGCCAACCGGCGAACAACCCGCGCTGGGGCGCGCGGTCAGGACGCGACGTGCTGTGCGACCCGGGCGAGGTCGGCGGTCAGTGCGGCCAGCTCGGCCACCCGGGCGGCCTCATCGTGGATCCGCAGGATCGCCGAGGGGTGGATGGTGCCGGTGATCTGGGCGTCGCCGGGTCCGGGAAAGAGCTGGCCGCGATGCTGGGTCACCCGGAACGACGGCCCGAGCAGCGAGCGGCCCGCCGTGGCCCCGAGGGCGACGATCAGCCGCGGCCGCAGCACCCCGATCTCGGCCTCCAGCCAGGGCCGGCACGCCACCACCTCGGCCGGGCTCGGCGTCGCGTGGATGCGCCGCTGGCCGCGCGGCTCCCACTTGAAGTGCTTGACCGCGTTGGTGACGTAGACCTGCTGGCGATCGATGCCGGCGTCGCGTAGGGCGGTGTTCAGCAGCCGTCCTGCGGGGCCGACAAAGGGCCGGCCGCTGAGGTCCTCCTGGTCACCGGGCTGCTCCCCGACGAGCAGGACGCGCGCGCCGGGACGGCCCTCGCCGAAGACGACCTGGGTCGCCGCCGACCAGAGCGGGCAGCCGCGGCAGCCGGCGGCGGCGGCGCGGAGGCCGTCGAGGTCGGCGCCGGCGGGGACGAAGGTCGCCGCACTGTTCGGCTCGGCCATCAACAGCGGAGCGTATCGCCGGGGCCTACTCCTCGCCCAGGTCGGCGAGTAGCTCGTCAACCTGGATCACGTCCATGAGCACGTCGCGCGACTTGCTTCCCTCGTAGGGCCCCACCACCCGATGCTCGGCCAGCTGGTCGACCAGCCGAGCCGCCCTGGTGTAGCCGACGTTGAGCTTGCGCTGCAGCAGCGAGGCGGCGGCGCGGCCCTCGGCGGCCACGCAGTGCGCCGCCTTGGCGAAGAGCACGTCGCGCTTGCCGGCATCCCGAGCCCAGGACACGTTGGCCTCGACCTGGAAGATCTCCTCCTGGTACTCCGGAGCTCCCTGCGCTTTCCAGAAGTCGATCAGCTTCTCCAGCTCGCGGTCGGAGACATAGTTGCCCTGGATCCGGCGCGGCTTGCCCTCGTCGATGGGCAGGTAGAGCATGTCGCCGCGACCGAGTAGCTTCTCGGCGCCCATCTCGTCGAGAATCACCCGTGAGTCCACCCCGCTGGATACCGCGAAGGCCACCCGCGAGGGAATGTTGGCCTTGATCAGCCCGGTGATGATGTCTGCGCTGGGCCGCTGGGTGGCCACGATCAGGTGGATTCCCACGGCGCGGGCCAGCTGGGCGATCCGGCAGATCAGGTCCTCGATCTCTCCCGCGGCGACCATCATCAGGTCGGCCAGCTCGTCGATGACGATCACCGTGTAGGGCAGCGGCGACAGGCCAAGGCTCGGCGCCCGCTCGTTGAACGCGGCGATGTTGCGCGCCCCGTGCGAGGCGAAGAGCTTGTAACGCTCCTCCATCTCCTTGACCGCCCAGCGCAGCGAGGCCACCGCCGCCTCTGGTTCCACCACCACCGGCACCAGCAGGTGGGGGATGTCGGCGAATCCGGAGAGCTCCACCCGCTTGGGGTCGATGAGGATCAGCTTGAGCTCGGCGGGACTGGCCTGGAGCAGGAAACCGGCGAGCAGCGCGTTGATGCATACCGACTTGCCGCTGCCGGTGGCTCCGGCGATCAGCAGGTGGGGCATCCGGGTGAGGTCGCCGACCACCGGGCCGCCACTGACGTCGGCGCCGAGGGCAACCGCCATGCGGTTGCGCTCGTCGCTGAATGCGGGAGCTCCGACGATCTCCTTGAGGGTGACCAGCTGGGCCGCCTTGTTGGGCACCTCGATGCCGATCGCCGACTTGCCCGGAATCCACGGTTGGATCCGAATCGGCGCAGCCAGGGCGAGCGAGAGGTCGGTCTGGTAGCCGACGATCTTGCGCACCGGCACGCCGCGAGCCGGCTGGAGCTCGTACTGGGTCACCGTCGGGCCGCTGTTGGCGCCGATGATCCGGGTCTCGATGCCAAACGACTTCAGGGTTTCGGCGATGGTCTGGCCGGTCGCGCGCACCTCGGCCTCGAGCCGTTCCCGCTTGCCGCTCACCGTCTCCAGCAGGTCGATCGAGGGCAGCACCCACACCGTCTCGCCCTCCTCTCCCTCGGCGTGCGGGATCGGCAACGACGGAACCGGGCCGAGGCCCTCCTCGACCACCACCGGCTCGAACTCGCGGGCGAAGGCGGCGGGGCTTGACGGTGGGACTGGCACCGGCTCCGGCTCCGGCTCGGGCAGCACAATCGGCGGCCCGAAGTCGATGCGGACCTGGTCGGCTTCGCCGCCGGCGACGGCCCGCACGCGCCGGCCCACGGTGCGCACCTCTGGCTCCGGCGGGACCGCGGGACGGCGCGCCTGGGCGGCGCGCACCGCGGCCGCCTCGGAATGCAGCGCTCGCTGCTGACCCAGCCATTCCCGCAGCGCGGCCGCGGTGGCGCCCAGGCGCAGGTCGACGGCCAGCACCAGGCCAAGGCAGGCGGCCACCAGCATGGCGGCCCCGGCCGCGGCGCTGCCCAGGATCCTGGCCACCCCTGGGCCCACGCGCTGGCCCACCGAGCCGGCGCTGCCCGGGGCGACCAGTCCCAGGAAGCCGAGCACCGCGAGGACGGTGACCACGGTGCCGGCTGCAGCCAGCGCGCCGCCGCGCCACTGCTGGCGGCCAAGCAGGCGAACGCCGGTGACGATCAGGCCGACCGCGAGCAGCCAGGCACCGGCACCGAGCAGGTTGAACAGGCCGTCATGAAGGGGCGCGGCGATGCTGCCACCTCCCGGCAGGGCCAGGACCACTCCGAGGATCAGCCCGAGACCGAGGGCGACCACCCCGCTCACCTCGCGCTGCTGGTCGGGGGTCAGCATCGGCTGGGCCGGCGCCGGACGGGCTCGGCTGGGCCGGCGCCGCGCTACCGCGGCCGGGGCCCGGCGCGGGGCGCGCGAGGCCGGTGGCTTGGGAGGTGCCAGGGTGCGACGTGCCATGAGGCGGCCTCGGTGAGGGTGCGGGACGTGGGCTGCGACGACGTCGAGGGCGCCGGTCCGCGGCGCCGCCCGATGGTACCCCGCCCCGGGGCTTCCGGGGAACAGATGTCCGCCCCTGGGACGGGGTTCAGACCTCGGTGACCACCGGGATCACCATCGGCCTCCGGTTGGTGCGCTCCGCCAGGAAGGTGCCAAGCCCCTCGCGAATCGCCTGCTGCCAGGCCGGCCGGGCCGCATCAGGGGCCAGCCGGCCCACCAGGGTGAGCACGTGGGCCCGCGCCTGGTCGAAGAGCTCGGCGGTCACCGCGTCCTCAATGAAGCCACGCGACACCAGCTCGGGACCGGCCACGACCATCCCGGTGGAACGCTCCACCGCCAGCACCGCCACCACGATTCCGTCCTGGGAGAGCTGGCGGCGGTCGCGGAGGACGACGTCGCCGGCGCCCTCGATCGACAGCCCGTCGACGTAGACATACCCCGAGGCCACCCGGCGCTCCTCGCGGTGCATTCCCTCCGCGTCCAGGACCACGACCGAGCCGTTGTCCACCGCCAGGATCCGCTCCGCAGGGATCCCCATCGCCGTGGCCAGCTCGGCATGGATCGCCAGGTGCCGGTACTCGCCGTGCACCGGTACGAAGTAGCGGGGCCGGGTGAGGGTCATCATCAGCTTGAGCTCCTCCCGGCTGGCGTGACCCGAGGCGTGCACGCGATGCCGCGATGAGTGAAAGACCCGGGCGCCGTGGCGGTAGAGGTTGTTGATGGTGCGGTGCACCAGCTCCTCGTTGCCCGGGATCGGGTTGGCGCTGAGAATCACGGTGTCGCCCTCGCGGAGCTTGACCAGCGGGTGGTCACCGGAGGCGATCCGGGTCAGGGCAGAGAGCGGCTCACCCTGGGAACCGGTGCAGAGCACCAGCAGGCGGTCCTCCTCGACACGGCCGAGCTGGCGGGGCCAGACGAAGGTGCCTGCTTTGGCACGCAGGAAGCCGAGCTCCTGCGCCACCTGGACGTTGTTGACCATCGAACGTCCGGCGAGCAGGCACTGCCGGCCCACCGCCTCGGCGGCGTGCACCGCCTGCTGCACCCGGGAGATGTTGGAGGCGAAGGTCGCCATGATGATCCGGCCCTCCGCCGCCTCGAAGAGCGGGGTCAGCGCCTCCCCCACCATCCGCTCGCTGGGGGTGATGCCCTCCGACTCCGCGTTGGTGCTGTCGCTGAGCAGGAGCAGCACGCCCTCGTCGCCAAGCCGGGCGAACCGGGCGAGGTCGGGCGGCTGGCCGTTGATCGGGGTCTGGTCCACCTTGAAGTCGCCGGTATGGACGATCGCCCCCAGCGGGGTATGCACCACCACCGCGCAGGCGTCCGGGATCGAGTGAGTGGTGCGCACGAACTCGACCGGCAGCTCGCCGAGCGCCACCGTCTCGCCCTGGGTCACCTGGTGCAGTTCGGTGGCGGCAAGCAGGCGGTGTTCCTTGAGCTTGTTGCGCAGCAGCCCCAGGGTCAGAGCGGTGCCGTAGATCGGCACCGGCAACCGGGGCAGGATGTAGGGCAAGGCGCCGATGTGGTCCTCGTGACCGTGGGTGAGCACGATGCCGCGCACCCGCTCGCGCCGCTCCAGCAGCCAGGCGATGTCGGGAATGACAAGGTCGATGCCGAGCATGTCCTGCTCGGGAAACATCACCCCGGCGTCGATGACCAGGATGTCCTCGCCGACCTCGACCGCCATCAGGTTGCGCCCGATCTCGCCCAGGCCGCCGAGCGGCACCAGGCGCACCGCCGTCGCCGCAACCACGCTGCTGACCCGCGCCGGGCCGGAGTCAGCCGCGGCGTTCGAGATCGAGAGCCGCCGAGTTGATGCAGAAGCGCTGGCCGGTCGGTGCGGGCCCGTCGTCGAAGACGTGGCCGAGATGGCCGCCGCAACGCTTGCAGGTCACCTCGGTGCGGCGCATGCCGTGGGTGCGGTCCTCGTGCAGCTCGACGTTCTCCAGGTTGCGCGGTTCGTAGAACGACGGCCACCCGGAGTGCGACTCGAACTTGGTCTCCGAGTCAAAGAGCTCGGCACCGCAGCCGGCGCAGTGGTACACGCCGTCGTCGTGGCAGTCGACGTACTCCCCGGCGAAGGGTCGCTCGGTGCCCTTCTCGCGAAGTACGGCGAACTGCTCGGGGGTGAGGCGCTGCCGCCAGTCCTGCTCGGTGGCAGGAGTCCCGGCCGCAGGACTGCTGGTAGCAGGAATGGCGGCGACAGGAACTCCGGTGGCAGAGCTGTCGCTCGACGTCGGTTCGGTATCGGTGCTCATGCGTCAAGGGTACCCATCACTCGAATTCTTGAGCCGCGCAGCAGCCACGGCACCCGAGGCCGCGCGGCTGCCGTCGACGGCTCCCGGCACCTGGCGGTGCCGGGTGTCATCGCCTCCGTTCAGCCGGGAGCACCCGCGCCGGCGCCGGCGGCCTGAGCCTGGTTGCGGGAGAGCTCGGCGAGCGCCTCCTTGCGGCTAAGGTTGACCCGGCCGCGGTCGTCGACCTCGATCACCTTGACCATGATCTCGTCGCCGATGTTGACCACGTCCTCGACCGTGTTGACCCGCTCCTGGGCGAGGTGCCCGATGCGAACCAGGCCCTCCTTCTTGGGAAGGATCTCGACGAAGCAGCCGAAGGACATGATCCGGGTGACCTTGCCCTTGTAGATCCGGCCCATCTCGACGTCGTCGGTGAGGTCGCGGATCATCGCCAGGGCGTACTCGCGTGACTTGGCATCGTTGGAGGACACGAAGACCCGCCCGTCGTCCTCGATGTCGATGTGGCAGCCGGTCTCCTCCTGGATCTTGCGGATCATCTTGCCGCCCGGGCCGATGATGTCGCGGATCTTGTCGGGGTTGATCACCACCGTGTCGATCCGTGGCGCGAAGGGCGACATCTCCTGGCGCGGGGACTCCAGCGCCTCGCGCATCTTGCCGAGGATGTGCAACCGGCCGACTCGCGCCTGCTCCAGGGCGCGCTCCACCAGGTCCCAGTCGAGGCCCTTGATCTTGATGTCCATCTGCAGCGCGGTGATGCCCCTCTCGGAACCGGCCACCTTGAAGTCCATGTCGCCGAGCGCGTCCTCCATCCCCTGGATGTCGCTGAGGATCTTGGCGTTGGACTGGTCGTTCTCGTCGGTGATCAGGCCCATGGCGATACCTGCCACCGGCGACTGCAAGGGGACGCCGGCGTCCATCAGCGCCAGGCTCGAGCCACAGACACTCGCCATCGACGTCGACCCGTTGCTGGAGAGAATTTCGGTGACGATGCGCACCACGTAGGGGAAGTCCTCGTCCGGCGGCATCACGTTGTGCACCGCTCGCTCCGCCAGCGCCCCGTGCCCGATTTCACGACGGCCGGGTGAACGCATCGGCCGCGCCTCCCCAACCGAGTAGGGCGGGAAGTTGTAGTGATGCATGAAGTTCTTGAACTGCTCGAGTCCCAGCCCGTCGATCTTCTGGTTGTCCTGGCCGGAGCCGAGGGTGACGATGCTCAGTGCCTGGGTCTGGCCGCGGGTGAAGAGCGCGCTGCCGTGGGTGCGGGGCAGAACCCCGACCTGGGCCCAGATCTGCCGGATCTCGTCAGTGCGGCGGCCGTCGGGGCGCACTCCCTCACTGAGGATGGCGTGGCGCACCGCCTTCTTGGTGGCCGACTCGAAGGCCTTCCCGATCTCGTCGCGCTGGTCGGGAAACCGCGCGGCGAGCTGCTCGCGCACCGCAGCCTTGAGCTCGGCAAGCTGGCGCTCGCGCGCCGCCTTGTCGACGTTGCGAGCGGCGGCGCCGATCCGGTCGGCGACGGCGTCATTCACCGCGCTGCTCACCTCTGGATCTATTGAGGCCGGCGGGTAGCTCATGTTCGGCTTCGCGCCGAGCTGGTCGCGGATTTCCAGCTGCCAGGCGCAGAGCCGCTGGATCTCCTCGTGGGCCTTGCGCAGGGCGCGGAGCACCACCTCCTCGGTGACCTGCTTGGCGCCGGCCTCGACCATGCTGATCGCGTCGGCGGTGCCGGCCACCACCAGGTCGAGGTCCGAGTCGGCGAGGTCCTCGAGGCTGGGGTTCAGGGTCAGCTCACCGCCGACCATGCCGATGCGCACGCAGGCGACCGGACCGTTGTGCGGGATGTCGCTGATCACCATCGCGAGCGACGCGCCGGTCACCGCCAGCGTGCTCGGGTCCTGCTCCTGGTCGGTGCTGAGCACGGTGGCCACCAGTTGGACATCGTTGCGGAAGTCCTTGGGAAAGAGCGGCCGCATCGGGCGGTCGATCATCCGGGCCACCAGGATTGCGGCCTCGGAGGGCCTACCCTCACGGCGCGGGAAGCTTCCCGGGATGCGACCCGCGGCGTAGAGCTTCTCCTCGTAGTCGCAGGTCAGCGGAAAGAAGTCGATGCCCTCACGAGGGCCGGTAGAGGCTGTGGCCGTGACCAGCAGCATGGTGTCGGCGCAGCGGATGAACAGCGCGCCGTTGGCCTGCTCAGCAATGTGGCCGGTCTCGACGGTGAGGGTCTTGCCCGCGAAGGGCGTCTCGAACTTGCGGTATGTCATGGGTCTCCTGAGATCGTGATGGCGGCACGCGTCGTGCGTGACGCCGGAGGACCCGGCCGCAGGTGCAGCGGCTGAACTCGCCACGCCCGGTCTGGGTGGTGAGGTGCTGGTGACCGGGCCGCAGCCGGCGCCCCGAGGGGCTGCGCGGACTGACGGAGATCCCGCTCACCAACCTCTCACCGGACGGCGCGACGCGAGGAGCGGATGTCCTGCGGTCGGGGAGGTCGGTCGGAAGTGAGGATGTCGCCCACCGGGGTGGGCCTAGGGAAGGCCCTCCGGTGTGCGGTGAGTCAGGTCGTCGCCACGGGGGGCGTTGCGCTGAGCTATCGGCGCAGACCCAGACGGGCGATCAGGGCGCGGTAGCGCTCGACGTCCTTGCGGGCGAGGTAGTCGAGCAGGCGGCGGCGCTTGCCGACCAGGGTGAGCAGCCCACGCCGCGAGGCGTGGTCCTTGCGGTGCTCGCGCAGATGCTCGGTGAGCATCGCGATCCGGCTGCTCAGAATGGCGACCTGAACCTCGGGCGACCCGGTGTCGGTCTCGTGCTGACGATGGTCCGCGATGACCTCGCCCTTGGGCTGGATGTCGGGCACGTGCTGCGTTCTCCGTGAGGCGAAATTGCCGTCGCCGTGTGGGGAGCGGTGCCGGAATCGGCGTGCCAGCCGCCGGGGCTCTCGCCACAGGTCCGCTCGATCGTAGCAGAAGCCGGGCCAGCGACTGGCTCAGGCGGTGCTCGCCGGCGCCGGCGCGAGCAGCTGCAGCGCGCCCGGCAGGCACTCGATGGCGGCCGGGGTGGTGCCGATGTCCTCGCCGTCGACGTCGAAGCGCAGGGGCGCGTCGCCCTCGAGCACCTCGATGGCGACGCGTCGCCCCCGGAGGCTGCTGATCCCCGCATGGCCGAGGTGCCGCCCGGCGTAGATGCGGGCCATGCCGAGGAGCCTCGAGGCTCGCGAGGAGGCGCCGACCACCACGACGTCGAGCAGGCCGTCGCCGGGGTCGGCGTGGGGCGCGACGCGCATGCCGCCGCCAAAGTACTGAGCGTTGGCGAACACCACGTTCTGGACGGAGCACTCCACACTGGTGCCGTCCACCACCAGGCGCACCCGCCGCGGCGTGTAGGTCATCAGGCAGCGCAGCGCCTGATAGAGAAACAACGGGGTGCCCCCGAGGCGCCGCGACCCGGCGTTGACCCGGGCGACCACATCGCCCCCGACCCCGCAGTCGGCGATGTTGACGAAGTGTCGCCGAACGCCGTCCGCGTAGATGACTCGTCCCAGGTCGAGGCGGCGCACCTGGCCCGCGGCGAGCACGGCCGCGGCCCCGTCGAAGCTGCTGGGAATCCCCACGCTGCGGCGGAAGTCACCGCCGCTGCCGCCCGGGATCAGGCCGACCCGCACCGGCCGCAGAGCGTCGCCGGCCGCGTCGAACAGCCCGTTGACCACCTCGCTGAGGGTGCCGTCGCCACCCACCGCCACCACCGTGGTCGCCCCCGCGGCGATCGCCTCGCGGCAGAGTCGGGTGGCGTCCTCCCGAGCACTGGTCAGCCACACGCGAGGGGTGATCCCCGCCGCATCCAGCGCCGCCAGTGCCTCGGGCCAGCGCCGCCCGGTGTGCCCCCTGGCACTGCTCGGGTTGACGATGGCGACGACCTCGCCAGCGCCTCCGTCTGCCATCGCCGCCGCATCCTAGCGGCAGCACGGGTCAGATGCCCGAGGGCGGTTTGGAGGCGCTGAGCAGCAGGCCGGTCTGCTCGACGTCACGACGGATCTGCTCGCGCAGGGCCGCGCCATCCGGGTAGGTGCGCTCCTCACGGAGCCGGGCCTCGAAGGCGCCGCGCACTCGGCGCCCGTAGAGGTCGCCGCTGAAGTCGAGCAGGTATGCCTCCACGGTGAGGTGGTCGCCGCCGAAGGTGGGCCGGTAGCCAACGCTGGTCGCCGCCGGCTGCCAGGCATCGTCGACCCGAAGCCACATCGCATAGATGCCCCTGGCTGGCAGGCATTTGTTGGCGGCGATGGAGATGTTGGCGGTCGGATAGCCGAGGGTGGTGCCCACCCGCTCGCCGTGCTCGATCCTGCCGTCGATGAAGTAGGGGTGGCCGAGCAGGCGGTTGGCCTCGATGAGGTCACCGGTCACCAGCGCGCCGCGGATGCGTGACGAGGAGACCGGCCGGTCCTCGACCCGAACTGCATCCACGGTCTGCAGGATCCAGCCGCGCCGCGCCGCGCGGGCGGTGAGAAACGCGGTATCGCCGGAGCGGTCGCGACCCAGGGCGAAGTCGTGCCCCACCACCAGCCGGCTGAGGGTGAAGGCGGCTTCCAGCCGGCTGCAGAACTCGTCGGCTGTCCACCGACTGAGTTGGGTGGTGAACTCCAGGACCACCAGCCGGTCCACCCCCGCCACCGCCAGCAGGTCGCGCTTCTCCTCCAGGGTGGTCAGCGACGAGGGACAGTGCTCCGGGGTGAGCACGCAGCGCGGGTGGGGATCAAAGGTCAGCACCACGGCCTCGCCATCGATCTCCCTGGCCGCCGCCAGCAGGGGCTCGAGGAGGGCACGGTGGCCGAGGTGCACCCCGTCGAAGTTGCCCACGCTCAGCGCCACCGGACGGCCGGTTGCCGTGGCCGGCAGGCCGTACTCGATGCGCACCAGCGGTCCCTCAGCCCGGCTCGGTGCCCAGCACCTTGGTGGGCTTGAACAGGCCGCCCTCGAGCCGCCCGATCGCCACCAGGTCGCCGTGCGGTCCGTGCACCCTGATCTCCTGATGGCTGAGCTCGACCGGGGGCCTTGGCAGCCACACCGCCTGCCCGCGCTGCACCTGGACCGCCAGTTGAGGGCCCACGTCGACGCGTCCCAGGTGGTCCACGGCGATCTCCGGCGGCAGCAGGGCCGCCGCCGGGTCGTCCATGCCCGCCAGCGCGTCGAGACCGATCGAGTGGCTCAGCTTCAGCGCCCCGTAGCGGCTGCGTTCCAGCCAGGCGAGCAGGCCCCCGGTGCCGAGTGCCTCGCCGAGGTCGGCGGCGAGGACGCGCATGTAGGTGCCCTTGCCACAGACCACGCGCAGGTCCACCTCGGCCAGGGGACCGGGGCGGAACTCGCGCAGCTCGATGCTGCTGATGTGCACCGGTCGGGGCTTGCGCTCGATGACCTCGCCGGCCCGGGCGAGCTCGTAGAGGTGCCTGCCCTCCACCCTGACCGCCGAGTGCATCGGGGGCACCTGCTGGGTGTCGCCGAGGAAGCGGGGCAGCAGCGCCGCCACCGCCGCCGCGTCGACCGCCGCCGCCGAGGCGCCGTCACTGAGCTCACCCTCGGTATCCAGGGTGGTGCTGCGCTGCCCGAGGCGAACCACGCACTCGTACTGCTTGGGCTGCTGGTGGAAGTAGTCCACCAGGCGGGTGGCCCGTCCGACGCAGATCGGCAACAGGCCGGTGGCGGTGGGGTCGAGGGTGCCGGCGTGGCCCACCCTCCGCTCGTCGAGCAGACGGCGTACCTCGCGCACCGCCTGGAACGACGTCATCGCCGGACCCTTGTCGAGCGCGAGCACGCCGTGCAGGCGCGCCGGAGCGCGCCCGCGCCGGGTGCGCGGCGCCTCGATGATCCCGTTCACGAGCGGTCGAGCAACCCTCGCGCGACCTCGAGGACCCGCTGCTCGGCGTCGGCCAGGGGCAGCCGGATCTCGGCTCCCGCGGCGCGGTGGTGACCGCCGCCACCGAAGGGGATGCACATGGCCGTGGCGTCGAACTGGTCGCGGGTGCGCACGCTCAGCTTGGTGCGGTCCGCCGTCGCCTCCTTGAGCAGCCAGGCGATCTTCATCGTCGACACGCTCTGCAGCTGGTCGATCACGCCCTCTGATTCCTGCATGTCCGCGCGCGCCTCGGTGAGCATCGCCTGGCTCACCTGGGACCAGACCAGCGCGCCGTCGCGGTCGGTGTGCAGCCGGCTCACCGCCAGCGCCTCGAGGCGGAGCTGGCTGACCGAGCGGGACTTGTAGCTTTTCATCGCGACCCAGCCGGGATCGGCGCCGAGGGCCACCAGGTCGGCACCCAGGCGAAGTGCCTCCTCGGTGGTGTTCTCGTGTCGAAACCCGCCGGTGTCGGTGAACAGGGCGGCGTACACGTTGGTGGCCACCTCGGAGGTGATTGGCGCCTCGAGCGCGCGCAGCAGCCGGTACACCACCTGTCCGGTGGCGCTGGCCTCGGGCTCGATCAGGTTGATGGTGCCGAAGCCCTCGTTGCTGACGTGATGGTCGATGTTGACCACCGGCCGGCCCCCGGCCTGGATCAGGCTGCGCTTCTCGCCGAAGCGCCCCACCGTGGCGCAGTCGAAGGTGAACAGCGCGTCGAAGTCACCCGGAGTCGTGGCCACCGTCGCATAGCCGGGCAGGTGCTCGAGGAGCATCGGCATCGGGTCGGGGACCATCGGCCGGACGGTTTTGCCCATGGCCCGCATGGAGAGGGCGAAGGCCAGCGACGAGCCGAGACTGTCGGCATCGGCGTCCTTGTGGGCCAGGGTGGCGATCGATGCGGAGGCGTCGATGACCTCGCGGATCTGGGGCAGCAGCTCCTC
Source organism: Candidatus Dormibacteria bacterium (assembly GCA_046262435.1). Taxonomy (GTDB): domain Bacteria; phylum Chloroflexota; class Dormibacteria; order Aeolococcales; family Aeolococcaceae; genus JBHEMT01. The sequence goes on along the minus strand of JBHEMT010000140.1, from coordinate 4,906 downwards.
GAAGGAGGCGAAGCGGGCGGGGGCGCGAAGGCTCACTCCTCCTCCTCCACCTCGGCGGCCGCGCCCTGTGGGGCAACCCTGCGGAGCATGGCGTTGATCCGCACGCTGTACTCGATGGAGCGGTCGATCTCGAAGCGCAGACTGGGCACGCTCTTGAGGTTCTCCAGCCGGCCACCGAGCTGGGAGCGGAGATAGCCCTCGGCATGGCGCAGACCGCGGATGACCGCGTCGCGTTCGGCCTCGGTACCCAGCGCGCTGACCATCACTCGCGCCGAGCGCAGGTCGGGCGACATGCGCACCTCGCTCACCGAGGCAAGCCGCACCCGAGGGTCCTTCATCTCGGTGACCATCAGCTGGGAGAGCTCCTGGCGGAGCTGCTCGGCGACCCGCTCGGTGCGCGGGGGCCGTCCCCCGCCACCACCGAGTCCGGGCAGGGACGGCTGACCACGTCCGTCCCGCAGGGTCACAGGTTCTGCTGCTCGATGGTGTACGCCTCGATCAGGTCACCCTCCTGGAACTCGGCAAAGTCCTCGAGGGTGATGCCGCAGTCGTAGCCGCGGGCCACCTCGCGAACATCATCCTTGAAGCGGCGCAGCTGGCTGACCTTGGAGGTGGCGATCTCACGACCGTCGCGCAGCACCTTGACGATGGCGTTGCGGGTGATCCGGCCGTCGGTCACGTTGGAGCCGGCGATGCTCGGCCGTCCGTCCACCATGAAGATCTGGCGAACCTCGGCGCGGCCCTGGTAGACCTCGATAAAGGTGGGCTCATACATGCCCTTGATCGCCTTCTCGATGTCGTCGGTGATCTGGTAGATCACGTCGTAGTAGCGGACGTCGACGCCCTGCTCCTCGGCGATGCGCTGCACCGCAGGCTCCGCGCGAACGTTGAAGCCGATCACGATCGCGTCGGTGGCGGCGGCGTGGTCCACATCCGACTCCGTCACCGGGCCCACCCCCTCGCCGGGGATGCGGATCCGCACCGTCTCGTCCTGGATCGCCTCGATCTGGCCGCGCAGCGCTTCCAGGGACCCGTGGGCCTCGGCCTTGAGCACCAGGTTGAGGGTCTTGGCGTCGCCCTCGGCAACCTTGAAGGCGAGGTCGGCGAGGGTGATCTTGCGCACCGGCTGAGCACGCTGGCTGCGGATCCCGATGGCTCGTTCCTCGGCCAGGGCACGGGCGGCTCGCTCGTTGCCGAGCACCTGGAAGACCTCCCCGGCAAGGGGAACGTCGTTGAGGCCGCTGATCACCACCGGCTTGCTCGGGCCCGCTTCCCTGACCCGGCTCCCGTGCTCATCGGTCAGCGAGCGCACCTTGCCGTACACCGCACCGGCCACCACGATGTCGCCCACCCGCAACGTGCCGTTCTGAACCAGCACGGTGGCGGTGGCCCCCCGCCCGGTCTGGGTATCGGCGTCGATCACCGTGCCCACCGCCGACGCACCGGGATTCGCCTGGGGATCGTTGAGGTCGCTGGCGAGCAGGACCAGGTCGAGCAGATCGGTGATGCCGTCGCCGGTCTTGGCGCTGGTGCGCACCACCGTGGTATCGCCGCCGTACTCCTCGGCCATCAGCTGACGGTCGGCTAGCTGCTGCAGCACCCGGTCGGGGTTGGCGTTGTCGCGGTCCACCTTGTTGAGCGCCACGATGATCGGCACCCCGGCCGAACGGGCGTGCTGGATCGCCTCCTCCGTCTGGGGCATGACGCCGTCGTCGGCGGCCACCACCAGGATCGCCACGTCCGTGATGTCCGCGCCGCGGGCCCGCATGGCGGTGAAGGCGGCGTGACCGGGGGTGTCGATGAAGGTGATCCGGCGACCGCTCTTCTCGATCTGGTAGGCACCGATGCGCTGGGTGATGCCTCCGGCCTCGCCGTCGGCCACTCTGGTCTCCCGAATTCGGTCGAGCAGCGATGTCTTGCCGTGGTCGACATGACCCAGCACCACCACCACGGGGGGCCGCGACATCAGCTTGGCGGGGTCCTCAGCGCTCAGGTCCAGGAGGGGATGTCGAGTGCGACCCCCGTCGGCGCCGGCAGCGGCCGTCGTCTCACTCTCGGCCTCGAAGCCGAAGTGGTCGGCCGCCAGCGCCGCGGTGTCGAAGTCGATGGACTGGTTGAGCGCGGCCATCACCCCATTGGTCATCAGGTAGGTGATCAACTCCGCGCCGGAGACGGACAGCAGCTCCGAGAGCTCCTTGACCGTCAGTGCGGGGGGAAGACTGAGCTTCTTCAACGTGGCTATGACTGCTCCTCATCGGTTGCTGCCCTCAACTCGGCACACAACCTCTCGTGATCGACTGGATGATCGCTGACCCGGAGGCTTCTAACCAGTGCCCCACGGCGGCGCGCCACCTCCATGCAGCGCAGCCCCGTCGTACGGCAGAGGTAGGCACCTCGGCCGGGCAGCCTCCCCAGGATATCAAGGCAGACGGTTCCCTCCGCGCCCAGGGCCAGCCTGAACAGCTCCGGACGGGGCTGCACCGTGCGGCAACCGACGCATCTCCGCCGCGGAATCCATCCCCTGAGGCCTGCGCGCCGGGCTGGTGCCGGTCCCGGCGCCGAGGCCGTGCGGCTAGGGCCCTCAGCGGCCTCGGGCCGCGAGGGCGAACCCTCGGCAGGCACGGTCAACTGGTGCCGTCCCCGACCGGGCGGGCGGGGACGATGTCGACGCGCCAGCCGGTCAGACGAGCAGCCAGGCGGGCGTTCTCACCGCCGCGTCCGATGGCCAGCGAGAGCTGGTCGCCGGCCACGGTGACCCGGGCCGTCATGGTCGAGGGCTCGATCTCCACCCCGCTGGGCACGGCCGGGGCGAGCGCGTTGCCCACGTACTCGGCGGCATCCTCCGACCAGGCGATTATCTGCACCTGCTCGTCACGCAGCTCGGCGGTCACGGCTCGGTGGCGCACGCCGCGCGGACCGATGCAGGCACCCTGGGCATCGATGCCCGCCCGGGTCGCCTCGACGGCCACCTTGCTGCGGCGGCCGGCCTCGCGCACCATCGCCCTGATCACCACCTCACCGTTCTGAAGCTCTGGGACCTCCTGCTCCAGGAGCAGCCGCAGCAGCCGCGGATGGGACCGCGATACCACCAGGATGGCGTCGTGCGCCCGGCGGCGTCCCTCGATGACAACCACCTTGACATGCTGGCGAAGGCTGAGCTCCTCACCCTCCATCTGCTGGTCCCGCGGCAGGATTGCCTCGGTCTCGCCGGCGCGCAGATGCCAGACATCCGCGCCACGGTGCTCGACGATGGTGTCGATGAGCTCCCCCTGCTGGAGCGAGGCCTCGCCCATGATGCGGTCCTTCTCGACCTCGTTGAGGCGCCTCATCATGGCCAGCTTGGCCGCCTGCGCGGCATGCCGCCGGAAGTCGCCATCCTGACTGGGGACGACCTCCTCGGCTCCATCCTCGGCCACCCTGTAGACCTCGAAGCTGCCCCGGGACACGTCGACCCGGGCACGGATGGCCGGGTCGTCGGCAACGTGCTCCCAATAGGTGTCGACCACCGCCCGCTCCACGATGGCGGCGATCTCCGCGTCCGAGAGCACGGCCTCCGGGCCGGCATCCGCAGCCGCAGGACCGGCGCGGGCGGCGCCGTGGCGAGGCACGATCAGATGCCCGCGTGGCGAGGCACGGTCAGACATCCACGTGGGCGAGGCACGGTCAGATGTCCACGACGATGCGCGCGGCCAGGATGGCGGCGGTCGGTACCGCGACCAGCCGCCGGCGATTGCGCCCCTCGCGCGCCTGCACCTCGACGGACTCGTCGCTCACCGAAAGCAACCGGCCCTCGACGACGACCTCGGTCTCCCCGGCCCCAAAGCGGACGTTGACACGCCGGCCGATGGCGGCCAGCCACTCCTCGGGGTCGTTCAGGGGCCGCTCGGCCCCCGGCGACGACACCTCCAGCGAGTAGCGCGGGCCGATGGGATCGTAGGCGTCCAGGACCGCCCCCACCGCAGTTGATACGCGCTCGCAATCGTCGAGGGAGACGCCACCCCGCCGGTCGATGACCACCCGCAGGACGCCGGCGCTGCGCGAGCTGGAACCGGAATGCCGCCATTCCAGAGCGCGGAGCTCGACGCCCAGGTGGGCGAGCGAGGGTCGGACCAGGCCGGCGACCTGAGCCACGGTGTCGTTATTCATGGTTTGGTGTGGAAGGGGGCCGGGTCAGGCGGCGCGCTGGATGCGGCGGGCACCGCCCGGTGTGGGGGCCTCGGTGTCACGCCGATCCACAGACTGCCAGGCCACCAGCAGCGTGCTGGCGTTGAATATGGAGCTGAAGGTCCCGGTGACGATGCCGATGAGCAGGGCCAGCACGAAGCCGCGAATGGTGCCGCCGCCGAAGAGAACCATGGCCAGCAGCACGAAGACGACGGTCAGGGCCGTGTTCAGCGATCGGGTCATGGTCTGGACCGTCGACAGGTTGATCACCTGGTTGAAGGTTAGCCGCGGCCCCTGGCGCAGATTCTCCCGCACCCGGTCGAAGACGACGATGGTGTCATGAATGGAGAAGGCCACAGAGGTGAGGATGGCGGTGACGAAGAGGCTGTCCACCTCGCCCAGGGTGGAGAAGTGGCCGAGGATCGCCCAGATGCCGGCCAGCACGAAGACATCGTGGAGCAGCTTGAAGAAGGTGCAGACACTGAACCGCCACGGCGATATGGAGCGCTGCTTGCGAAACGCGAAGGCGAGATAGGCGGCGATCAGCACCGACGAGACCAGCACCAGCAGGATGGCCGTGCGCACCAGGTCGCTGGCAATGGTCGGTCCCACCGTCTGGACCTGGACGTCCGTCTTGCCGGCGCCGTCCTTCTTGAAATGGAACTGCTGGTCCAGCCTGGCGGTGATCTGCTGCACCCGATCGATGGACGAGGGCAGGGTCCTTACCGAGAAGCGGTTGGCC
>JBHEMT010000139.1:0-18149 GCA_046262435.1 Candidatus Dormibacteria bacterium | reverse complement strand
ACGTAGGATGCTGCGCCGTGCTCGACCCGCCCGAGGACGCCGCCCCTCCAGGCGGCGCCGCATCTCCAGACCGCCCCGCGCAGTCTGAATTCTCGCCGAGCTCGCACGCCTTCCTCGAAGCCGTGCACCGGGGCCTGGATGCCGGCGTTCACGCCATCGACGAGGAGGGCCGTGTGCAGTACCTCAACGCCGCGGCGGAGGCGTTGCACGGTTGGACCCATGCGGAGCTTGCGGGGCGCGGCTTGCACGAGGCATTGCATCACGAGCACGGCCGCGGGTCCTCGGAGGCTGCAGACGCGTGCCTAATCGCGGAGGTCGCGGTGTCCGGGCAGGCCACATCCGGCGAGGCGGTGTTCCGCCGCCGCGACGGGTCGGTATTCCCGGTCCTGTTCACCGCCGAGCCGATCACCAGCGACGGGCGGGTGACCGGAGCCGTGGTGCTCTTCCGTCACAGCGGCACCGAGGAGCGGGCTCTGGCGGCAGAGCGAGAGACCGAGGCGCTGCGTGGCGAGCGCAGCCGGCTCGCCCAGCTCGACCAGGTCAAATCGACGTTCCTCAACCTGGTTGCTCACGAGCTGCGCGGGCCGCTGGCCGTCGCCCGAGGCTACGTCTCCATGCTCGAGGAGGGAACCTTCGGGCCGCCCGATGCGGCCGACCTGCGCCCCGCGATTCCAATGGTTGCCGCCAAGCTGGCCGAGATGAACACGCTGGTTGACCAGATGCTGGAGACGGCCCGCCTGGAAAGCGGGAAGCTGCATCTGGCCGCGGGGCCCGTCCGCCTCGGCGAGGTGGTGGAGGAGGCGCTCGCCGCCCAGCTGACGCTCGCGGCGAGCAACCGGGTTCGGGTGGTCCAAACCACCGCCGCCGACCAGGTGCACGGCGATCGCGCCCGTCTGCGCACCGTGATCACCAACCTTTTGGACAACGCTCGCAAGTACTCGGCGGCGGGCAGTGCCATCGAGGTCGAGGTGGCCCGCGATGGTGGGGTGGTGGTCGCCTCAATCCGGGATCACGGGCTTGGTATCGCGCCCGAGCACCGGTCCCAGCTGTTCACCCGCTTTGGGCGCATCGTGACGCCCGACAACAGTCACATCCCGGGCAGCGGGCTGGGGCTGCACCTCTGCCGCGAGCTCGCCAGGATGCACGGCGGCGACCTGACCGTCGTCTCCAGTCCGGGGGAGGGCAGCACCTTCTCCCTGCGCCTGCCCGCCGCAGACTGAGCGCCGCTCTGGCGTTCAATCCCGCGCTCCCCTACCAACGGGTCGACGGGATCAGATCACCCCCCGGAGTAGGATCGGACGCCGTGCCTCCGCAGCCAGCCGATGTCCTTGTCCTCGTCGACGCGGGGTGCTCGGCGGGGGGCCGCGCACTGGCCGACACGGTCGCCTCCCCAGGCATTCGGGTTGAGGTCAGTGACGACCCACGCAGCCTCTGTCGCCTGACCGGCCGCCGCGCCGTCGTGGTGCATCGGGAGGCCCCGCTGCACCCTGAGCACGCCGACGCGCTCGCTGCGTTCATCAGCGACGGCGGCGGGGTCGTTGCCCTCGGTGACACGCTGTGGCACTGGTGCGAGCATGCGGTCCTCGGCGGCGGTGTGCGATGGGGCGGGGATCTGCCCACACCGGAGACCGAGCTGCTGGTGCGTCCCGTGGCCACGGGCCCGCTCACCGACCGCCTGCCCACCGAGCTGCGGGTCCGCTCCCGGCTTCGACGGCTCGCCGAGGCGCCGGCGGGGGGCGAAACGCTGCTTCGCGCCGCCTGGCGGTTCACCGAGCCCGTGGTCGCCTTTCACCTCGGCGTGGGCCGTGGCACCCTCACCCATGTAGGCCTGGACAGCCCGGCCGTGATCGGCAACGAGCACGCTCGCCGCTTTCTCGCCCGCTGCGCGCGCACCGCCGCCGGCTCCCCCGCCCACCCACCGGTCGGCATCGGCCTGCTCGGCTACGGAGCCATCGCTCGGGCGCACGCCGAGGCCATCGGGTCGGTCACGGGCCTCGTGCTCCGTGGCGTGGCCGAGCCCTCGGAGCGGCGCCGGCACGCCGCCCGGGACGAGCTCGGAGTGGCGACCCACGCGAGCGCGGATGCGCTCTTCGACGACCCCGCCGTGGATGTGATTGTCGTCGGCACTCCGCCCAATACCCACACGGCGTGTTGCCTCGATGCCCTCGATGCGGGCAGGCACGTGGTATGCGAGAAGCCGCTGGCGCTGTCCCTGGCGGACGCCGACTCCATGATCGCCCGTGCCGAGGCGACCGGCCGAACCCTGACCGTGTACCAGAACCGGCGCTGGGACCCCGACTTTGTGGCGCTCCACCGGCTAGTGCGGTCGGGCAGCATCGGCACGCCGTTTCACATCGAGGCCTTCGTTGGCGGCCACGGCCATCCGTGCAGTTACTGGCACAGCCACCAGCCGGTGTCGGGGGGGACCCTGTTCGACTGGGGATCGCACTACGTGGACCAGATCCTCCAGTTGCTCGACACGCAGGTCACCACGGTGACCGCCCACGCACAGAAACGGCTTTGGCTGGACGTCACCAATGCCGACCAGGTGCGCCTCGAGATGCGCTTCGCGGATGGCGCCGAAGCCAGCTTCATGCACTCCGACATTGCTGCTGCCCGCAAGCCGAAGTGGTACGTCCTCGGAACCGACGCTGCGGTGGTGGGTAGCTGGCAGGCTCCCACCCTGAGCGAGCGCGACTGGGCTGGTGAGCTGATCGAGACGCCCCTGCCCCCCGCGGATGCCCCTGCCCGGCTGGTCGTCTACCGCCCCGACGGCGGCATCGGCACTCACCAGGAGGCGGTATCCCTTGCCCCTCGTGACCGGCTGGGGTTCTACGGCAACCTGGCCGAACACCTGCTGAGCGACGAGCCGATTGCAGTCACATCGCGAGACATGCGCCGGGTCATCGGCGTCCTCGATGCGGCGACGCGGAGCATCGCCTCCGGCGGTGCGCCGATTGCCGTCTCACTGTGAGCGGGGTCGGCTGGGGCGTGCTCGGCGCGGCGGCCATCGCCGACCACGCCCTGTGTCCCGCGATCAACGCCGCCGAGAATGGCGCCCTGGTCGCCATCGCCGCGCGCGACCGGGCGCGTGCCCAGGTGCTCGCCGACCGGCATGGGATACCTCGGGTGCACGCCAGCTACGACAAGCTGCTCGAAGACCCGACTGTGAGCGCGGTGTACCTCCCCTTGGCGAACTCCGACCATCGCCGCTGGACGCTGCGCGCCCTTGCGGCCGGAAAGCACGTCCTCTGCGAGAAACCGCTGGCCTTGAACGCCACCGAGGCCAGGGAGATGGCCGCTGCCGCAGAGACCGCCGGACTGCTGCTCATGGAGGCGTTCATGTATCGCTTCCACCCGCGGATGCGCGCGTTGCACTCATCGGTGCACGATCCGCGTTTCGTCCATGCAGCGTTCAGTTTTCGGCTCGAGTCGCCGGGCAACTACCGCTGGCATCGTGAGTTTGGCGGGGGTGCGCTGCTCGACGTGGGCTGCTACACCCTCGACGTCGTCCGCTGGCTGCTCGGCGAACCCCTCAGCGTGGGTGCGGTGGTCAGCGGCGGCCCGGTCGACATGACGGTTGCAGCGGTCATGGAGTTCGGCGAAGGCCGCAAGGCCACGGTCTGGGCGAGCTTCGAGGCTGCCGAGCACCAACAGCTGGTGGTTGTTGACGCCGCCGGCTCCCACCAAGTCACCGAGCCGTTCACCGCCTGGCACGACCCCGACGACCCCTACCAGAGGATGGTCGAGGAGTTCGGCGCCGCGGTCCTCAGCGGCTCGCCGGCGCCCCGCCTGCTGAGCGACTCGATCGCCACCGCGGAGTTGATCGACCGGGTTCGGGGTGCCGCAGCGGCTCCGGTGGGCGTACCGCTCAGCTGAGCACGGAGCCCCCCGCCGCGGGCTGGGCGGTCAACGGGACCACCTCGGCGCAGAGCATCCCGTAGTACGTCGGTGCCTCGTAGGCGAGCAGCTCGCAGCGGGCACCCGGGCCCGCCGCACCGTGCAGCATCACCATCTGCCACCAGCTGTCCGCCACGGCCACCTCCACCTCGGCCTCGGTGATTTCCAGCAGAGCGTCGAGCCTGCTCGCCTCCACCGCGGCGCATACCCGGCGATCGAAGGCGGCCGACTCCGCGTGATAACCATAGGGGCCCACGTCGCTGTGACCATGACCCTGGTCGGCGCTGGCAATGACGGCCACCCGGCGGCCCAGGGAGCGTGCCACCGAGGCCAGCGCCGCCCCTGCGCGCACATGCGTGGCCGCGTCGAGGTCCCGCGCGGGCGCGATCACCACCACCCGAGGCTGCGGGTCGAAGCGTCCGCCGAGATGCCAGAGCGGCACCAGGGCACCCCAGTCGAGCGGGCTGACGGCTTCGGCGGGGTCGTTGCCGCCGAAGCTCACCCCCACCGCAGGGACCCCGGCCGCGAGGAGGGCGTCGCGGGCTGCCAGGGCCAGCTCGCGGTCGACCGCGCAGCTGAGCTCCACCGGTCCCGCGGCTTGGTCGAGCCGGCCACTCAGCCGCGCCGAGGTGATCACCGCCATTGCCCAGTCGACGTGGACATTGTGCGGCGTGAACACCACCACGGTGTCCGGGTGGGCGGCGGCGCAGCGGCGGCCAAGCTCGGTCATCGCCCGGCGGGTCACCGACGCCAGGGGAAGGCTGGCCCTGTCGCAGGCCTCGGCCACCGCCAGGTCACCGTGGGGTGCAACCGCTGCGAAGACGATGCCGCTCATCGGACGGCCGGGGCGGTTCGGGGTGGGTCTGTCAGTCGCGCAGCAGGGTCTGGAAGAACTGCCGGTAGCGCTGGAGGGAGACGCGCAGGTCCTCGGTGGACACCGAGTTGCCCCCCGCCCATTGGCGCTCCAGCGAGGAACGCTCCTCGGCGAAACTGCGCGCCAGGTGCTGGATGACCTCGGCCACCAGCCCATCGGCCTGCTCGACGGCCTTCCGCGGCTCGTCAACGAAGGCCGCCTGGATCTCCGTCCAGCGGTTGCGAAAGCCCTGGCTGTCCTGGACCAGGCCGCCGGAGTCGTTGCCGCCCTGGTCGGTGCGGCCTCCCCCCTGCCCCTGGAACTGCTGCGGCTGATGACCACCCCCAGCCGGCTGCCCCGCTGGTCCGCCGGGTTCCGACCTCGCCTCGGGGCCCTGGCGGGGTGCGCCCTCCTCTGCCGCGCGGCCAGGCTGGCCCTGCTGCTGCTCTGCATGGCCGAGCGGCTCCGGTTGCCGCCCCTGCTCGTCGCCGGGCACCGCCTGCTGGCCCGCACCCTGCTGCTCGCCGGTGCTGGCGAGATCCTGGGTGGAGATGTCGCGTCCGCCCTGCTCGCTCATGCCCGAGTGTCCTCGCTCTGCACGCCGCCGCGCGGCTGATCCAGGGCACCGTCCTGGCCCTGCGACCGACCGGACTCGCGCTGCTCTGTGGCGACGCCGGGCTCGCGCTGGCCGGAACTGCCCCCCACCCCCGCGGGGAGGTCCGCCGAATCACGCTGGCCCTGAGCCTCGCGGGGACGCTCGCCCGTCCCGGAAGCGGTGCCGCCCGCTCCCGCGCTGGAACTTTGCTCGCCGTCGTGGAGCAGTCCGCCGAACAGGGAGCGGTAGTGGGTCATGGCCTGGCGGAGGTCCTCGGTGGTCGCCTTGTTGTCGTCGTTGGCTCGAGAGATCGCGTGCGCCCGGCGGTAGTCCTCGACCTCACGGGGGTGGTCCACCGAGACATCGGCGGAGCGCTGCTCGAACTCCGCCATCGGGTAGCCCCGCTCGGTCATCAACTGGGTGACCAGGGCGTCGGCCTGGCGGACGCTCTGCGCCGGCGCATCGACGAATCCCGCCTGCACGCCCTGCCACTGCTGCTCGTAGCGCTGCCGGGACCCCGGCTCAAGCGGGCGCACCTCGAAACTCTTGCGGCGCTCGGCCCGACCGGCGAGCTCGGCTTCGGCGTTGCGGCGACTGCCCGCAGTCTGCAGCGTGCGGTCGTACTCCGGCCCGAACTGGCTACGCAGCTGGTTGGAGCGCCGCTTGCGCACCGCTGAGGCGATCAGCATGATCACGGCGACCACCACCACGACGGCGATGGCGAGGTAGAGCAACTGGTGCTTGGACATTCTTTGCTTCTCCCGTGTAGGCGGCTGGCGCGGCGAGGGTGATACTTCGGCGCGCCACTGTCAACCTTGGTGACACTGCACGGTGGCAGAAACCGCCCGGGTCCTGCCGAACGGAGCGACCGACGGGGGTTCACCTGGGCGGGGTCGGCCCGCTCCAGCCCGGCAGGTCCCGCCGGCGCAGGACTGATTCCCGGGCATATGCAGCCGCCACAGCCCGGCGGGCTGCGTCGACGACCGAAGCGTAGAATGCTTGTCGAACCTGCTCGTCACCGGCGGTGGCGCGGTCGGCGATCCACGGCGGCACCAGCTCGGCAACCGTGTCCGAGTCGACGCGCACCATCACCACATCGTCCCGATCCTCGGCCACAGCCAGAACCACCGCCACCTCGTCGCCCTGGTGGGAGAACATCGTCCACTTGCGGCTCCACGACCGGCGCCGCTCAGGACCGAGGTAACTGAGCTTCACCGCGTACACGCCAAGCTGCAGGTCCCCGGGCCAGGCCTCGCGCATCGCATCGACCATGGCGCTGCTCACCGCCTGGCCAACGAACTGGGCAAGCGAGGGGGCCCGGTTGTCGAGATCGGGGAACGGCGATTCGGTGTCGCCGGCAAGCACCGCGGTGACCACCCCGCCATGCCTGGCGCAGAAGGCATGGCCCTGCACCCGGATCTGATGAAGCGGGCACCAGGCGGTGGGACAGGGCCGGCCCCTCCGGTCAACGTACGCGCAGGCCGCGGCATCGCGCGCGCTGCAGTCCACCCGGCTGCACAAGGGTTCGCCGATGGCCGGGGGCTGGGAATCACCCGCGACCGGAGGGGTATCCGGCGAGGCGTCGTCCGGGCCGGGAGGGACTGCGGCTGTGTCCCGTGCGCGGGACCAGAACGGCATGTCCGGATTATCACCCCCTCCGGGCGGCGCAACCAATGGCCCCGCGATTCGCAGACACCCTGGCTATGAGATCACTGCCATCATGGCCCGCGTGAAGCGACACAGTCGCTCTCCGCAGAGCTCATCGGCCAGGCCCTTGGGCCTGCTGGCCGGCGGGGTCGACGGCTCAGCCCAGAGCCAGCTGGACTTCCTGCGAGCGATCAACGAGAGCCTTGCCGAGGGCGTCTATGCCACCGACGTGGACGGCCGTTTCACCTTTGTTAACCCCGCTGCCCAGCGCCTGCTTGGCTGGTCTGGCGCGGACCTCCTCGGCCGTCACGCCCACTCCGCGATCCACCAGACCGAGCCTGCGGGGCGGGGGGATTCGCTCGCCGTGTGCCCACTCCTCGGGGTCATCACGTCGGGCGTTCCCTGGAGCGGCGACGAGCAACTGACCCGCCGCGACGGCAGCACCTTCCCGGCACTCATCTCCTCAGCCCCGGTGCACAGCGGCAGCCGCATCGTGGGTGCCGTGGTCGCCTTCCGCGACGACTCCGCGCGGCGGGAGTCGGAGGTCCGGCTCCGCCAGGCCGAGGACGCGACAGCTCGGCAGTCCGCAGCGGCCGAGCTCGCCCGCGCGGAGACCCATCGCCTGGCCGAGCTGGAACGGACCAAGTCGCACCTGCTGCAGGTCGCCTCGCACGAGCTGCGCAGCCCGATCGCGGTCCTGGCGGGGTACCTGGAGATGCTCGCCGACGGCAGCCTGGGCGTGGTCAGCCCCGCAGCCGAGCGGGTGCTGCCCATCCTGCAGAGCAAGGTCGCCGAGATGAACGAGCTGGTCAACACCATGCTCGTGTCCGTCCGCCTCCAGGGCTCCTCGCTCATCCCCGCCAAGGTGGTCACGGTCGACCTCTGCCAGATGGCCCGCGAGGCGGCTGCCGCGCCCCCTCGATCGCTCTCCCCGGCGCACCGGATCCAGGTGGTGGCACCGGCCGATCCGGTACTGGTTCTCGCCGACGAGGCTGGGCTGCGCACCATCGTCAGCAACCTGCTCGACAACGCCCTCAAGTACTCGCCCGCGGGCGGTGACATCTGCGTCGAGGTCTCCGCGCGCGGCGAATGGGCCGCCCTCGGGGTCCGCGATCAGGGTCTGGGCATCGCCGCCAAGCACCTGCCCATGCTCTTCTCCCACTTCGGCAGGATCGTCACCCCCGAGAACAGCCACATCCGTGGTGCGGGCCTCGGCCTCTGGCAGTCCCGCGAGCTGGCCCGGGCTCAGCACGGCGATATCGAGGTCGTCTCCGAGCCCGGCCGGGGGACCACGTTCACCGTGGTTCTGCGTCGCCGGACCCCCGCCGGATGACCGCGGGCCGCCTCTCCCGGCGGTTTGGTCGACCGGCCCCCTGCCTATACTTGGATCGTGGATCTGACCCAGCTGCTCCGTTCCCAGGCCCGTCGCTACCGGTGTTCAGCGTGTGGTCAGAACATGGCCGACTGCGATATCAACGTGCTTGCCCAGCAGGGCAACCGAGCCCTGGTCCGGGTGACCTGCACCGCGTGCAAGGACGAGAACCTGCTTCAGATCGTCTTTCAGGGCGAAGGCGCCGAGGTTGATGGCGAGGAGGCCGAAGCTCCCCGTCCGCGTCTATTCGATGAGCCCCGTCCAGCCGAGGTGCTCACCGAGCCGATCTCCGCGGACGAGGTCCTCGATGTGCACTCGATGCTCAGCGAGCTGCGCGGCGGCTTCAAGGAGCTCGTCGGCCAGGTCTGAGTGTCGCGCCGCGTGGGTCGCAGCGGCGGAGGACCAGGGTTAGGGACAGTTGCTGGGCAGCGGGCTCGCGGTCGCCGTTGCGGTCGGTGCACCGGGTGACGGCGAGGTGGTCGGGCACGGCGTCACCACCGGGACGATGCTGGGAACCGCCGTGGGGATGTCGGTCGGTGTCGGCGACGGCGAGGCGCTGGGTGACGGGCTCGCACTCGGGCTGGGGCTCGGCGTCGGGCTGGGACAGCCGCTGCTGATCCCGCTGGCCACCGCCGCGTCGCTGGGGTTGCAGTCCGGCAGCGAGCCGCTGACCGGGGTGAACTCCTTGCTCGGCAGGCCCAGGGAGTTGATGAAGGGAACCGCCACCATCCGCCCCTCGGTGGTGCCGAACACCTGGTCCATGGGAAGCTCGCCCGGCTGCGCCGAGAGTGTGCGCCCGGCCCACGTGGCCACCACGTGGTCCGGCGTGTAGACCATGTACCAGGCGTCGACGAAGTTGTCGGTGGTTCCCGACTTGCCCGCGGTGGGGACATTGAAGGGCAGGTTCCACTGCTTTGCGTAGCCGCGCAGAATCTTGGTAATGCTGTAGGCCTCGGCCGGGGCCATCACCGTTCCCTCCCCGGCCGGCTGCGGCTCATCGAGCAACACTCGCCCAGAGTCGCGATCCACCACCCGGAGGACGGCGCGCGAGCTGACCTTCTGCCCGCCGTTGGAGAAGGCCGCGTAGGCAGCCGCGTGCTCGATCATGCGCACGCTGGAGGAACCGATCGCGGTCGAGAGATTGGGCTGCAGACTGTCATGGTTGGGGTCGACACCCAGGGAGTGCGCGAAGTCGATGATGTTCTGGATGCCGGCCACGTCAGCGAGTTGCTCGGTCGATACGTTGCGTGACAGCAGCAGCGAGCGCGCCGCAGTGATCGGCCCCTTGAAGGAGCGGTCGAAGTCCTGTACCCCGCCGAGCCGGCGGGACTCGTTGGGGGTGTCCTGGAGGATCGAGTCAGGCTTGGCCTTGCCGTTGCGAAACGCAGTCTCATAGTCGTACGGCTTGAAGGAGGAACCGGGGCGGCGTTGCGCGGTGACCACGTTGAACTCGCCGGCGATGTCGGAGTTGTTGTAGTCGGCCGAACCGACCATCGCCTCGATGTTGCCGGTGTGCGAGTTGATCATCAGCAGCGCACCGTTGTTGGTCTGCAGCGTGGGGTCAGAGGTCTCCTTGGCGAGCTTGGCCACTCCCGCCTTCACCGATGCGTCCGCCTTGTTCTGATAGTCGATGTTCAGGGTGGTGGTCACGTCGAGATTGCCGCTGATCGCCGCCGGGTCGTCACCGAAGCGCTGCTGCAGTTGGTTCTGGACGTACTGGGCAAAGTGAGGCGCAGAACCGGCTGTCGAAGAGTGGCCGTGCTTGAGGTCGGTAAGCAGGGCGGTCTGGTTCTGCTGCTGGGCCGCCTGGTCGCCACCCGGGCCGCCGACCAGCGGGTCCACCGCCGCGGCATCGGCCTGGCTCACCTTGCCATCCGCCACCAGGCGGATCAGCACGTAGTGCTGCCGCGCATAGGCTGCATTGGCGTTGTTGAAGGGGTCGAGGAACGATGGCGCCTGCGGCAGCCCGGCGAGCAGGCTGGCCTCGCGAAGGTCGAGCTGGCCGGCGTCCTTGCCGAAGTAGCGCTGCGAGGCCATCTCAATCCCGTACGCGTTCTCGCCGTAGTAGATCAGGTTGAGGTACTTCTCCAGGATCTGGTCCTTGGTGTACTTCTGGTCGATCTGGTTGGCGAGCAAAGCCTCGCGCAGCTTGCGAAACGGCGACTTGGCGGCGGTCTGCCTGTCGGTGACGAAGAAGGCCTGCTTGGCGAGCTGCTGGGTGATCGTGCTTGCGCCCTGGGTGGGATGCCGGGCGATGACGTCGACGAAAAGAGCCTTGGCGACCCGGGGGACGTTGAAGGCCCCCTCCTCGTAGAAGTTGCGGTCCTCGGCGGACACGGTGGCCTGCTTGAGCAGGGGCGCGATTTGGTCGATGGGAACTGTTTTCACGCTGCGTTGGTCGTGGCCGAGCTCGGCAATCACCGTGTGGCCGTCGCTCGCGAAGAGCCGGATGGTCCCGGTGCGCTTGCCGATGTCATTGACATCGGGGAGGGTCACCGCCGCGTAGGCAATCATCGCCCCGAGCACCCCGCACCCCAGGGCAAACAGCGCCGCGCCGATCTTCAGCAAGCGGCGTACGCCGGTCCCGCGGCCCGAACCCGAGGGTGGCACCCCGCCACCGTCACGGCCGCGAGGCAGGTTGGCCGGACGGCGCGGGGGGCCCTCTGCTCTCATCGGTTCATCCTAGGCAGAGGGAGAGGGTCGCGGCGACGCGGGACAGCCGATTGCGCCGCGAAGGGCCGCCGCTAGACAGCCTTGGCTGCCCGGCCGGCCGCCTCGCCAGGCCTGATGTCCTTGGGGTCACCGGCGTCGTACTTGCTGACCATCTGCCGAGCCGCGTACGTGCTCGCCACCGTGGCCCCGGCAACCGCCGCCTTGATCGCCGCCTTGGCCCACAGGGGCTCGTTGTCGGTGGGCTTGCCCGCACGCCGGTGGGCCAGCTCCTCGCGCACGTTCTGCAGTTCCCCCTTGAGGTCGTCGAAGGACACGACGTCCTTGAGGCGGCCGACAATGTCCTTGCGGCGCCGATCACGGATGACCTTGGCGGCAACGATTCCGGCAACCGCGACGGCGGCGACGCCGACGCCGATCGCGATCAGCTTGGGCGCCTGGCGGCGCACCTTCGTCTTCCAGTCAAGCTCGCGATGCACCTTGGCCTCGAGTCGGTCCAGGGTGGAGTTGAGGGCAACCCGTTCGCGTTCGATTTCGGCCCTGGCCGCCTGCACGTCATCAGCCACGCCAGTTCCTCCCCTTGACCGACTCCACGGTTCCGGTCAGGTTGCCCTTGACCTCGCCCGCGGTGACAACACCACCCTTGATGCCCCGCTTGATCAGGCGGTAACCGAGCAGGGCCAGCACCGCGAACACCACCAGGAAAACCACGCCTTCGATCAGCCATCCCGCCCAGAGTCCGAAGTGGGTGGCAATCGGGGCGAGGAAGTAGGCAATCGCGTAGAGCAGGAAGAGCAGTCCCACGACCACCAGCCCCACGCCGATGGCAACGCTCTTGGCCGAGGCCTTGGCCTGCGCCTTGGCCAGCTCGATCTCCAGCTGGATCAGCCGTTTGACGTGGTCGGCGACGTCGGTGCCAAGCCCACGCAGGCTCTCGTCAACACCGGTGTGCACGGAACTGGTGGATGCCTCATCGGTGCGGATGGCCATCGGTAACCTCAGACGGTGATCTGCGACACGTCGATGTCGCGGAGGGCGGGTGGCGGCTCGAGGCCGTTGTCGTGAATGAGACGCAGCAACTGCAGCACGTAGCGAACGCCCGCGAGGTTGACGTTGTGGTTGCGGGTGAGGTTCTGGATGGTCTGCAGCTTGAGGATGTCGCGCTGGGAGAAGCGGCGGCGGTTGGTGGCGGTCCGCTGCGGCACCACCAGCCCCATGTTCTCGTACATCATCAGCGTCCGCGGGTGGGTCTCGAGGATCTCGGAGGCCACGCTGATGGTGTAGATGGGCTTGTCGAGTCCGGGCTGCCCGGGCTGCGCCCCGGCTATTCCTTGAGCCACTCGCCGATCCCCTCGGAGAGCGAGCTTGGGGTGGTCTGCGCCTTGATCAGGAACTCGTGGGCACCGAGCTTGTAGCCGCGGTCCACCAGCTCCTTCTCGCCGTAGTTGCTGAGCATGATCACTGGGATGTCGGCGGTCCCGGGGTTGCCACGCAGCCCCTCGAGCACCTCGAAGCCGTCCTTCTTGGGCAGACGGATGTCGAGGAAGATGATGTCCGGCTTCAGTTCGGTGGCCCGGCTGAGACCCTCCTCACCGTCGGCCGCGGTGTTGACGTGGTAGCCGTCCAGCTCGAGCTTCATGCGATACATCTCGAGTACTGCGGGGTCGTCCTCGATGAGGAGAACCTCGATCTGGTCGTCCATCTGTGCTCCGTCTAGGGCCGGCCCCGGACCCGGGGCGAAGGTGGCGCCCGAGTATACCCAGGGGAAAGGCGATAGCCAACGTAACACGAGATGTGACCACAACCGTCCCTACCGGGGACGCGGGCTCCGGCTGCGACCTGGCCGCCCGGAGGAGACGACCCGGTCGGTTAGAGACGCGCGTGGGTGACGACCACGTCAGCGAGAGCAGCTGGGCGCTCCAGGCCGTGCTGGTCCACCACCTGAAGGCACTGGATGACGTACCGGGCCCCGTTGAGATTGAGCCCATGCTTCCGCGTGAGCTGCTGGATGGCCTGCAGGGTCAGCAGGTCGCGCTGCGAGTAGCGCCGTCGGTTGGTACTGGTGCGGCGGGGCACCACGAGATGCAGGGCCTCGTACATCATCAGGGTCCGGGGGTGCGTGGCAAGGATCTCTGCGGCGACGCTGATCGTGTAGATCGGCTTGTCGAGACCCGGGGAAACCGACGCTGGCGTCTGGAGCGAGATGGCCACCGAACCTCCGCGGCCTGAACCGCCGGCCGCCATTCGGGAGTCCGAGGGCGGGACGGGGATGCCGAAAATGAGTATAGACGCGGAGTGGGCTTAACTGACAGAACAGACAGGAGGTGGCCAGCGGCCCCTCGGCGGGTCTCGCGTCGGCCGAGGGAACCCTTCAGCCGAGGTGGTCGCCTGGGCCAAGGCGGCTCCGCGTCAGCCCAAGGAGCCCGCGTCGCCGAGGAGCTCCCGAATATCCCGGAGCTGATCGGTGATCCAGCGGGTGATGTCACGGCTCCGCACGATCTCGCGGGTGCGCTCGCACCGGGCGCGGCGCTCGGCGGGCTCCATCATCAGCCCGAGGTAGAGTGCCTCAGCGGTCTGGTCGACGTCGAATGGGTTGATCGTCAGCGCCACATCGCCGAGCTCCTCGTGGCAGCCCGCGTTCTCACTGAGAACCAGCACCCCGTCCCGGGTGTTGCACAGAGGGCCCTCCTTGGCCACCAGGTTCATCCCGTCGTAGATTGGGTTGACCAGGAGCACGTCGAAGGACTTGTAGCCGGCGATCGCGCGGTTCATGTTGTCATCCACCTCGAGGCGAATCGGCATCCAACCTCGCCGTGCGAAACGCCGATTGATGCGCGCCGCCATCTGGACGATGCCGCCCAGGTAGGCGCGGTAGTCGTCGATGTCCTGACGGCTCTCCTGCAGGTACGCCCAGAACTGGACCTCGCCATGCAGCTGGTGGTGCTGCTCGAGGAGCCGCTCGTAGGCGAGAAACCCGCGCTGGATGTTCTTGGAGAGGTCGGTGCGGTCGACCCGCAGGATCAGGTGTTTGGGGCGCCAGGCGCCGATCGCCTGCTCTTCGGCGAGCACCTCGGGGCTCTGCATCTTGGCTTCGAACTCGGCGACATCGATGGAGATCGGATACGACCGCACCCACACCGAGCGGCCCTCGTAAAAGACGGTGCGCTCCCGGTAGTCGACCGCCAATCCGAGGTTGCCGTCGCAGGTGAGCAAAAAGTTGCGCACGTCCGCTGAGGTCTGGAAGCCGATCAGGTCGTTGCCGAGGATTCCCTGCATGACATCATCGCGCATCCGTTTGGGCAGTATCTTCCAGTACTCGGGGTTCGGCCAGGGCACGTGCACGAAGTGCTGCAGCCGTACCCTGGGAACCAGCTCGCGCACCATCGCCGGAAGGCAGTACAGCTGGTAGTCCTGGATCAGCACCAGCGGCGGCTTCTCGCTCCGTGCCGCCTCCTCGGCGATGCGCTCGGCGAAGAGACGGTTGACGTGTTGGTAGCCTTCCCGCCAGGCGTGGTCCGTGGCACTGTCGAGCACCGGCTCACGGGCCAGGTCCCACAGGTAGTGATGGATGAACCACAGCAGCGGGTTGCTGATCTGGCTGTAGTACATGTCGTACGCGGTCTGGGTGGGCTCGACGAATGCCACCTTGTACGCAGTGTTGTCGTCAGTAACCAGCAGGGCAGGTTCTCCCCGCTTCGCCCGTGCGGCCAGTTCGCGATCGCCGTCGTTTCTGGCGGCCGCGACCCACACCGCGTCGGTGGCGATCGCCAGCGAGCTCATCGCGGTGACCAGGCCTCCGGCGCCGCGGACCAGGCGCTCCACTGTGCCGCGGTAAGGGTCGGCCGGCTGCAGGCTGAGCGGGGCGCGGTTGGCCACCACGATCGGCTGAACGTGCTGCAGCATGCGGCGCGTGTAGGCCTCGATGGCGAGCAGAGCGGTACTCCAGGCGGTGGCGGCGGGGCGGTCGATGCTACCTGCGTGGAGAGGGCGCGAGGGGCAGCCCGCGCCACAATGAGGAGCAATGTCCGCCGCCGAGGAGCACGCCGTCGACCTGGGCGTGTTGCGCCTCTCGGTCCGTGAGCACCGCGGGGGCGCACCCCCCCTGCTCGCCCTTCACGGCCTGGCCAGCAATGCGCGCTGGTGGGACCTGGTTGCAGAGCAGCTCGCCGGCGCGTACCGCGTGATCGCGGTCGACCAACGCGGTCACGGTCGCAGCGACCGCCCCGACAGCGGATACGAGTTCGATGACGTGGTCGCCGATCTTCACGGCCTGGTCGGCCGGCTCGAGCTTCCGCCCGCGGTGGTGGTCGGCCACAGCTGGGGTGCCAGTGTCGCCCTCGCCTACGCGGCGGCACACTCCGGCGCGACCCTGGGAGTGATCTGCGTCGACGGCGGGTTTCTCCGCGTCCGCGACCACTTCGGCGACAGCTGGGACCTCGCGGCGGTGGCGATGAGGCCACCCGAGATGCATGGCCTCACCCGCGAGCGAATCCATCAGTGGATAGCGGGGTCGGCGCTGGCGGAGGGGTCCGACCCGGATACGGCAGCCGAGATCATGCTCGGCAACCTCGAGGCCGGTGATTCGACCGGGGAGTTCCGCCCTCGGCTCCACGTCGACCGGCACATGCAGATCGCCCATGCGCTCTGGCGCGAGGACCCCGACGCCCTGCTCCGAGCACAGCGAAAGCCTGTACTGCTGGTGCCGGCAGGGGGGGACGGTGCACTGCGTCAGGCCAAGGAAGGCGCCGTCACCCTGGCGCTAGCGGCGCTGGGAGATCGGGGGCATGTGCGCTGGGTCGAGGGCGGCCACGACATTCCCGTCCAGCGACCTGCCCAGGTTGCGGCGGCGATCGCCGATTTCGTCGCCGGCCTGGCCGCGGTAGCAAGCCCCGTCTGAGCTGAGATGCAGAGCCTGCCTTGGTACAGGCGCGATCTGCTGCACGAGGAGCCGGGGGGCGGTATGGGCATGCGTCTCACCCTCACTGTCCGTCCGCTGTCCCGCGGCCCCGTCTAGCGTCCGCATCCGCGCTGCCGGAGACGTTCCGGAGAGCTGGCAAGCGACCGCTGCGGAGGAGGGCAAGGATGGAACCGGTGCGCTTTGCCGATGGGTTCGACGGACCCGATCGCGTGGCTTTCGGGTTGAGCTCGGGCGCGCTCGGCGTTGTTGCCGCGGGCCTAGCCCTGGGATATCTCATCCTGCACAGTCCGCTGCCCGGGCCTGTGGCTGTCGCGGTCGCGGTGCTGATCGTGGCCGTCGCCGCGGCTGTCGGATGGGGCAGCTGGGCCGGCCGGTCGGCGCTGGCCTGGGCAGTTGCCGCCGGTCGCTTCGTCGCCGGTCCCGAGACCATGTCGATCGGGCTGGAGCAGGTGACGGGTGACTCGGCGACGGCTGACAGGGCGCTGGGAGAAACGCTCTCTCCCGCGACCGCCTCCCGGCACCGCGCGGACGGGACAGCCGCGCTCGGCACAGGGGGCGGCACGGATGCGACGAGTGCGGCCGACGGGCAGCCGGAGGACCCGGTCCCGGGTACAGGTGGTGGTGCGGCTCCCGCTGATCCGCCTCTCTGGGCCAGGTGGCTCGAGCCCCTGGCCGAAACGGGCCACCCAACCGCCGCGCCCGCGCCGGTGGCATCCCCATCGAGGGCGGATGCCCCGGCGGCCCCCCCGCGGCACGCCGCGCCCGGACCCGCGGAGCGGACGCCGGGACACGGCGCCGACCCGGTCACCACCCTGACCGACCCCGAGGATGGAGACGCTGATGCCGACGACCCCCTGCCGGCCGGACGCCCGCACCTGGACGACGAGGTCATCGCGTGGCTTCACCGCAGGGTGCGGGGACCGGTACGCCCGACCGCAGACGAATCCGCCGTCAGCAGCCCGCCGGAAACATCGCTGGTGGTCCTTCCCGGCGCGGCGACCGGCCAGGAGCAGCGCAGCGACGTGAAGGAGCTCGAGCTGCCCGGGCGGTTCCCCCGGTTCCCAGCCGCGACCGGCGCGATTCCCGGACGGCGCCGGCGGGCACGCCGGGTCGCCTTCTTCGCCCTCAACGGCGGGGTGGGACGCACCACGCTGGCCGTCGAGGTCGCCGCGGTGCTGGCGGCGCGCGGCAGGCGCCTCACCGGGCCGCCCGGCAGGCTCCGCGTGGCCTATGTCGATCTCGATCCCCGCTCCTCAACCGCCTGCCTCCGCCTCGGGATGCCGCTCCCGCCACGCGAGGGTTTCGCCGGGTTGGCGGACGGGCCGGTCGCCCACGCGGAGCATTCCTCCGGGCTGATCGCCCTGGTTGACAGCTCGCCCCGGACATCGTTCGAAGACGGGCTGTCTCCCGCGGGGGCGGCGGCCCAGGTGCACCGGCTGGAGGCCGATGGCGTCGAGGTCGTCGTCCTGGACTGCGACGGCCGGCCTCCAGAGCTGGCAACCTGGGTGCTGGAGACCGCCGACGACATCTACCTGGTGCTCAGCGACTCGGCGCGTGGTGTGCAGGACGCCTACCGCGCCACCGCGGATCTACGCCGTCTGGGGTTCGCCGAAAAACTTGCCTACGTGGTCAACCAGGCGACCGGGCGGGTTGACTTTGGCCCGACCATGGCCGATCTGCGCGGCAGCCTCCTCGCCAGCATTCCCCACGACGACGAGATCGCCGACGCGGAGGATTTCCACCGCATCGCCTCACTGGAGGGCTCCGGGCCCGGAGCCGTGGCCCTCCGCCGACTCGCCGGCTCGATCCATCCCCTTCTCGAGGAGGGGTCACCTGGCCAGCCGCTGGACGACCGGCAGCTGCGTGTCCGGCCGGCGGTTGGCGCTGGCTGAGGCCCGTCAGCGGACCCGGCCTCGGGGAGATGGGGCAATTGGTCTCGTCCTTCAGCACGACCAGGTCCGTCTCCCCGACGGAGCCACGCGAGCCCTGCTGCGCACCGAGAACGTCGACGTCGACAGCCTGGAGCCGGGGCGCCGCGCCGCCCTGCTGGCGGCATTCGCCAGGCTCTGCCGGACCACGGAGGCCCCCCTGCAGTTCTGCGTCCGGGTCCGCCGCCAGTCGGCCGGCTCGCGGCGCGACGTCACCATGGTGCTGGGGGCCGACCGGGGCGAGGGCCGCCTGCTCGCCTCTCGAG
>JBHEMT010000138.1:0-22421 GCA_046262435.1 Candidatus Dormibacteria bacterium | reverse complement strand
CAGCTTGCTCAGGGCGTGCGCCAGCTGGGCGGCCCGGTCGCCCACCTCGGCAAAGCTGGCGGTGCGGCTGCTCTCGCCAAGCCAGGTGACCACCCGCCCGTCGGGGTAGACCCGCCGGCCCCGCTCGAGGAGGTCGCGGATCAGCAGGGGAGCGTCCTGCATCGTGGACTTGATGGTCACGGCACCCTCCTCAGGGCCTGCGGGCGGGCTGGCGTCAGGGCCGCGAGCATACCCGCCGCGCCGATCACGCAGCCAGGTGGGTTTGACCCTATTGGCACGACCGGAACCGCAGGTTACCCTGACCCCTCGCGCCATTTGGGAAGGGAGAACCTATGTTTCGGCTTCGTCTGCCTCGGGTCGCCGTGGCTGCCGCCGCCGCCGCCCTGGTCGGCGCGGCTCTGATTGGGGGGACCCCCCTCACAGCGCGCGCAGCGGCCCCTGTCACCTGTCCCACCACCATGACCGCCGCCACGGGCGGCCCCGGCTACATCAAGTGCTCCGGAAAGATCCCCGTGAAGGTCGGGCCGAGCACCACCGACTGCAACATGGATGCGGACCTCTACCTGCCCGACCCGCAGCCGGCGGCCAAGGAGCCCGCGATCCTCACCACGAACGGGTTCGGCGGCACCAAGGATGACCAATCCTCACTCGGCGCATACGCGACCAAGCATGGATATGCAGTGCTGTCGTACTCAGGCCTTGGGTTTGGTAACAGCAACGAGCCCGGCGTGGACTGCAAGATCCAACTCGACCGGCCTGCATACGACGGCATGGCGGCCAAACAGCTGATCACCTGGCTTGCCGACACCGCCAACGTGCCCGACATCAAGCTCGACGCCACCGGTGATCCGCGCGTGGGAATGATCGGCGGCTCCTACGGAGGAGCCATTCAGTTCGCCACCGCCTCGATCGACCCGAGGTTGGACGCAATCATTCCCATCATCACCTGGAACGACCTCGGATACTCCCTGGCGCCCCAGAACGCCAACCCGAGCTCGCCGTACGACCCCAACAACTTCACGCTTACCGACAGCCCTCCCGGGGTGAGCAAGTTTGAGTGGACCGAGTTGTTCTTCGCGGACGGCGTCGCAACGCCGGTGATGCACCCCCCCTCGACCGTGCCCACGTCGCAGTTCCCGTGCCCGGGCTTTCCCAATGAGGTCTGCGTTGCCGATGGCGACACCATCACGCACGGGTACCCCTCCACCACCACTCTCCAACTCCTTCACGACGCATCGATGGTCGGCTACGACCAGCACGGCGAGGTGCACATCCCCACCATGCTGCTGCAGGGCGAGGCGGACACCCTGTTCAACCTGGACGAGGCCGTCGCCAACTATGAGTTGATCAAGAAGACCGGCGCTCCGGTGAAGCTCGTCCTCCAGAGCTGGGGCCACAGCCATTCGGAGCCCTTGAAGGGCGAGTTCACCACCAATGGTCATGACCCCTCAGGTCTTTATGAAACTGGATTGATCCAGCATTGGTTCGACAAATACCTCATGGGCGACGCGTCCATCGACACCGGCCCAGCGGTCGAGTACTACCGCGATTACGCTGACGACGGAAGCGGTACTCCGGCGAGCATCGGCCGGGCGTACGGCTCCGCGAGTGGGTACCCGATCGCGCCTCCCTTCGCCCTGTATCCGTCGGCCGACGGGACGCTGCGCACCAGGGCCACCGGCATCACCGCCGGGGCGCCGGCGATGGTCAACCCCCCTGCCGGTGAACCGGCGAGCTACTCGGAGACATCGGGAGTGCAGGACAGCAAGAGCCTGCCCTTCTTTTACATCCCGGCAACCGACCCGCCCGGCGAGTCGGTGTCATTCACGACGGCGCCGCTCACCCGAGCCGCCAACGAGCTCGGCATCCCAACCCTCAAGGTCACTGTCAACGCCCCAGTGAGCTCCAACGCCGACGCCGCTTTCCAACCGGAGCTCTTCACCAAGATCTACGACGTGGCCCCGGATGGGACGAGTACCTCGCTGCCCGAGCGACTGGTGTCTCCGGCACGCATTCCCGGGGGGCTGAACACCGTAACGCTGACCCTCCCGGGAATCATCCATCAGTTCGCGGGCGGCCACCACATCCGCCTCACCATTGCCGCTACCGACCAGGCGTACATCGGGTCGAAGCTGGCGGGCCCGATCACCTTCCCCATCGATCCAGCCGCACCCGACGTTTTGCTCCTACCAATCGGTGATGGCCCCACCACGGGCATCCAGAATGTCCAGGCCGCGTCGACAGGCCCGACGATCCCCGTGCCCGACACGGGGGCGGAAGGCGCCTCCGGTGGTACCGCGCTCACCCTGCTGACCCTGGGAGGCCTCGCCCTGCGGCGCCGCCGCCGCTCCCACTGAGCCAGCGTGACGGAGGAGGTCACCCTCCTCCGTCACGAATCGTCAGACGCGCGGCGACCCGCTGATAGGCTCGGTGCGGTGACCCACGCCGCCGACGCCGCCGTTCTCGCCGATGCGGTCGCCCACAAGGCGGCGGTTGTGCACCCGGCCCTCGAGGCTCGTGACGTGCGCCGCAGCCTTCCGCTCGCCGGGGAGACCATCGAGATCCTGCGCGGCATCAATCTGACCATCGGACGCGGCGAGTTCGCCGCCCTGGCCGGGGCCAGCGGCAGTGGCAAGTCGACTCTTCTGGGAATCGTCGCCGGCCTCGACCAGCCGACCGCCGGCCAGGTCCTGGTTGACGGCATCGACATCACCACCATGCCGGAGTCGCGGCTCGCCCGGGTGCGCAACGCCAAGATCGGCATGGTCTTCCAGGCGTTCAACCTCATTCCCACCCTGACCGCCCAGGAGAACGTCGAGGTGCCGCTCTACGCCGGCGAGCATCCCGGTTCGCCGGCGGCACGGGCGCGCGAGATGCTCGACCTGGTCGGACTCGGGCACCGGACGCGGCACCGTCCCAACCAGCTGAGTGGTGGTGAGCAGCAGCGGGTGGCGATTGCTCGCGCGCTGGCCACCAGCCCGGCGATCGTCATCGCGGATGAGCCCACCGGCAACCTCGACGCGGCCACCGGCGACCGAATCCTGGAGCTGATCGCCGATCTGCGCATCCGCCTCGGCACCACCTTCCTGATCGCCACCCATGACACCCGGGTGGCCGCCCGCGCCGAGCGCATCCTGACCATCGCCGACGGCCTGCTCGACGACACGGCGGAGTGAGCTCCATGTGGCCCGCCGGCCCCGCTGCGGCCGGCCCGACGGTACCCATCGACCCCGTGCCCGGCGGCCTGGTCCGTCGAACCGGCGCCCTGCTGCTCGACATGATGCTGGTGGGCTTCTCGCTGCTCGTCGGCGAGGGGGTGCTGGGCGGCGTCGCCCGAGCCCTTCCGAAGCACACCCTGCCCTGGGCAGTGGTTGGAGCACTCGCGGTGGTGCTCCTTGGCGCAGGCCCCTTCGTGTACTTCGGGGTGGGGTGGCGGCGAGGCGCGACTCCGGGCATGCGGGCCTGCCATCTGCGGGTTGTCAATGACGAGGACACGGGGCGGCTGGCGGTGCCGCAGGTGATCCTCCGGCTGGTTGGCGCCGTCTACTCGGTGGTGCTTCTGCTGGTGGGCTTTGCCTGGATTGGGATCGACCGGCGGCGGCGGGGATGGCACGACCACTACTCGGGGTCGCGGGTGCAGCACGAACCGGGTATCCCCCCGCAGACGCCCTGGATGGGGGGCGCCGCTTGGGGATCGCAGCCACCGCGGGCCGCCCCGGGTCCGCCGTGGGGACCGCCGGTGCCTCTACCACCACCGCCGCCGCCGTGGGCAGCGCCGCCGTGGGGCCAGGCGGCAATGCCCGGCGCGGCGACCGCAGCGCCCGAGCCCGACCCGAGCACCCGGCTGCGCACCGGATGGCGCGCGCTGGCCACACGCGGACGGTCTGCGTGGACCTGGACGGACGTCGTCCCGCTCATCGTTCTCTTCCTGCCCCTCCTCTACCTGACCAGCCGGCTGCTCATCGCGCTGATCCTCCACGTCCAGCACGGTCGCCCCACGGGCGCCACCCGCGCCGCCGAGGTGGTGATCGTCGACCTCGGCTCCTACATCCCCGCGCTGTGCCTCCTCTTCGTCTCGGTCCGCCTTCGCCGCCGTGGCCACCTGCGTGACCTCGGCCTCGGCCGGGTCAACCTGCGCTGGATCGGCGCCGTCCTCCCATTTGTGATGGCCGCGTACGTGTTTGAAGCGGCCACCGGTTTGATCAGCGTCACCCTGTTCCCGGACACCCCGCCAACCCAGTGCCGGGAACTCTCGCGCGAGTTCGGCGGCAACGCCGTGGTGGCCCTGATCACGGCGGTGGTGGCCGCGCCCTTCGTCGAGGAGCTGCTCTTCCGGGGCTTCCTGCTCCGCTATCTCCGCGACCGGATGCCGGTGGTCTGGGCTGTCGTGCTCAGCTCCGCGCTCTTCTCAGTGGCCCACTTCGCGTACGGACAGCCCACCCTCTTCCTGCCGATCTTCACCACCGGACTGGTGCTGGGCGCGATCTATCACTACTCCGGATCCCTCTGGCCGTCGGTCCTCACCCACGCCACCTTCAACCTGGTGGCCACCGTCGAGCTGCTGCTCCATTCCCACTGCTGAGCCGGACCCCGGCGACACGGCGGGCGCCGAGGCACCATGATCCGGGATCACGCGGTTGGCGAATTGCGTGATGGTCCCCCAACAGGGAAGTTACAACTGAGGTGATCGCGGTGCGGAGGGTCAGAATCCCCACATGAGCCCACAGCGACGCCGCCCTGCGATCGCCGGCGCCGTGCTCGCCGTCGTGGCTCTGCTCGCCGCCATCCTGCTCGGAGCCCACGGGCTACCCCATCGCGACCGCGGGGATCTCTCCCGGGCGGTCCACAACGCTCAGGCTCACACCGGATCGCTGCGCGACCGAATCGCCACAGATGGCCGCCATCCGGCGGTGATCAGCAGCGACAACGTCACCTGGTACGACGCGGCCGGCGGCCACTACCAGACCGACGTCACCTCCACCTATGAGGTGACCCAGCTCTTCGACGCCAGTCACTTCGAGAATTTCAAGGAGGACTCGGGGGGCGGCAGCGTGCTGATGCGCGACCTCCTCCCGATGGTGGTCTTCGGCGTGGTCGCGTTCTTCCTGATTCGGATGGTGCGCGGTGGCGCGCTGATGGGAGGCCTGGGCAAGTCCAAGGCACGCAGCCATGCCGCGGGGCAGACCACCGGAGTCACCTTCGCCGACGTCGCCGGCGCCGACGAGGCCGTGCTGGAGCTCAGCGAGATCGTCACCGTGCTCCGCGACCCGGCCCGCTACGAACGCATCGGCGCCCGGGTTCCTCGCGGCGTGCTCCTGGTGGGACCACCGGGGACCGGCAAGACCCTGCTGGCCCGCGCGGTCGCCGGCGAGGCAAATGTGCCCTTCTTCTCCATCAGTGGCTCGGAGTTCGTGGAGATGTTCGTGGGGGTCGGCGCCGCCCGGGTCCGCGACCTGTTCACCGCCGCGCGCAAGGTTGGCCCGGCAATCGTGTTCATCGACGAGATCGACGCGGTGGGCCGCAGCCGGGGCAGCGGCTCACACCAGTCCAACGACGAGCGCGAGCAGACCCTCAACCAGCTGCTTGTCGAGATGGACGGCTTCGACGGAGGCGCGCCGGTGATCGTCATCGCGGCGACCAACCGCCCTGACGTGCTCGACCCTGCCCTGCTCCGCCCCGGCCGCTTTGACCGGCGCGTGGTGGTCGACACCCCCGACATCACCGGTAGGGTCGCCATCCTCGGAGTCCACGCCCGGGGCAAGCCCCTGGCCGGCGGTGTCGACCTGCGGGTGATTGCCCGGCAGACACCCGGGCTCTCCGGGGCCGAACTGGCCAACGTGCTCAATGAGGCGGCCCTGCTGGCCGCCCGCCGCGAGCAGGTGCAGATCAGCATGGCCGAGCTCGAGGAGGCCTGCCTGCGCGTCCAGGCCGGGCCGGAACGGGCCAACTCACTGCTCAGCGAGACCGAGAAGGTGGTCGTCGCCTACCACGAGATGGGTCACGCCCTGGTCGGCGTCACCCTGCAGCACAGCGATCCGGTGCACCGCATCTCGATCGTCAGCCGCGGTCGGGCGCTGGGCTGGACCATGCAGCTGCCGGAGCGCGACCGGGTGCTGCTCAGCCGTGCCCAGCTCACCGACCAGCTGGCCGGCCTGCTCGGCGGGCGCATCGCCGAGGAGCTGGTGTTCGGCGACGACCTGATCACCACCGGAGCCGCCGACGACATCGAACGGGCCTCACGCATGGCCCTGCGAATGGTCACCGAGATGGGGATGAGCCCGTTGGGGCCGCGCGCCTTCCTCAGCGCCGAGCCGGGTTCGCCGCGCACGTACTCCGAGGACGTCGCCGCCGCGGTGGACGCCGAGGTCGACCGGCTGCTCGCCGAGGCCGAGCGCCGCGCCCGTCAGGTGCTGCAGGACCGGCGACCGGCGCTCAACGCCCTGGCGGCCAAACTCCTCGAGGTGGAGACGATGGACGCCGCCGAGCTCCATCAGGTGCTCGCCCAGTTCCCTGCACCCACTGTCCCGCTGGTGACCATTCATCCCCGCCACGACCAGGCCTGGGGCGGCGCCGCCGAGCGGGTGACCGCGCATCTCCAGCCGCGGCCCGAGCCCAGCCGCCTGCCTGAGCCCAGCAGGCGCGGGGGTGCTCCCCTGGTCCCGCTGCGCCGGCCGGGGATGGTGCGACGCACCACCGCCGCATTCATCCGGGTCGCCCTGGGGGCCAAGGCTCGCGGCTGACCCTCGGGGACGGCCGCTCAGCTGGGAAGCGCTGAGTCCCCGCGTGCCGGACCGGCGTACGCCGGCTTCTCTGGATGGCGACGCCGCGCCCGGACGGCGCGCAGGCCGATGCCCCCGACCACCAGGCCCAGGGCCAGGGTGACTCCACCAATGACCGCGTGGACGAGAAAGAAGCGGTCAAAGCCGTGCTGCGGGTAGACGTTGACCACGAAGGTGACCCAGACATACGCGTTCCAGACGGCGAAGGCGACCAGAAACCAGGCGGCGCGACGGGAGAGGAGCACGGGCCCACGATAGCCCCTGGTCTGCCCCCGGCCGGCGGCCGAGAGCGCGCCGGCCTCACCGTCCGGCGTACCGTCGAGCGCGGTGATGTGGGCGATGTGACCACGGGAGCTGGGCGGCCCGCGTCCGGCGGCGGCCGCTGGGTGGAGGTCAGCCCCGAGCGCCTTGCGGGGTGGCTGACGGGGTTCAGCGAGCGTCACGGCGGCTCCGCCTGGACCGCCACGCCGGAGCTGGTCGTCGTCAGAGCCGCCGACGGCGCGCGGGCCGAGTGCCACGTTCCCTTCCCGCCGCTCGGCGGAAGCTCGAGCCCCAGCTTTGGCGGTTTGGTCGAGCACGCGGCCGCGGAGCGCACCGTCGGCATTCTCCTGGCACGCCTCGGCGGCCATGCCGCCGGGATCTTCCACGGGCCGACGCTGGTCGCCTCGAGGGTCGGGTCGCGACCGGTGCATGGCCGGTCCGCGGCAGGCGGGTGGTCGCAACAACGCTTCGCGCGCCGGCGGGAGAATCAGGCGGTCGCCGCCTGGGCCGCAGCGGCCGATGCCGCCGCGCTGGTGCTGCTGCCCGTGCGTGACGACCTCGACGGCCTGGTCGTGGGCGGCGATCGGCGGTCGGTTGCGGCGGTGCTTGACGACCCCAGGCTGGCCACCCTGCGACCGCTGGTCACCGGCAGCCTGCTCGATACACCTGACCCGAGGCGACGGGTGCTCCTGGCAAGCCACCAGCGCTTCCGTGCGGTGCGCATCAGGCTCGTCGAGCCGTCCGACCAGCCGTCCGCCGAGGGATGACGCGAAAGCGGCCCACGCGCCGAGGCGTCGTGGGCCGCAGGGTCACCCCCTGATGCCGGCTACCGGTGGTAGCGGCGCACGTGACGGTAGTGACGGTGACGCCAGGTGTGCCGTGTCCAACGATGCCGGCGATGGGTCTGGTGCGCGGACGCGGGCGCAGGTGCTGCAACGGGGATCGCTGTCGTAGCCGGTGCGACGGTGCCACCGAGCTGGGCGAACTCCTCGGCGTACATGCTGACGTCCGTGTAGGCGCCGCCCCCGCCGGTCCATGCTCCGCCGCCGCTGTTGGCCGACCCCACGCCCATGTGGTCAAAGCTGGCGTTGAGGATGTTGGCGCGATGTTCGGGGCTGTTCATGAACGCAGAGTTCACTGCATTCACCGAGGCCGCCTGGTCAGCGTAGGTGTTCCAGCCGATGTTCTCCCCGGCCGACCGGAAGGGGACACCGTAGGCGCTCATCATCGACCAGACGTACTGCCCGCAACCGAGAATGGGGTGGGCGAAGTAGTTGCGGTTGATCATGTCCTGGGCGCGGCCCTGGACGTTGAAGCCACAGCCGCCGTAGCTACCGTTCTCGCCGATGGTGCCCAGTGTGGAGTACCAAGCCAGCGCGGGCACCCCGTTGCTGGTGCGGTCCTGGTTGGTAAGCGCGAACAACTGCGAGTCGGCGGTCGCCATGGCGTGGGCCGGGGTGGCGGAGCGGGCCGAGGCCACAGATGCAAGGCCGGCAAGGCTGACGCCGGCGACAGCAATCAGGGTGGCCGAACGGCGCCGGTGCGAGGTCGACGACTCGTCATGAAGACCGGTGCGCCGGACGGCGGCGCCACTGTCGGCGATGGCGCTGAACCTCTCCTCGGCGTCTGTGCCGGGGCGAGGGGCGCGGGGGCCGGCCCCCCGCTCGAGGGCAAGGGCTGGATGCAGTCGTTGGTTCATGGATGGGTCCCGGTGGAATTGGGCGGGCGGGCCGGACTCCGGCGACCGACTCGGGGGAAGGCGGCTGATGCGCATCGTTGCGGGCCGGTGTTCGCCGCCAATCGCGCCGCTGTCACAAACGCCCGACCGCACCGGCTTGTGACTCACCCTCAGTTGCGATTCGGCGATCCGTTGCATCGCGCTTGGTCCGGTGTCTCGGTGTCATCGCGCATCGCCTGGCGGCCACTACCGGCGGCGGTGCTTTCGGGAGCCGCTGGCAGAGGTGCGAAACGCCCCTCCGGGGCATCGCGGCAAAGACACCAGGAGGGGGTTGCCATCCAAGCGATACTGTGATAGTCTTCCTATCAGGTTTCACTAAGGAGGTACCTGGCAATGTTGGCACTGGCTCTGATCGTCTTGGCTCTGCTGCTGTTCGGCGGCGGACTCATCGGCACCACCCTTCACTTCCTGTGGATCGTGGCTCTGATCGTCCTCGTACTCGCCGCAGCGAGCTTCCTGATGGGTCGTCGCGGCGCCGTCTAATCCGGCCGCGATACCCGTACAAGGCAGCCGGGGCATTCGTGCCCCGGCTGCTTTCGCGTTTAAAGCACCTAGCATCGGGGGGTGAGAGGGCAGAACAGCGGATGACGGCCCGCGGATGAGAGCCGGTCTCGCTGCGCTCTCGATTCGCTACGCCGTGCGCTCCCTGCGCCGCGGTGGTGGCCGCACCGTGCTGGCGATCTTCTGCGTTGCGGTTGGTGTGATGGCGATCGTCGCCCTGCGACTGGCGGGGGACATGATCGACGACTCGCTGACCGGCGACGTCCGCCAGGTGAACGGTGGCGATGTTTCCGTGCAGTCCACGGCGCTCCCCCTCGATCGAAGCCAGCTCACCGTCCTCGACGATCTGCGTGGACGCGGCCTGGTCACGCGGTACGCAGCACTGGCGTTGGAGCAGGCCACCATTCGCCGCGGTCAGGGACGGATCGTGCAACTCTTCCCGCTGTTCGGCCTCGACCACCCGGGCGACTACCCGCTGGTCGGCGACGCCGGCCTGATCAGGCCGCCGGGGACGACCACGTTCGGAGCAGCTCTGCGAGCGCCCGGCAGCATCGTGCTCTCCGAGTTCGCCGCCGAGCAGGGCGGACGGCTGGGACCCGGGGACCACGTGCACCTCACTGTGGTTGGGGGCCGCGGTGCCGACCTAATGGTTACCGGCATCACCGCCAACCGCCTGTCGGTCAACGGCTCCTCGGTGGGATACGTCGCCGAGTCGACGCTGGCATCCATCGAGCGACGGGCTGAGACATATGGCCTGGTCACCATCGTGACCCCGGGTGCCGTGGCCGCCGACGCTGTCGCCGCTGAACTCCGCGCTCAGCTTCCCGGGAGCACCGTGCAGACCGTCGGCCAGGCGCTGCGGCAGAACGTCGAGGCCTCGCAGCAGATTCGCGAGTACCTCCAGATCGTTGGCTTGCTGGCGCTGCTGATCGGTGGCATCGGGATCGTCAACACGCTTCAGGTGCTGCTGTCCCGGCGACGAATCGAAATCGCGACCCTGAAGACTGTGGGCTACACCCGGCTCGAGCTCTACGCCCTGTTCGGCGTGGAGACGGGCCTTCTCGGGCTCTGCGGTGGTCTGCTGGGCACCGCACTCGGCGCCGGCGTCAGTGGGGTATTGGCCGCGCTGATCGAACGGCTGGTGAACATCCAGCTGGTCTTCCGGGTGCGTCCGGCGGTACTGGTCACCGGAGTGTGCGTGGGCCTCGCCGTCTCGTTGATCTTCGGGCTCCTGCCCATCGTGCGCGCCAGTGCGGTGCGCCCTCAGGCGGTGCTTCGCGACCTGCCCGAGGGCCGGAGCGCGGGCTCGCGGCTGCAGACTGCCGGCCTGTACGTCGCGCTGCTGGTGCTCTTCACGGTGCTCGCCACCTCGCTGCTCGGTGACCCCGCGCTGGCGGTGCGAGCGGTGCTCGGGACGGCGGTGGCGATCGTCTGCCTGGCTGCCCTCTTCTCAGGGTTGCTCGCCCTCATCGGACGCCTTCCGGTACCCGAAGGGAGGCCACTGCGGTTTGTCGGGCTGGTGAGTCTGGCGGTCGTCGCGGCGGCCGTCCTCTGGCTGGTGGTCCCGGCCGTGGGCGCAGCACTGCTGGTTGCGGCGCTGGCGGGCTACGCGGTGGTGCTTCTGCCCCGCCGCCAGCGCACCTCGTTGAAACTGGCATTACGTTCCCTACGCCGCGGGCGGGCGCGCACCGCATCCACCCTTGTCGCGCTGTTCGCCGGCGTGTTCACCGTCGGCCTGATCCTGGTCCTCGGCCAGGACATCTCGGCCAAGATCGACCAGAGCCTGGCGCAGCTGGCGTCCTATGACGTCTTTGCGATCGCCTCGCCCTCCGACGCGGCCTCCATTGCCAGGGTCAGCAACGGCCTGCCTGGACTGGAGCAGCGCAAGCTCACCGTCGACACGCCGGTGCAGCCGATCGCACTGCGCGGCGAGCCCGTGGGCCGATTCGCCGCCGGCGACGCCAGCCGGCCCGGCGCCCAGTTTCGATTCGCCCAGCTGAGCGGCGTGGAGGGATACGACCTGGCCGCGGGCCAGCTGCCTGAGGCCGACGCCGTCGAGGGGCGCACGCTGCGCCGCAGCGACGCCGGTGGGACAGCGGTGATGGTGCGTGCCGACCTGCGCCGAGCTCCGTTCGCACTGCGCCGCGGCGACGTCCTGAGCGTGCGTGGGCGCGGCGGGACGGTGATGCGCAGCCTGACCGTGGTCGGCTTCTATGCACCGGTCAGCGGTCGAGGGTCGCAAACCCGGTTCAGGTTCTTCTTCCAACCGCTGCTTGTCGACCGAGCCACCGCCGCGGACCTCGGCGGCGCCCAGCTCACCACCATCGTGTCCCTGCGGGTCGATCCGGCCCACAAGCTCGAGGCCCTGCGCCGGCTCGAGAACGGGGTGCCCTCGGCGACCGTCTACGACCTGTCCGACCTCACCGCCCTGGTGCAGCAGATCCTGTCCAACCTGATCACCCTGCTGATCGCGCTGGCGTCATTGGCGCTCTTTGCGGGGGTGGTGATCATTGCCAACACAGTGGCCCTGGCAATGCTCGAGCGCCGTCGCGAGATGGGCATTCTCAAGGCGACCGGCCACTCCAGCCGGTCGGTGCTCGGTCAGGTTCTCCTGGAGAACGGCATCGTCGGTGCCCTCGGAGGCACCACAGGAATGGCGATGGTGAGCGTTGCCACCGCGGCCGCCGGTCGGTACGTCCTTCACACCGACCTTGCCGTCGGGGTCCCGATCAGCCTGACGGTGATCACCGGGGTGACGCTGCTGGCGACGTTTACCGCCGGTCTGGTGGCGTGGGGCCCCACCCGCATCCGGCCACTCGAGGTGCTCCGCTACGAGTGACCGCTGCGGCGCAGGCAACCGCAGCGTCACCACTGACGGGGAGCTCGGGGGGGCGGAGTTCGCTCCGGGCGCCGATATACTCGGTGGCGGCGCCGACCGGCGATGACGTGTGGGGGACGATGGCTCGCTGGGGACGCGTGGTTGCCCGGCATCGCTGGCTGGTCCTGGGTCTCTCGCTGGTCCTGGTGGTCCTCTCCGTGGTGCTCACCGCGCGCGGCGGCACGCTCAGCGACCGCAACACCTTCACCTTCGAGTCCGGACAGGGGTTCACCCTCGAGGGGTCGCAGCTTCCCAAATCCGGCCGGTCAGATTTCAACCTGGTGATCAGCAGCCGGCTGCACGGGGTCGACGACCCCGCCTTTCACAGCGCCGTCGACGGCGCCCTGGCCAGCCTGCGCACCGACCGGGGCGTGGCCTCCATCCTCACCCCATACGACGGCGGAGGTGGCCTGGCAGGAGGGCTGCGCTCCCGCGACGGGCATCGCGCGCTGGTGCTCGTCAGCCTGCACTCCGATTTCTTCGCCGCCCGTCGCGAGTTCCTTCGGTATCGTGACGAGGTTCGTACGCCGCCGGGCTTTGCGGTGGCCACCGCCGGCCAGCTGGCCTATGCCGCCGACGTGGACACCTACGTGGCGCGGGACCTCAAGCGGGCAGGCCTGGTGGCGGGTCCGCTCGCGATGGTTCTCCTCCTCCTGGTCTTCGGCAGCGTCAGCGCGGCCTTACTCTGCCTGGTGGTCGGTGGTGTCGCCGTCGTCGGCGGTCTGGGCCTGACCTACCTGGCCAGCCACGCGATCAACGTGTCGCAGTTCGCCCCAGAGATCGTCAACCTGATCGGTCTTGGCGTGGGCATCGACTACTCGCTGTTCATCGTCAGCCGGTTCCGTGAGCAGTTGGCGGCAGGAGATGACACCGAGACGGCGCTGAGCCGCGCGATGGCCACCGCCGGCCGGGCAATTCTCTTCAGCGGGATGACCGTGGCGGTGGGGCTCAGTGCCCTGTTTTTTTACCGCGGCACGTTCCTCGTGTCGATGGGTCTGGGGGGCGCCCTGGTGGTGGCGGTGGCCGTGCTCTACGGGCTCACCCTCCTCCCGGCGGCGCTGGCCATCCTCGGCCCGCGTATCGACCTGGGCCGCATGCCCTGGCGACGCCGGACCCCGCGGCGCAGCTTTTGGCACGGCTGGGCGCTGCTGGTGATGCGCCGTCCACTGGTGGTGCTGGTGCCCACTCTGGCAGTGCTGCTGCTCGCCGGGTTGCCCTTCACCGGCATCCACCTGGCCAACAGCGACGTGTCTCTGCTGCCCAGAAGCGCCGAGTCACGGGTGGGAACCGAGCAGCTGGCCGACTTCCCCGGCCATGGCCAGACCGAGATTGACGTGGTGGTCCGGTTCCACTCCGGCAGCCCGCTCAACCCCGTCAACCTGGCACGACTGGCCGCGCTCGACGACCGGCTGCGAGAGCAACCCGCGGTGGCCAGCGTCAGCAGCGTGGCCGACCCCCCCGGGGTCTCGCGCCCACTCGCGTTGCAGGCCCTGGCGCTGCCGGCCGCGAGCCGGCCAGTGGAGCTGCGCACCCTGGTGAACCAGAGCGTGGGCCGGGAGATCGCTGTGGTCGTCGCCCGGAGCAGCCTCGCCGAGTCGAGTGACGCCGCCAACCGGCTGGTCCAGCGCGTCCGCGGCGTGGCCGCGGTACCGCAGGCGAGCGTCTACGTCACCGGAACCAGCGCCTTCAATGTCGACTTCGTCGCCTTCGTCGTCGGCCACACCCCGCTGGCGGTGGCCTTTGTGGTGGTCACCACCTTCGTCATCCTCCTGGTCCTGCTGGGCACGCCGGTCCTGCCCCTCAAGGCGGTGCTGATGAATCTGCTCTCGCTGAGCGCCGCATTCGGCGCGCTGGTCTGGATCTTCCAGGAGGGAAATCTCGGCGGCATCCTCGGCGTGTCCCCGGCACCGATCGACCCCACCCTGCCGGTGCTGTTGTTCTGCATCGTGTTCGGGCTGTCGATGGACTACGAGGTCTTCCTCCTGACCCGGATGCAGGAGGCCTGGCGAGCACATGGCGATAACCGGTCCGCGGTGGCCGAGGGACTCGAGCGCAGCGGCCGTCTGGTCACGGGCGCCGCGGCGATCATGGTCGGCGTCTTCTTCGCCTTCGCCCTTGCCCAGGTGGTGCTGATCAAAGCAACCGGTTTGGGCATGGGCATCGCCGTGTTCGTCGACGCCACGTTGGTGCGCGCCCTGGTGGTCCCGGCGCTCATGCGCCTGCTCGGCCGGGCCAACTGGTGGGCGCCGGCCTGGCTGCAGAGTCTGCACGCGCGGACCGGGATGGCCGAGCCGGAGCGCCGCACCGACCTCCCCAGCGTCGCATGAGCGACCGGCCTCAGGGCTGGGTGGTAGCTCCAGCTTCGTCTTCGGCACCGGCACCGGCGACCGCCTGGACCCGCAGGCGGTACTCCTCGAGGATGGCCGCAGCCGCCGCGACGTCGGTGTGGCTCACCGCCAGCTGATAGCTGGGGGCGTCGCGGTCGGGGACCACCAGCACGTACCCGCCGGGCACCGTGATCTTGACGCCATCGACCAGGTCCATGTCGCCGGGATCGTGCGCCTGCACCAGCTCACGCAACACGCGGCCCTTGAGCTCCCAGGGACAGAAGGCCGACGCGGTGAGGTGCGGGGTGACCACCAGGTGGCTGCGAAGGTCGGCGATTGGCCGGCGCAACCGCGCCTGCAGCTCGAGCAGCTTGACCAGGGTGTACATGGCATCGTACGCGCCGAGTTGCCGCGGCCAGGCAATCCCGCCCGCGCCGTCAGCCGCCATGACGGCGCTGTGCTCCATCGCCTGCCGAAGCACTGATCCGGCGTCATTCCGGGCCACCGTTGCCATGCCCCCTTGGCGGCGCACGGTGTCGAGCACCCACTGCGGCGTGGCCACCGGAAGCACCACCTCGGCGGCGCCGGTGGCGAGAAGCATCGACGCCACCACCGCGATTGCCTGCTGCTCGTTCAGCGGGGTCCCGGCGCCATCGATCAGCCGGAACCGTTCCGCGGTGGCGCTGACGACGTACCCCAGGTCGGCTCCAACGGTGCGGGTGATCCGCGCCGCCTCGTCCATTGAGGCGTGCGGCCGGTGCTCCTCGCCGAATCCCGCGTGAAGGCTGACCGTGGTCACCTCGAGGGTGTTGAGCACCTCGGGAAGCACCAGCGAGGCAGCGCCGAAGTCGTAGTCGACGAGGAGCCGAAGGCTGGCCTCACGCACCAGGTCCACGTCGATTCCGGAGAGCAGGCGGGCGACGTAGTCCGCCAGCGGCGAGGCGTACTCGATCTCGCCCATCTCATAGAAGGAGGCCCGGCGGAAGTCCTCGCGAAAGAAGAGGTTCTCCAGGCGGCGTTCGCTGCGCCGATCGAGGGCGAGGCCCTCGGCGTCAAAAAAACGCACATCCGCGGAACGCTGGTCGAGCGGCGAGCTGAGCACGTGCACTCCACCCAGGCAGGTCGAGCGCGCGATGGCGTCCTGGCTGACCGGGACCGGCAGCGCTCCCAGGTCGCGCACGGTGGCCCCGGCGCTGACGATGCCGGCGATCAGCGCCTGCTTGATCATCCGCGAGGAGCGCGCGTGGTCACGAGTCACCGTGATCGCCGCGCCCTTGGGCAGACTGGCGCCGAATGCGGCGCCCAGCCGGGCGCAGAACTCGGGGGTCAACTCAACGTTGACCAGGCCACCCATGCCGTACGACGCGAACAGGCCGCGCCGCCACTCCCCCGCCCAGATCACCGACTCCCGGACACTCGAGCCCGGCTGAATCTCCTTGTGCGGCCAGATCTTCACCCCGGCGTTGACCCTGGCACCACGGCCGATGATGCAGTCGTCGCCGACCACGGTCTCGTCCTCGATCAGGCAGTTGTTCTTGACCGTCACGTTGCGGCAGATAACCGTCTGACGCAGCCGGCAGTTCTCACCGATATACGACCCCGGCCAGACGATGCTGTTGCTCAGCTTGGCGTTGTCATCGACGACGCTGAAGCGGTCGATCACCGCCGGTCCGTTGATGAAGGCTCCCGCCTTGATCTTCACCTCGTCGCCGAGGAACACCGGCCCCTCCACGCGGGCGCCCATTCCGAACTCCACGCCATCGCCAATCCAGGCCTCGCCCTGACGCCGACCGCCGATCCGGCAGCGCACCCGCCCCTCGAGCGCGTCCCAGTTCGCCTGCAGGTACGACATCGTGCTGCCGATGTCCAGCCAGTAGCCGTCGGCGAGGACACCGTGCAGGCGTTCGCCGCGACGAAGCATTCCGGGAAAGACGTCGCGCGACCAGTCCGCCACGCGGCCAGGTTTGATGCGCTGCAGGATCTCGGGCTCGACCACGTACATCCCGGTGTTGGCGTGGTCGCTGAAGACCTCGCCCCACGAGGGCTTCTCGAGGAACCGGCGCACCGCCCCGTCGGCATCGGTGACCACCACTCCGTACTCCAGGGGATTGCTCACCGCCTTGAGAATCACCGTGGCCTGGGCGTGACGGCTGCGATGCTCGTCGAGTGCCCAGCTGAGGTCGATGTCGGTGAGCGCGTCACCGCTGATCACCAGGAAGGTGTCGTCCAGGAGGTGGGCGGCGTTGCGCACGCTGCCGGCGGTTCCCAGTGGACTCTCCTCGACGACGTACTCGATGGCCATGTCGTACTCGCTGCCGTCGCCAAGGCGGTTGCGGATCTCGGCGCCGAGGTACTGCAGCGTGACCACCACCTCGCGGATGCCGTGCTCGCGAAGCAGCGCCAGGGTGTGCTCGATCACCGGGGTGCCGGCCACCGGGACCAGCGGCTTGGGCCGCCTGCTGGTCATCGGCCGCAGGCGGGCACCCTCGCCGCCGGCCATCACCACGGCCTTCACCTGACGTTGCCGCGTCGTCCCGGCCTCATCCTGGGCAGCATAGGCCCCACTTCAGGCGCGGTCCGGACCGGTCGCCGTGTGGCGGCGGCGGTGACGGCTCAGCCGCCGCCCTCGAGCACCGCCCGGTCCTCGATCCAACGTCCCAGCCCCGCGGCGTCGATCCGACCCGCGACCATCCCCGCCACCATCCCGGCCAGCACCCCCTGCGGCGCCACCAGGACGTAGCCCTCGCGCCCGAGGCGGGTGACCAGGGCGAGCAGCGCGGTGAGGCTGGCCGCGCGCGGGACGATTCGCGCGGCGGCCTCTGCCTGGGCCGCGGCGCGGGTGAAGGGGCTGGGGAACCGCGCGACCCCGTCGGTCTCGGCCTGGGGCCACGCCGCGGCCTCGCCAAGCTGACCGGGGTCCAATTGCCCGGGCAACACCCCGGCGCGCCGGGCGGCGACGGTGTGCACCAGGGTGAGATCAGCCGCGCTGAGGCCGAGGCCGCTCACGGGTAGAGCGACAGCTCGCCCACCGCCTCGTCGTAGCGCACCATGGCCGCGCCCAGGAGTTGGGCGAACCCCTCGCTGGTTACCCCCTCGTGCTCCTTCAGCTCGTCGGCGGTCAGGCCCAGTCGTTCGGCAGTGCCGCTCTGTGAGGCGCTGAGGCCGGCCAGGGGACGGATGACAGTGGGGTCATACTCGGGGGTCACAGACGTCGATCGTACAGTGCGGGCGATCGCGCCCCCGCCCCTGCGGAGGATCGCCCGGAACCACGGACGAGGCGACGCGCGCCCGGGTCGCCGTCGCACACTCGGCGGGTGCCACGGCCCTCTCTGCCCGCTGTGCTTGCGCTCGCGGGTGGCGCGGCCGCGGTGGCCGCCGCTGGCCTCGCGCCGCGCACGGCGTTGGACGCCGCGGGCGCGTCCTGGCCTCCGTTCGTGCTGGTCAGCGGTCTGCTGCTGATTGGGTATGTCGCGCATCGCGACGGGTTGTTCGACCTGCTCGCCGCCGTGCTCGAGCGGCTTCCGGGCGGCGTCGTCGTCCTCTACCCGGCGGCGTTGGGGCTGGTGGCCGCGGTGACCGTGGTGCTCAACCTGGACACCGGCGTGGCCTTCCTGACCCCCATCCTGGTGCTGACCGCGCGGCGACGCGGCGTTCCGGAGACCGCGTTCCTCTACGGCTGCGTGTTCATGGCCAATGCCGCTTCGCTGCTGCTCCCCGGGTCCAACCTGACCAACCTGCTGGTGTTGGCGGCCGACCCGGTGCCCGGTGGAACCTTCGCGGCCCGGATGGCACCGGGGTGGATGGCGGCGGTGGTGGTGACCGGGCTGATCACCTGGGTGGTACTCGGCCGGCAGGGCCGGTCCGCGCCGCCCGAGGCCGGTTCGGCCGTTCCGGGGTCACGCCGGCCCTGGGCCAGCACCCTCGCCACCGCCGTCGCTGCGGTGGCGATCCTGGCACTGCCTCAGCCGGCTCCGCTTGTGGCTGGGATCGGCCTCGCGCTGCTGGTGGCGGCGGTGTGCCGCGGACTGCCGGTGGGCGAGGCGCTCCGCGCCGTCGACCTGCGCACCCTGGGCGGGTTGCTCGGCATCGCCATCGGCCTGGGCACCCTCGCCCGAGTGTGGGACGGCCCGGCCCGCCTGCTCGCCGAAACCGGGCGCATTGGGACGGCCGGGCTCGGCGTAGTTGCAGCCATTTTGGTCAATAACCTGCCGGCAGCAGTCCTGCTCGGTTCGCGCCACCCCGCCCACGCCCGAGCGCTCCTGCTTGGACTCAACCTGGGGCCCAACCTCGCGGCCTCCGGGTCCTTGAGCGCGGTGCTCTGGTGGACCGCGGCCCGGCGGGTGGGGGCGCGCCCCTCGCTGCGGACCTACTCTCGGGTCGGCGTCCTGCTGGTCCCACTCTCCCTTGGCGCTGCGCTCCTGGCCGACGCACTGCTTGCCCCGGGCCCGCTCTGACGAGCGCGGCGGACGGGTATCTCGGCCAGGGCCACGCCTTGGTGCTGGCAAACAAAGCGCAGCCGCTCCAGCAGGCCGTCGACCACCCGCTCCCAGGTGAAGTCGGCGGCGTCGCGCCGCGCCGTCTGGCGCAGGCGTCGAGCCAGCGCGGGGCGCTCGACGAGGCCGCGCAGCGCACTGGCGACCTCGACGGGGTCCTCAGTCTCGGTCACGATCGCGTTGCCGTATGGCCTGGCGTACTCCTCCCCGGTGGCTCCGACCACGGCAACCGCGCCGGCCGCCATCGCCTCGAGGCCGACCAGCCCGAAGGGCTCGTGTCCTGAGTTCGCCAGAACCGCGGTTGCGGCGACGTCGATCTCCGGAAGCAGGGCGTCGGGCACAAAGCGACAGAGATTGACCAGGGGAGCGCCCCCGGTCTCGGTGAGCGCCCGCACCACCCCCGCGGCATCCTCGAGCGGCTCGTTCCAGTCGGCCGGCTCGAGCCCCAGTGCCTGGCCATGGGCGATGACCTCGCCCCCAAACGGCTCCATCCCACCGCGCATGAGCATGCGGGCGGGCACCCCGTTGGCCCGGAGTTGGGCGATCGATCCCAGTGCCTGGTGCCATCGCTTGTCCGGAGACCAGCGCCCCCGCTTGAAGGTGAGGCAGGGGACTCCGGCCGCGCTCCGGATCGCGGCGACGGCCAGCCCGTCCACGGGGCGCAGGGCGCTCCCGGGGATGCCGTTGGGGATCACCGTGGCGTTGACACCGTAGGGCCACATCAGGTGCTTCATGTACCGGCTGACAGTGGTGATGGCCGCCACGTACCCCAGCGTCGGCCAGTCGATCCGCTCGAAACCAAAGGTGTTGTTCGCGTTCCACAGGATGGCGCAGCGCTGGCGCAGCCCCATGCGGTGCAGGTGGTCGCTGAGCCGGTGGCAAAAGGCGGCGGTGTGCCATTCCTCGGCGAACACGGCCACACTGCGGCCTTCCGCAGCCGCCGGAGCCACCACTCGGCGGGCCACCCAACGGGGGAGCTGCTCGGTCAGGGCGCGCACCTTCTCCATCTCGCCGGCATACACGCCGGCGGGGTGGCGCTTGCTGATCGCCTGGCCGAATCGGACGAGGCGGACCCCGTGATCCTCCCCGTCAGGAGGCAGCTCGGGGTCACCGACGAAGACCAGAGTGGTGCGCAGGCCGCGCGCCGCAAGGGCTCGGGTGAGCTCACGGGCGCGCACCCCGA
Source organism: Candidatus Dormibacteria bacterium (assembly GCA_046262435.1). Lineage (GTDB taxonomy): Bacteria > Chloroflexota > Dormibacteria > Aeolococcales > Aeolococcaceae > JBHEMT01. Next base: position 2,261 of record JBHEMT010000138.1, on the reverse strand, counting down.
GGCCGCCGGCCTGGCTGTAGCCATCCGGCCCCTCGAAGGCGACCATCACCACCTCGAGACTCTGAGCAGAGACCATCACCAACAGTGTGCTTGGCGGTCGACCGCTCCGGGGTGGAAAAGAAAATGAGGCGGATGACCAGCTGGCGGGAGCCGGTCACCACACCTCAGAACGAAGTCTGCGGCGCCGGACGGAGCTCGGGTCGCATCACGGCGTCACGGTTGGGTTACGTGCGGCGGCTCTTCAACGCCCGGCAAAGCGCTTGATGGTGGCAATCAGCTCGTCGAGCGACTCGTCGCCGCGCCCGCGCTCAAGGTCCTCGGCGACGCAGTGGCGCACGTGGTCGCGGAGGAGGAGGAAGCCCACCTTCTCCAGCCCGGCGACGGACGCGGAGATCTGCACCAACACCTCGGGGCAGTAGCGTTCCGTCTCGACCATCGCCGCGATGCCGTTGACCTGGCCGGCCACACGACGAAGACGGATGAGCAGCTGGGCTTTGTCCGCCTGGTACGAGCCGCGCCGAGAGGAGGCCGCCGCAGAGGCCGTGTCAGCCACGTGGAGCGGTGACCGCGGCGCCGGTGTAGGCGGCGGGGTCGGTGGCAAACCGTTCAGCGCACCGGTCGGAACAGAAGTGGAAGGTGGCGCCCTGCTGACGCCGTCGGGCAGGCGCGTTGCTGCGCTCCACCTGCATGCCGCACACCACATCACGGGCATAGCCGGAGCTGCCACCGAGCCGCTCGCGGTTGCGGTGCAGCCAGTAGAGCACCGCGAAGGCGGCGATGAAGAGGACGTTGAGCACCATCGTGTAGTTCAGGGCGAACGAGGTGGGTGCGATCTGAGTGGGTCGGGTGGACGGCACCAAATGCAGCAGGGAGAACAGGCCCTCAACAAGCAGGCCGGCCACCGACATGACCAGCCAGAACGAGGCGAGGATCCAAACGGTCAGCCGGGTGCCGTAGTACCGGCGGTAGATGGCCAGCAGTGGCAGGGTGATCAGGTCCGCGAAGATGAAGCTGACCACGCCGCCGAAGCTGATTCCGCCCTTCCAGAGCGCGGCCGCAAGGGGCACGTTGCCGATCGAACACACGAACGAGAGGATGGCGATCAGCGGGCCGACGACGACGTTCTCCAGCGAAGTCCAGAAACCGTGCCCGGTGATGAACACGTGGCTCCACACAGCGTCGGGGACGAGGACCGCGAGAAACCCGGCCACGGTGAACCCGATGACCATCTCCCGACGAAGCATGGTGAGGTCGGCCATGGTGTACGAGGCGGCGTCCGCCCAACCACCGCGAGAGCGGAGGCGCGCACGGAGCGGCAGCCGCACGTCGACTCCCGCCAGTGAGCCGTCCTCGGAATCGTCCCCCACGGCACGCAGTCGCGCCCGTGCGGCCGCGACCGCGTCGCGGGGCAGGGTGAACCGGGCCACCACCGCGAGCAGGGCAATCATCAGCAGACCGCCGACGAACTCGCTGGCGGTGAACTGCCAGCCGATCAGCAGAGCCAGGACGATGCCCAGTTCGATGACCAGGTTGGTGGACGCGATCATGAACACCAACGCCGCGGTGAAGTTGGCGCCCTTGCTGAAGAGCGACTTGGCCATCGCCGTCGCCGCGTAGGAGCATGACGAGGAAACCGTCCCCAGGAAGGTCGCCCGGCCGAGACTGCGGGCATCGTCGCCGCCGAGGACGCGCTCCATCTCTCCGCGACCGACGAAGGCCTGCACCGCACCACTCAGGGTGAAACCGAGGATCAGCGCCCAGAGCGTCTCCCAGAACATGAAGAAGCCCTCCCGCAGGGCTGATCCGACAGCGTCGAGGACGACCATGGTTCTCCGTGGGTGGCGCTGGGGCGGAACCCCAACAGTGGCGTGACTGCACTGGCGAGGATACCACCAGGGGGTATCCGTCCAACCGGCCGGCGCGCCGGCGGGTCAGAGGCCGAGCAGACTCGCGGCGTTGCCGCCCATGATCGCCACCCGGTCCGGGGCGCTGAGCCCGGCCGCCTCCAGCGCCAGCCGGTAGCGCCCGGCGCCGAGCAGCGGATGGTCGCTGCCGAAGAGAAGCCGGTCCGCACCCACCAGGTCGATCAGGGCACGGTAGACGGCCGGCTCGTAGAGAAATGGCTGGGCGGCGGTGTCGAACCAGAGCCGGCGGCAGAGCCGCCGCACCTCGGGCATCTGCGCGTACAGCGGCAGCCCGCCGCCGAGGTGAGCACAGATGAGGCGGAGGTCAGGATGCCGCTCCGCGAAGCCGGCGACCAG